>NZ_JARWQD010000217.1 GCF_029869545.1 Nocardia wallacei | reverse complement strand
CTACGGGGCCTTACCCCCCCCCCCCCCCCCCCCCCCCCCCCCCCCCCCCCGGCGCTGCGGCGCCCCCGGCCCCCACCCCCCCCACCCCCCCCGCGCCCCCCCGGCCCCCCCCCTCCTGACCCGCCTGGAATCGGCAGGCTGGGTAGAGCGCCCCGGCCCCCGCCGCTCCCTCCGAGTCACAGACTCGGGCGCGGTGATCCTGCACCGCGTGCTGGGGGTAGATCTGGCGGCGTGAGTTCCTCGCGTGGGACGCGCTCAGCGCCGGAATCTGGTCCGGAACGGCGCTTCAGCAACGATGCTCGTGGGGCATACGGTGGGCATATACAAGAAAGCCCCGGTGGATACCGGGGCTGACCTGGGCCTAGCTTGGTGCGCGATACTGGGATTGAACCAGTGACCTCTTCCGTGTCAGGGAAGCGCTCTCCCGCTGAGCTAATCGCGCATGGTGCCTCTTAGAGGCGGCGACGGGAATCGAACCCGTGTGCACGGCTTTGCAGGCCGTTGCCTCACCACTCGGCCACACCGCCAACCAAGGCCGGGTTGGCCTTCGAGCGGATGACGGGATTCGAACCCGCGACCCTCACCTTGGCAAGGTGATGCGCTACCAGCTGCGCTACATCCGCATTCTGCCTCCGGAGGCTCTTGCGCTCCTTCCGGCTGCGAGAGAGAACATTAGCCCACCTTCCGTGCTGGCAACAAATCCGCTGGTAGATGTGGGTGAATCGGAATAACAGCGGTGTAGTTCGGCAGGTCGGGGAGGGGGCCGGGTGCGTATCGCCGACGGTGGGCCGAGTCGTCGCCGACGGCGCTCCCGAAGCCGTCGATCGGTCTGATTCCGGCGTCTGTCCCGCCGACGCGACCGCCCAGTGAACACCCAGGTAGAGCGGCGATTTGGTGTGACGTGGGTGATGCGTGTTAAGGTTTCGTCTCGTTCGGAACGGCACCGAGAACCGCTCCGAACACCTCGCAACCCCGGTCCCATAGCTCAGCGGGAGAGCGCTCGCCTCACACGCGAGAGGTCGCTGGTTCGAAACCAGCTGGGACCACAATAGTTCTCGCGGGTTGACGCCTATTCGAGATGTGTTGATCCGTTACGCGTGCGTGGGGCGACCTCTAGCTCCCGAAATCGATGACATCACGACTATCCGTGGGTTGCCCACCGTGGTGCGTGCCTGGCTCGAGTTGTGGCCTCGTCGGCGATCATCGCTCGTTCATCCTCGTCCCTCGCCTCCCGATTGCTGGCGATTATCTCTCAGAAGTGGATGTCGAGTCACTGACTCTTGCGCTTGCGATGCTTGGTTGTGCGCGGTATATGTGTGTTTAAGTTAATGATCATTCTTGTGGGATCCGGGTTCGGACCAAAAGGATTCGTGGCGGGTCGCCATCGTGCTCGAACGCTAGGAGACGGCAGGAACATGTCCACGAAACCCTCATGGTCGTCGGCTGCGCCCGGATCGATCGTCGGTCGGGGCCGGATCGGCCGCCGCTCGTTTCTGCAGGCGGCGGGCGGTGCGGCAGGGCTGGGCGTGCTCGGCGCGCCGTCGGCGGGTGCCCGGCCGGGTGACGGGAGGCAGACCGTGGCTGTGCTCGGCGGCGGTGTGGCCGGTCTCACGGTCGCGCACGAGCTCGCCGAGCGGGGCTTCGCCGTCACGGTGTACGAGCGAAAAGCGCTGGGGGGTAAGGCGATCAGCACGCCCGTGCCCGGCACCGGGCAGGCCGGTCGCCGCGACCTTCCCGGTGAGCATGGTCATCGCGGCTACTTCGGGTTCTATCGACACCTGCCGGATACCTTGCGCCGCATCCCGTTTCCGGGCAACCCACGAGGTGTGTTCGACAACCTCACGGTGGTCGATTACGTGATGCTGGCTCGTGACGGGGGCCGATTCGGCCTCGGCGTGCCCGCAGGAATCTCCAACACGTTCGCCGACCTCGACGGGTTCCGGCACGCGATCCTCGGATCCCTGCAGATCCTGGGCGACATCCCGCCGCACGAGCAGGCGTATCTCGCCGACCGGATGCTGATGTATTTCACCAGCTGCGACGAACGCCGCTTCGGACAGTGGGAGTTCGTCACCTGGTGGGACTACCTGCGCGCCGGATCCAAATCGCCGGACTACCAACGGCTTTACGCGGCGCAGTCACAGATCATCGAGGCATTGAAGGCCGAGATCGGCAGCGCGCGCACCGTCGGCTCGGGCCTCGAGGCACTGTTCTACTCCGAGCTCGGCTACCCCGGCAGCGACGGACCGCTGAACCGAATCATGAACGCGCCCACCAACGACGCGTGGATAGACCCGTGGGAGCGGTACCTGCGCGGCCTGGGTGTCGAGTTCCGGATACCCGCCGAGATCACCGGCCTCGCCGTCGAGGACAACCGCATCGCCGCCGCGCGCATCAGTGGCCCGCGTGGCTCGGAGACGGTCACCGCGGACTGGTTCGTTCTCGCCGTGCCGCTCGAGCGCGCCCAGCCGATCCTTGCCGCGCCGGATCTGCTGGCCGCGGACCCCGGGCTCGGGAAACTGGCGCAGTTGCAGACGACCTGGTCGGCGGGCATCCAGTTCTATCTCACCAGGGAACTGCCCGGTATCGCCGGGCATATCGCCTATATCGACTCGCCCTGGAAACTGGTATCGATCTCCCAATCACAGTTCTGGCGTGAGGATTTCGCGTCGACGTGGGGGAGTGGCGCGCAGCGGGAGTCCTTCTCCGTAGTGATATCGGACTGGACCGATACACCCGGCACGCTGTACGGCAAACCCGCCAAAGACTGCACCCCCCAGCAGATCGCGGACGAAACGTGGGCGCAAATGAAGGTGCATCTCAACAGCACCGGCACCACGGTGCTCACCGACGACCTGATCGAGTCGTATTTCCTCGCGCATTCCATTGTCGATCCGGGCACCCCGCAGACCCGCAACGACGAGCCGTTCTTCCTCAATACCGTCGGCTCGTGGCACAACCGGCCCACGGCCGAGACCGCGATCCCGAACCTGTTCCTGGCGTCGGACTATGTGCGGGCGCCGAGGAATATCGACTTCGCCTCGATGGAGACCGCCAGCGAAGCCGCCCGCCACGCGGTGAACGCGCTGCTCGATGAAGCGGGGTCGAACGAGCATCGGGTGGCACTGTTAGACGGCTACCGGCCGCCGGAGGTGGAGGCGTTCAAGAACGCCGACCTGGCCCGCTATCGCGCGGGCCTGCCTCACATCCTTGATGGGGGATAACCCCGCGGCAGGCGCTTACGCGACCCGTCATATCGCGCAGCAGCACCGCGCGTAACCAAATTTGGCTAGTATGGCGTCATGGCCCACGAGATAACCGTCCCGCTGCTTCCGTGCGGATCCATCGACGAGATCGTCGAGTTCTACACCATGCTCGGCTTCAGCCAGACCTACTATCAGCGCCGCCCGTACCCGTGCGTGGGCCTGCGGCGGGAGGACTTCCAGCTGCAGTTCTTCGGCCTGCCGGACTTCAGGCCCGAGGACTCCTACGGCAGTTGTGTTGTCCTCGTGCCCGATACCGGGCAGCTGTTCGAGGCGTTCGCCGCGGGCATGCGCGCGGTCCACGGCAAGCTCCTGGTCTCCGGGATCCCGCGGATGACCCGCCCGCGCAAACGCAAGAACGCCGACAACTACTCCGGGTTCACGGTCGTCGACCCCGGCGGGAACTGGATCCGGATCTTCGCGGCTCCGGGTGCCGGCGCCGACGCGCCCGCGGCCGGCAAGCTGGCCAGGGCGCTGGAGAACGCCGTCGTGCTCGGCGATTCCAAGGGCGACAATCAGCAGGCGGCCAAGATCCTGGACGCCACCCTGGCCCGGGAGCAGGATCGCGCACCGGCCACCGAACTGGTCGAGGCGTTGGCCTACCGCGCCGAACTCGCCCTCCGCACCGGCGACACCACCGCCGCGGTCGCGGCGCTCACCCACGCCCGCGCCGTCCACCTCACCGCAGCCGAACGCACCGAGCTCGCCGGGCACCTGGCTGGCCTCGAAGACCTGGAGGCCGCCGTCGGACTCGCGCCCTAGTGCCCACTACGGCGATCACGCCCGCTCACTGAAGTCGCGATCCCGCACAGGCGCTCACGAAACCACCAGCGCCGCATTGCGCCTGGTTGCCCCGCGAGCGGTGGACGGCTTCGCTCACATGTTGCCCGGAATCGGGATCTGCGCCATACTGGCGCGGGTAAAGGCCTTCTGACGGCCTGGGTTGCGGTGCCGATACAGGTCCGCACCGTCACGCTCGGTCCGCAGTCTGTGCGGCGAGCACGTCGCTTTCTCGAGCACCTTCCCCTGTCCGGCCCCGACGCCGGGCGCTTCGCCTTCCCCGAGATCGACCACAGCGCCACCGCGGCTCATTGGGCCGGGTGGCCCCCGAGCATGCCTACAGAACGGATCGAAAGACCTTGAGTACCAATGCGCACACAGCGCTCGGCCGCAGGCCACCGAGATGAAGACAGCCGCCGTGCCGTCATTCGACGAGTTGCTGGTCCAGGTCATGGATTCGACACACGACACCCTGCTCGAGTCCGTGACACGACAGGTCGGCAGCCGGGCCGACGCCGAGGACATCGTGCAGACGGCGCTCCTGCGCGTATACAGGGCCAAGCCGGACATCGACGAGGCCGCCAAGCTGCGCGCGTACCTGTGGGCCGCGGCCACCAATCTCGTGCGTGACTCCTGGCGCCGCTCGGCCGACACTCGCCGGCGATGCGTCACCTACGACGCTGATCGGGCGGTATCGCTCGCCGCCTGCACGCAGCCGTGCATCGACGACATGGTCGCGCTGCGTCACACCCTTCTCGCCGCCCTCTGCACCCTGCCGCCGCGGGAGCGAGAAGCTGTGGTGCTGCGGGCATTCCACGGCAACTCCTATTCCGAGACCGCCCGCATCATGGGGGTGTCTACCGGGACCGTGAAGGGGTATGTGCACGACGCGCTGGCGCGAATCCGGGCACGGCTCACGATGTGAGGCACATGCGGCAGGCGTTACGCGTCGGCGACCGCCTCGGCGCGGGCGATGAGGTACTCCACCAGGGCGATCAGAATCTGCTGGCCGGATTCGCGGCTGCGGGCGTCGCACAGCCGGATCGGGACGCCCGGATCCAGGTCCAGGGCGTCTCGTACCTCGTCCGGGGTGTAGCGGGGTGCGCCGTCGAAGCAGTTCACGCCGATGACGAAGGGCAGGCCGCGGCGTTCGAAGAAGTCGATGGCGGCGAACGAACCGTCCAGGCGGCGGGTGTCGGCGAGCACGACCGCGCCGAGCGCCCCGAGGGCGAGTTCGTCCCAGAGGAACCAGAAACGGTCCTGCCCGGGCGTGCCGAACAGGTACAGGATCAGATCCGCGTCGATGGTGACACGACCGAAATCCAGCGCCACCGTCGTCGTGGTCTTCTCCTCCACACCGGAGATATCGTCGACGCCGGTGCTCAGCTCGGTGATCAATTCCTCGGTGTGCAGCGGGTCGATCTCGCTGATCGCCGAGACGAGAGTCGTCTTGCCGACGCCGAATCCACCGGCGATCACGATCTTCACCGATGCGGCCAGCGCCGCGCCGCTGGTGGCCCGGCCGGGGTCAGAGTGCTCGTATGCCATTCAAAACCGCTTGCAGTAGGCCGATATCGGGGGCACCGCTATCGGTGGGAGGGGGCGAACGGAAGATGAGCCTGCCGTCGTCGATCAGATCGCCGACGAGGATCTTCGTCACCGTCAGGGGCAGATGGAGCTGTGCGGACACCTCGGCGATCGACTGGGCCGTGCGGCACAGCCGGACGATGGCGGCGTACTCGGGTTCGGTGCGCCGCAGGGGGCCGGTTTCGGCGTCCACGACCAGCGTGAGCAGATTCAGTTCGGGCCGTGCGCCGCCGCCGCGGCCGCGCGTGACCGCGTAGAGGCGGACCAGCGGGCCCGCTTCGTCCTCGAACCAGGATTCATGCCGGTGACTCATAGGTTCTCGAATCCGACTGGTATGGGCGCGGATCGACGGCAAGGTGCACTCCCACCCGCTGTACCGTCTGGTTCATCTCGTAGGCAACCATGCCCATGTTGGCGTCCTCCGTCGTCAGCAGGGCAAGGCAGGCATTGTCTCCGGCGGCCGTGATGAAGAGAATGGCGCGGTCGAGTTCCACCACGGTCTGGCAGACGCCGCCGGCGTCGAAATGATGCCCGGCACTGCGCGCCAGGCTGTGCAGTGCCGAAGCCATGGCACAGAATCGCTCGGCGCCCGACCGGTCCAGTTCCGCGGAATGACCGAGCAGCAGACCGTCGGTGGACAGCACCACCGCGTACCTGACTCCGGTCAGTGCCCGGACCATGTCGTCGAGGAGCCAGCCGAGGCTAGTGCGGTCGGAAGTGGTCATCATCGCCTTCTCGTCGGGTGAGTTCTGTTGTGGTCGAGTCGAATTCGGTGCGCACCTGCCTGCCCTGCCGGGTGCCGTTCTGGATGGCGCTCATCAGATCGCGGGCCTCGGCGGAGCTGCGCTGCCGCCGCGGCGCGCTGACGGTCGGCGTCGCCTGCGAGACGGGACCGGTATGCCGCCGCCTGCGGGGGAGCGGGGGACGACCGTCACCGGGCGCCTGGCCGTCCCGCGATACCGGGCGGTCGCGCATTTCCGAGGCCGGGGTGAACCACGCCGATCGCTGCTGTGCGGGTACGGGCGCGGCGGGACGGTCTGCTGTGTCGTGGTCCGGGGCGACGGGTGCGGCGGAGTGGTCTCTCCCGCCGAGGGCGGGCGGCGCGATCGCGGGCGCGGCCTGTACCTGGCGGGGAGCCGAGCGGACGTCGGCGGGCTCCGATTCGATGATCGCCGAGGGGATCAGGACGATCGCCCGCACGCCGCCGTAGTCGGATTCACCGAGCCGTACCGAGATCCCGTGGCGGGTCGCCAGTTTCGCGACGACGAACAGCCCGAGCCTGGTGTCGCTGGACAGTGCCGCGACGCTGAAGTCCGGCGGGTCGGCCAGCAACGCATTGCGTTCGGCGATCTCCGTCTGCGGCATTCCGAGCCCCTGATCGGTGACCTCGACGGCGACGCCCTTGCCCACCACGGTTCCCGAGACCTCGACACGGGATTCGGGTGGTGAGTACGCGGTGGCGTTGTCCATCAGCTCGGCGAGCAGGTGGATGGTGTCGGCGACGGCATTGCTCGCGATCGCGGCCTCGGGCATGCGGCCGAGCTGAATCCTGGTGTAGTCCAGGCTTTCCGCGACCGCGCCGCGCACCAGTTCGACCAGCGGCACCGGCTTGCGCCACCGCCGCCCGGGCTGCTCGCCGCCGAGGATGATCAGGTTCTCGGCGTTGCGGCGGGCGCGCGTTGCCAGATGGTCCAGCTGGAACAGCAGCTCGAGTTGGCCGGGATCCTCTTCCTTGCGTTCGGCCTGATCGAGCAGCGCGAGCTGGCGGTGGACCACGACCTGGCTGCGGTGGGCGATATTGAGGAAGACCGCGTTCGCGCCGGTTCGCGTGGTCGATTCGGCGACCGCGGCGGAGACGGCCGCGACGTGTGCCCGGTTGAACGCGTCGGCCACCTGCCCGAGTTCGTCCGTGCCGAAGTCGAGGTGGGAGACCTCGGCGCCGGTGTCGATGCGCTCACCGTCGCCGAGCCGTCGCATGAGGTCGGGCAGCCGGTTGTCGGCCATGTCCAGGGTGTCGGCGCGCAGCCGCCGCATGCGCCGGATGAAGCGGTTGGCGAGGACCAGCGCGGCAAGGAATGCCAGCACCGTGATCAGCAGCACGGCGAGGCCGCCCAGCACCGATTTGGTGGCGGTGTCGTCGCCCTGAGCGCGGGCGGTGACGTGGGCGTCGTTGCTCTGGTCCTCCCACAGCTTCAGCAGCGCCGAACCTACCTGCGCCGAGGAGCCCTGCCAGTCCGAGACGGATGCGGGCAGCGGCTCCGGCTCGGAAGACGAACGGGCGGTTCGGGTTCCGGAGCTACCGGAGCCGCCCGCCTCCGTGGGGACCGGGCCGCGCAGCGCGATGGCGTCCTGCATCGCCCGCACCTGCTGCCAGGCGGGACTATTGGTGATCGCGTTCAGCTGGGCGAGCCGGTGGCCCTTCAGCACAGTGCCGGAATACTGCACCTCGCCGCGGAATTCGCCGACGTGACGGTTGAATTCGGTCCATCGTTCCGGTGGTAGTTCGCCGAGGATCAACGCCACCGAACCGAGCGTGTCCGCCTTCGACAGGGCCTCGGCGGCGCGCAACGGTTCGACGCCATAGCCCAATTCGATGGCGATCCCGGCGTCCGGAGCCACCCGGGCGGCCAGCATCGACGCGGCGATGATGGTCTCGATGACCTGGCTGAAGAACCCGAAGACCTGGTCCGGTGGTACCTGTTGCGCGTCGATCTGCCCGCGCAGCACGGGGACCGCGTTGAACAGCTTGTTGTAGCCCTCGATATCGGATGCGGACCCGTCGGGGTTCATCTCCCGTGCCGCATCGCCTTTCGCCATCACCTCGGCGAGCGCCTCGTTCGAGCGCAACCGGGCGGTGGCCAGGCCGCCGGTGGCCGCGGCGTCGCCCGCCATGTGCAGCAGCGACAACCGGCGTTCCTCCTCGAAGGCGGTCACCATCAAGATGGCCGGAGTCGTGGTGCTGCTTGCCAATTCGGCCCACCGCTCGGCCTTCCGGCCGGTGTTCACCAGGTACGCGGCCGCCCCGACGCCGATCGCCAGCAGCGTGACGCTGGAGATCAGGACGATGACGAGCAGGCGGGTCCGCACACTCAACCGGCCGCGGACGTTACCGGGCTTCCACCGGAGCGGTGCGGATACCGTGCGAAGGAACGAGCGATTGTTCACAGATCGAACTGCCTATTTCCGGAGACCGAGCTGTCGGTCAGACCAACTGGGCGATAAGACGTTTGGCGTTCATGTAGGCGATCGCCTCGATCGACACCATCGGGTTGACGCCGGAGGAGGTGGGGAAGCAGGAGGCGTCGGCGACGACGAGGTTGGGCACCTCCCAGGTGGCGCCGTCCGGATTGGTGGCGGAGATATCGGGAGAGCCGCCCATGCGGGCCGAACCCATGATGTGCAGCGCCGCCATCGAACATTGGCCGGGGCCGTATCCGGCAGCGTCGCCCGCGGCGACGAAGTCGGCGTGCGAACCACGGCGACCGGGTTCGTACATGGCCCCGGCCTGGTGTCCGGAGAAGATGCGGCGGGCGCCCGCGGCCTCGAGAATCTGTGCGGCGCCGCCGATTCCGGTCCGCAGGTGTCCCCGGTCGTGGGCCGAGAGCCGGTACTTCACGACCGGTTCACCGCTGCGGTCGACCGTGACGGTGCCGTGGTCGCGGTCGCGGGTGATGACGCCGACCACGCCGGTGTGCGCGAGATCGAGCAGGGTGGCGCGATGCTCCGCGGCGCCGCGCCAGTTCATGAAACCGACCGCCAAGCCGGGCTGCACGGGTCCGGTCTCGTAGATGACGCCGTACCCGTCGCCGTCCAGATCCCTGTGGTGCCGGCAGATGCGGGCCTGCATCCCGCCCTCCCACGGCCGGACCTGCTCGTCGAAGACACCGTAGACCGCGGCGGCCGGGTGCAGGCGCAGGTAACGGCCGATGTTGTCGTTGCGCAGCCCCGATCGCTTCAGCAGCGCCGGGGTCTGGATCGATCCGGCCGCGGCGACGACCGCCCGGGCCCGCACCTCGATCCGGACTCCGGCGCTGGTGAGTGCCGTAACGCCCTGCGCGCGGCCGTTTTTCACCTCGACCGTCCGGACGTTCGCGTCGACCACCAGTCGTGCGCCGCGGGCGGCGGCGTCGGCGAGCCAGGTTTTGGTCACCGACTGCTTGGCGCCGCGGCGGCACCCGTAACCACAGCTGCCGCAGTCCACTCCGGCATCGCACGCGTCGGAGACGTTGCGCGGCAGGGAATCGACCTCCCAGCCCAGCGCGGTGGCGCCGCGTTCGAGAATGGCGTCGCGCGCCGAGAGCGGGGAGCGGCCGCTGTTCACCCCGAGCCGCTGCTGCACGGCGCCGAGCGCATCGTCGAATTCGGTTGTGCCGAACTGAGGTACGCCCAGGGCGGCCCATTCGGCGCGGACGTCGGCGGGGGTGGGTAGCGACGTGCTCCAGTTGACGACCGTGCCGCCGCCCAGGCAGGTGCCCGCGGCGAGGGTGAACTGTCCTTCGGCGGTGGCCTGTGGCCCGGGGGCATACAGCCGCAGCAGCCCCTCCAGTTCGCCGGTGCCGAAATCGGCGTCGTCGAAGTAGTCGCCGCGTTCCAGGACGACGACATCCAGGCCGGATTCGGCGAGCACCGCGGCTGCGGTGCCACCGCCCGCACCGGAACCGACGACCACGACGTCGCAGGACAGCGTGGTGGGTTCGGTCGGGCGCAGGGGCGCGAGCGCGGGCTGCGGCGCGTTCTGCAGCGGGCCGGGCGGAGCGGGGTAGCCCATCTGCTTCCACAGCGGGTTGCTTCCGGTCGGCCCGGGGGTGACGTTGTAGGCGAGCAGCGCGGCCGACTTGAGCGCCTGGAACAGCGTGCGTTTGGCCGCGAGCCGGGAATCTCCGAGCCGGAGCAGTGCCTGTTCGCGTTCGGCCTGCGACAGCTCGGAGAAGCGCCGCAGACCGCTGCCGGTGAGCAGCCCGAACAACCGGGAGTCCCACAGGTTCAACAGTGTCGCCAGTTGCTTCTTCTCGGCCTCGCTCGGATTGCGGGCGAGCATCCGCAAGACGGTGTCGACGGCGCCGATTTCGGTCGCCGAGGGCAGCGCCAGCCCGTCACCGGGGGCGAACGTGTCGCAGATGATGCCGAGTGCCGCGCGCTGCTTTGCCGTTGGCTCCATGAAGAT
Source organism: Nocardia wallacei (assembly GCF_029869545.1). Lineage (GTDB taxonomy): Bacteria > Actinomycetota > Actinomycetes > Mycobacteriales > Mycobacteriaceae > Nocardia > Nocardia wallacei_A. The sequence continues at coordinate 38,118 of NZ_JARWQD010000217.1, read as the reverse complement.
TCCCCTTCGTTGTGCCTGGGGAGTTCTACCACAGAACAAGAATCGCCGCTCACTTATGTCGACTCTATGCCTGGTGTGTGGCCCTGGGATATACCAGATTGCTGATTCAGAAGATGTCCCCACCGACGGTAAGGCGACCCATGCTCCGCTCCGGCGGTGGCGCGCTGGCATCTCACGGGCCGGGATTGAAATCAGGTGGTCTACTAACCGTTTTCGTGTCCGTTTGATCCTGATTCAATGCCCGCATGACTCATCCGCGCAGTACCCGGATCCGGTTCGGCCGGATGGTCGCGCTCCTGCTCGCTACGGTTGTGGTCGCGGCTCTCACGGGGTGCGCGAACAATGACCAGGCCGCGGGACCGGCGGCGACCGGTCCGCTTCCGACCGAGATCCCGCCCGGTACGAAACTCGTTGTCGCCGACCAGCAGGAGCGGGTGCAGACCTGGCTGCGGGCCTCCGGCGAGCTGGAGCGGCTGCCGTTCACCGTGGAATTCGCCAACTTCGTGGGCGGCCCGGCCATCCTCGAGGCGTTCCGCGCGGGCGCGGCGGATGTGGCGCAGGTCGGTGATGTGCCGCCGATCCACGCCTTGGCCGCGGGGCAGGACGTGCCGATCGTCTCCGCGTACCAGACCGATCCGCTGTCGCTGAAATTCGGTGTGGCCCCGGGGATTTCGATTACCAGGCTGGCGGATCTGAAGGGCAGGAGGATCGCGTACGCCGAGGGCACCGCGCAGCAGGCGGCGGTGCTGCGCGCGGTGGCGAAGGCCGGGTTGACGACATCGGATGTGCAGCTGGTCCGCTTGCAGCTGAGCGAATTCCTCGACGCCACCCGCACCGGCCAGGTGGATGTGGCGCCCTTGATCGAGCCGAATGTGACGCGGCTGCTGCGGACCGCGGGAACATCGCTGATCCCGGACGCGGAGTTGTCCGGAATCTCGACCGGACTGTCGTACGTGTACGCGCGGCGCGCGGTCGTGCGGGATCCGGCGCGGGCGGCGGCGGTCCGGGCCCTGGTCGGCGCGCTCATCCGGGCCCAGCACTGGTCGAATCAGCACCGGGACGAATGGGCTCGCAGGTACTACGTCGACAGTCAGAAGGTCAGCGCCGAGGACGCGAAACGCATCGTCGATTCCCTCGGTGTGTATACGTTTCCGCATCTGAACCAGCAGCTCGTGGACCGTCAGCAGAGCACCGTCGACATCATCGACTCGGCCGGGGAACTGCCGAGGAAGGTCCGCGCCGCGGATGGTTTCGACCTGCGCTTCGACGAGGTCGTCACGCGGACGGTGACCGAGATCGGCGCCTCGTTCGGCACGGGAGCCAACTGATGGCCGTCATCGACCTCGGCGTCCTGCGGCGCCGTGCCGCCACCGTGGCCTCGACGCGCCGCGTGAATCGGCCGAAACTGGGCCCGGGAAAACCGATCCCGTTCGGCATCGCCCTCGGCCCGGTGCTGCTGGTCGGCGCCTGGATACTCGGATCGGCCACGGGCGCACCGGATCCCGAGACGCTGCCCGCGCCGTGGACGGTGGCCGAGACCGCGGGGGATCTGCTGGCCGACGGGCGCCTGCAGTCGAACCTGCTGACCTCGGTGCGACGGGCCGCGATCGGGCTGGCGCTCGGTGTGGCGGCCGGTGTGGTGCTGGCCCTGATCGCGGGCCTGAGCCGGATCGGGGAGGCCCTGGTGGACGGGCCCATCCAGATCAAACGGTCCATTCCCACCTTGGCGCTGATCCCGCTGTTCATCGTGTGGTTCGGCATCGGCGAGCAGATGAAGATCCTGGTCATCGTGACCAGCGTGCTGATCCCGGTGTACATCAACACGCACGCGCACCTGCGCAGCATCGACGCCCGATACGTGGAACTCGCTCGCACGGTGGAACTTTCGCGGTGGGAGTTCATCCGGCGCATCGCGCTGCCCGCCGCGCTGCCGGGATTCTTCACCGGTCTGCGGCTGGCGGTGACGATCTCGTGGATCGCGCTGGTGGTCGTGGAGCAGGTCAACGCCACCAGCGGGATCGGCTACCTGATGACACAGGCCCGCACCTACGGGCAGATCGACGTCATCGTCGTCGGGCTCGTCGTCTACGGCCTGCTGGGGCTGTTCGGCGATCTCGCGGTGCGAGTGGTGGAACGGAGGGCGCTGACATGGCGGCAGACACTGGCGGACTGACGGTCGTGCGCACGCGACAGCTGAGCCGCCGCTTCGGTGCTCGGATCGTGTTGCGCGACATCGACATCGAGATCGCGCGCGGGGAGTTCGTGGCGCTGCTGGGCCGCAGCGGCTCGGGCAAGAGCACCCTCCTGCGGGCGCTGGCCGAACTCGACGACGGCGTCGCGGGCTCCGGCGACCTGGACGTGCCCGCCGAACGCGCGGTGGTCTTCCAGGATTCTCGGCTGCTGCCGTGGATGCGGGTGCTGGACAACGTGATTCTCGGCCTGCGCGGCGGCGGGGCGCGGGCCCGCGGCCAGGCCGCACTGGCCGAGGTGGGCCTGGCCGGACGCGAAAGAGCCTGGCCGAAGGAGCTTTCCGGCGGTGAGCAGCAGCGGGTGGCGCTGGCCCGCTCGCTCGTGCGGGAACCGGCGCTGCTGCTGGCCGACGAACCGTTCGGCGCGCTGGACGCGCTCACCCGCATCCGCATGCACACGCTGCTGCAGGACCTCTGCGCCCGGCACACGCCCGCCGTGCTGCTGGTGACCCACGACGTCGACGAGGCGGTGCTGCTGGCCGACCGGGTGCTGGTACTCGACGACGGGCGCATCGCCGTGGACCGGCGGATCGACCTGCCGCGGCCCCGGCGGCACGGCACCGAGGATTTCGCGGCACATCGCGAGGCATTGCTGGCGAGCCTCGGCGTGATCGGTGACAACCGAAAGGACGGTACGGAATTGGCCGAGACGGGTGTGGCGGTATGAGCGACCGGCAGCTGAACCTCAACGCATTCATCTATCCCGCGGGTCACCACGAGGCCGCGTGGCGGCACCCCGACAGCCGGGCCGATCGCATCTACGACGTCACCTACTACCAGGAGATCGGCCGCACCGCCGAGGCCGCGAAGCTGGACGCGGTGTTCTTCGCCGACGGCCCGGCGCTGCGCACCGACATCCGCTACAACGCCGCACCCGGCCTGGAACCGATCACGCTGCTGACCGCGATCGCCTCCGCCACAACGCATCTGGGGCTGATCGCGACGGCGTCCACCACCTACTACGAGCCCTACAATCTGGCGCGGCTGTTCTCCTCGCTCGACCACATCTCCGGCGGTCGCGCGGGCTGGAATATCGTCACCACCGGCACCGACCTCGCCGCCGCCAATTTCGGGCTGGACCGGCACCCCGCGCACGCCGAACGCTACGCGCGCGCACGGGAATTCGTGGCCGCGGTGGTGGCGCTGTGGGACAGCTGGGAGGACGACGCGATCCTGTTCGACCGCGCGGCGGGCCGCTACGCCGACCCGGACAAGATCCACCGCATCGACTTCGAGGGCGAATATCTGCGCGTGCGTGGGCCGTTCAGCTCCGCCCGCACCCGGCAGGGCTACCCGGTGCTGGTCCAGGCCGGTGCCTCCAACGACGGGCGTGCCTTCGCCGCACGCTACGCCGAGGCCATATTCACCGCCCATCAGCGCCGGGAGGACGCCCAGTCGTTCTACGCCGACATCAAGCGCCGGGTCCGGGAGTTCGGCCGCGACCCCGACCACGTGAAGATCCTGCCCGGAATCAGCCCCTTCATCGGGGACACCGAGGCCGCGGCGCAACGCCTGGAGCGCGAATTCAACGAGCTCACCGTTCCCGAGTACGGGCTGGGCCAGCTCGAGAACATCGCGGGGGAGAAGCTGCGGCACCTGCCGCTCGACGAACCGGTCCCGGCCGAATTGTTCGCCGACGCGGGCGATGTCACCGACAACGCCGCCAGCCGGCGACAGGTCGTCGCCGGGATCGTGCGCCGCGACCGCCCCACCCTGCGCGGCCTGCTGCACCGGTTGGCGGGCGCGCGCGGCCACCGCGTCTTCGCCGGGACCCCCGAGCAGGTCGCCGACACCATCGAGGACTGGTTTCGCACCGGGGCCGCCGACGGCTTCAACATCATGCCGCCCTACTACCCCGGCGGACTCGAGGTCTTCGCCGCGACGGTCGTCCCGATCCTCCAGCGCCGCAACCTCTTCCGCACCGAATACACCGGCACCACCCTGCGCGACCACTTCGGGCTGCCACGCCCGCAGGGCCGTTCCGCGCAGTCTCCGGTTCCGGCGAGTCGAGCATAGATTCCCCATGTTCATGTCGCGCAGGGTTGGACTCCCCGGACGCGTCGGAAGGTCCGGTCGCGGACGCTCCGCTGCCGACCGCGGTGCCGCCGGGGACGCAGCTGGTCGTCGCGGACCAGCAGGAGCTGCTGCAGTCGGCGCTGCGTGCCTCCGGGGAACTGGAGCGACTGCCGTTCGAGGTGAGGTTCGCCGACTTCATCGGCGGCCCCGCGGTGCTGGAGGCGTTTCGCGCGGAGGCCGCCGATATCGCCCCGGTGGGTGTGTCGTTTCACGCGCTGACCGACGGGCGGGACGTGCCGATCGTCGCGGCCTGGCAGTACAGCAGCACGGCATTCGAACTCGCTGTGGCACCGGGACGTCCGGTCCGGACGCTGGCCGATCTGCGGGGCCGGAAGGTCGCCTACGCTCCGGGCACCGCCCAGCAGGCCGCGGTGCTGCGGGCCCTGTCCAAGGCCGGGCTGACACTCGGCGATGTGGAAGCGGTCCGGTTGCCGCTGGCCGACTTCAACGACGCCGTCCGCACCGGCCAGGTGGATGTCGCGCCGCTGGACGAGCCGCGGCTCACCCGCTTCTTCCGCACGCCCGGCGCGACGGTGCTGCCGGACGCGGAGACCGCGGGCATCTATCCGGGGCTGGGATACCTGTACGCGCGGCGGGCGGTGGTGCGGGATCCGGCGAAGGCGGCCGCGGTGCGCGCGTTCGTGGCGGCCTTCATCCGGTCGTTCCACTGGGCGAACACCCATCCGCAGGAGTGGGCGCGCCGGTACTACATGGAGAACCAGAAGGTGAGCGCCGAGGATGCCACCCGGATTCTGAATGCCCTGGACGGCAACGTCTTTCCGCATCTGGACCAGCGGCTGATCGATCGGCAGCAGCAGATCCTCGACCTGATCCACCAGACCGGCGAGCTCCGGCGGCAACCGCGGGCCGCCGACGGTTTCGACCTGCGCTTCGACGAGGTGATCACCCGGACCGTGACCGAGGTCGGCGCGGCCTTCGACCGGCCGAGCGGGTGAGCGCCCGCGCGCTCACCCGCGTCGTCGTCGGTGCCGATCGCTCACGCGGTGGCCGCGCCGAGGAATCGCCAGGTGTCGAGCTGGGCCTCGGTTCCGCCCAAATCCGTTTGGGTGACCAGCAATTCGGTGGCTCCGGCGTCGACATATTCCCGTAGCCGGTCCTCGACCTCCGCCTCGGTGCCGATGACCGCGAGGTCCGCGGCGGACGCGACGCCCTCGCGGTCCAGTACCGCGCGGTAGGACGGGATGGTGTCGTAGAAGGCCATCTGCTCGGCCGCCTGCGCGCGGACCCGTTCCGGCTCGGTGGTCACCACCGCCGCGACGCCCGCGATCACGCGCGGGCGCGGGCGACCCGCCGCGTCGGCCGCGGCGGTGAGCCGCGGCACGATGTAGTCGCCGAGGGTGCGCGGACCGGCGAGGAACGGGACGATGCCGTCGGCGAGTTCACCCGCCGCCGCCAGCGCCTGCGGCCCCATGGCGGCCACCACGATATCGGGATTGTCACCCCCGGCCACCGCGGCGGGCATCGGGGTCACCGCCGTGAGCGTGTCTCCGGTGAAATCGACTGTGCCGGTGGTGAATACGGACCGCAGCACGGTGAGGTACTCCCGCAGCCGCCGGACCGGACGGTCGCTGCCGACCCCGAACGCGGGCTGTTCGAGGGTCGGCGCACCCAGGCCGAGCCCGAGGGTGAACCGACGGTCGGCGGCGGCATGGGCGGTCTGGGCCTGGCTGGCCACCACGAGCGGGTGGCGCGGGTTGATCGGCACCACCGAGGTCCCGACGGCCAGCCCCGGGACCGCCGAGCCCACGACGGCCGCCAGCGAGAGGGAGTCGTAGTCGAAGCGCTGACCGAACCAGACCCGGCCGATTCCGGCCTGCTGTGCGGTGCGGGCCTGGGCGATGACATCCTGAACGGCATTGACGGCGCCGGCGTGCGGGGCGATCGCGATTCCGATCGGTGCGGGAAACGTCATGACTTTGCGCAACGCCGTTCCGGTGGAAGCTATTCCGCAGCGACCGGACTGCGCGCGGCAGAGAATCCGTGGGCGCGATTACGGTTCGAGTTGCGTTCGCAGCATCGTGGTCCCCGAATCGCGCACGGCCTGCTCCACATCGAGGGCCCGCTGCCGATGACGCGCGGCCGATTCGTGGTCGCCGACCCCCTGGAAGGCGGCGGCCAGGCCCTCGTACGCGGCGGCTTGCTGATACGAGTCGGGCAGCGCGACGGCCAATGCCTCGGTGTGTGAACCGATCGCCTCGCGATACGATCGCGCCGCGACATGCACGGCGCCAGCGCTGTTGAGCGCCATCGCCTCCAGGTTGCGGTTGTAGGTGGCCCGGAAGTGGGCGGCCGCTTCCTTGTGCTGGCGCAGAGCCTGTTCGTAGTCGCCGAATTCGCGGTAGACGGTGCCGAGGCGATTGGTGGCGAAGCCCTCCAGGAACGTCAGCCCGATCGCCCGGGCCTCGGCGACCGCGCGGTGGCCGTGCTCGATGGCGTCATCGAATCGGCGTGCGTCCCGGTAGATTCCGGACAGACCGCACAGCGCGTGCGCCCGCCCGGACGCCAGGTCGCGGTCCTCGGCGATGGACAATGCCGCGCACAGGCATTCGGCCGCCGATTCCAGCCGCCCGCGCTGCCGGAGCAGGAAGCCGAGATGGATCAGCGGCCGATAGGCGAGCGTGGCCCGGCCGCAGCGACGATAATGGTCGACTGCCTGTCGCAGGTCCTCGATCGCCTGATCGAGCCGCCCCTCCAGGCCGCGCAGCATCCCGAGCGTCGCCAGGTCGGCGGCCCGGACCAGTGGGTCGTCGGTATCGGCATGCAGATCCAGCGCCGCCTCGAGATCGCCGACCGCGTCGGCGATCGGCAGGCCCAGTCTGGTTTTCACCAGACCGAGCTGACGCAGTGCGGTCGCCCGCGCGCACGGGTCCCCGCGGTGCGCGGCGCTCGCGACGGCCCTGGTGTGGACCGCCCACGCGCAGTCGAGGTACCAGCCGATATCGAGGTAGCCGCACAGCGAGGTGGACAGCTCGGTGGCGTAGGTGCCCAGGTGCTGCTCGGCCGCGACCACCGCTGCGCGGATCAGGTTGGCGTGCTCGGTCCGGAGCCAGTCGAGGGCGCCGGTGTAGCCGGACAGCGCGGGCATCGGCGTGCCGAGCGGGGCCGGGTCGGTGCCCGGGCCGGAGTCGAACGGATCGATCAGCTCGGCCGCCGCGGATGCCATGCGCACGTAGTAGTCGAACAGGCGAGTGAGCGCGGCGGCTCGGTCCCGCGGGGTCTCCTCGGCCTCGCAGAGTTCGGTCGCGTATGCCCACAGCAGGTCGTGGAAGCGATAGCGCCTGCCGATCTTCTCGTCGAGAATGCTGGCGCGCACCAGGATTCGCAGATGTTGCTGCGTGGTACGGATATCGGCGATACCCGCCAGGGCCGCCGCCCCGTACAGGTCGAAGTCGCGCCCCGGATGCAGCCCGAGCATCCGGAACGTCCGGGCGACCGCCGGTTCGAGACGACGATACGACGCGCCGAAGACCGCCCGGAGGGATGCCCGCGGATCCTGGTCGGTGTCGAGGTGGTCGAGCATTGTGCCCTGGGTGGTGAGATCGTCGAGGAGATCGCCGATCCGGTGACCAGGCTGTGCCCGGACCCGCTCGGCGGCGATACGCAGGGCCAGCGGCAATCCGGCGCAGCGTGCGATCAGCTCCGCGGTGGCCTCCGGCTCGTCGTGGCGATCGGCGCCGAGTACCCGGCCGAGCAGCCGCCGGGATTCGGCCGCGGTCAGCGACGGCAGCTCGAGCCGGATCGCGCCCTCGCGAGAAGACAAGCCCGGCAACGTATCCCGGCTGGTGACCAGCACGAAGCAGTCGGCCGCGCCGGGCAGCAGCGGGCGCACCTGGTCGACGCTCGAGGCATTGTCGAGGATGATCAGCAGACGCCGGTGCGCGACCACGGTGCGAAACAGCGCGGCGCGTTCCGCCGGATCCGGCGGAACGACCGAGCCGTCGACGCCGAGCGATCGAAGGAAGACCACCAGCGCGTATTCCGCCGTCACGGGGTCGTCCGGACCGTAGCCGCGCAGATCGATGAACAGCTGACCGTCCGGGAACTGCGCCGCGGCCCGGTGCGCCCACCGCACCACCAGTGCCGTCTTACCTACACCCGCCATCCCGGTGAGCACGACGGCCGGTGCCGACTGGGAACCTTCGGCGCGAAGCCGGTCCAGGCAGGCGAATTCCTCCTCGCGGCCGACGAAATGCGTTCCGGGGCACGGAAGTTGAGACGGCGCGACGCGGGGTGCGGCGGCCGTGCCCGACGGTATCGGCTCACCCGCGAGAATCGCGCTCTCCAGTGCCCGCAACTCCGGCCCGGGGTCGAGACCGAGTTCGTTCGCGAGCGTGGTGCGGGCGCTGCGGAATGCGGCCAGGGCCTCGGCCTGGCGTCCGGCGCCGTGGAGCGCGGCCATCAGCAGCCAGTGCACCCGTTCGCGCAGGGGATGCCGCTCGGCGAGGTCGGCCAGCTCGGCGATGACCTCGCCGTGCCGTCCGCGCCGAAGTTCGGTGTCGTACAGCGCTTCCAGCGCGACCAGCCGACGCTCGGACAGCCTGCGGCTCTCGGCCGCGATATCGGGCAGGTCGACATCGTGGTACGGGGTGCCGCGCCACAGTCGCAGCGTCCGCCGGATCAGTTCCGCGCTCGCGGCCGGGTCGTGCGGGGCCAGCTCACGGGCCCGATCGAGGTCGTCGCAGAATCTCTCGGCATCGAGCTCCCCGGGGTGGACGCGGAGCCGATATCCGCCCGGGCCGAAGGACAACCGATCGGGATCGTCCAGGACCGAACGCAGCCGATGCACCAGCACCTGCAGCCGTCGCGGGCCGCCGTCGTCGGCTCCGTCGGCACCCCAGAGGGTGGTGAGCAGCCGGTCGGTAGGAACGGACCGGTTGGCCCGGGACAGCAGCATCGCCAGCAGGCCCTGCCGCAGCGCCCCCGATACCTCCACCACCTCGCCGTCACGATGAACCTCGATCGGACCGAGCACCGCGAATCGCATCGGACATTACCTCCCCGGCCTGCCCGGGTGGCAGCCGGACAGAGTTGGATGTCCTAGCTATAGCAGTGGGAATCGGGGTTTGTCAGCGCCCCTGTTTCCGGGGCTTCAGCCGCGTTCCTCCCTGATCGCCCGGACGATGTCGGCGATCGCTCCGTTGATCATGCCGGTCGCCTGCGACGCGTCGGCCGGTTTCGCGATGGGCGGGGTGTCCGCCGTGATCAGGTAGCGCCCGTCGTCCTCCAGATCCCGCCAGCCGAACGTGCGCCGGGTGACGCCGCGGGGGCCGAATTTCGAACGGCCCTGGGATATTTCGATCTCCCCGATGCGCTGCGTGGCCGCGCCGAGGAAGGTGTGTGAGCGGGGCCGGACCCACTCGTCGGACCTGTCCTCGACGAACGACCGGCCGAACGAGTAATCCATATCATCGCGCGCCGCGACCTGAGAGGCGAGCACGATCTCGCCGTGTTCGCCCGCGTCGGCCTTCGGCAGGGCGGCCACGACCGCGTCGGCCAGGGACAGGGCATCGTGCTCGACGGCGGTGAAACCGCCGCTGTGCCACACTGTTTCGCCCGGCAACTGCCGCATCACATACGCGGCGCCGCCCCGGCGGACCCCGAGCACCCGGATCCGCTCCTCCGGATCGCGTGGATCCCGACCGCCGCGGCCGTTGACGATGATCCGGATGTCCGGGCGGGCAACGGATTCGAGGAGGTCGTCACAGCTACGGCCCAGTTCGTGATGCAGTCGCTCGCGAACCCTCAGCTTCTCCCGCAGATAGTCGTCGCGGTACGGGATGCGGCTGGTGAAGACGAAGGGCCGTGGCAGCACGCGGTCGCGCATCTCCTCCCAGAGGACCACGAATTCGATATCGGAGAAATTCCAGGTCCGCTTCACTGCTGTTCCTCGAGGACCGGGCGCACCGAATGGGGCGCCTCGCCGAATGCTTCCAGCAGATGGGATTTGGCGTCGAGGTAGTCCGGGCGTTTGTGGTCGCCCGGCCGCTGGCCCGCCCCCGCGCCCGCGCCGGGCGGCATCGCCCCGCCGCCCATCGGCGCGGGCGGCGCCCCGCCCGGGGTGGCGACCGGCGTAGCGGCGGATCCCGGAATGCCCGCTCGCGGAAAGAGTTTCGACATGCGGTCGGCGGCCAGAGCCTGCGGTGCGCCGCTCCCGTTCGGTGCTCCACCGGCTCCCTTCCCGCTACGACCCGACAGGGCGGAGGCCGGGGTCATCCTCGGCCCGCCCGCGGCCCCGGCACGAGCAGGAGCGGCGCCTGCGGGTTCCCGTGCCGTCGCGGGATCGGCGGCGTCCCCCGCGCCACGGGCAGCGTTCTGGGCCAGGCCCGCGAGCTGCCCGAGCGGATCTCCGGCGCTTCCAGCGGATTCGGGTTTTGTGGTACCGCCGTCGGGCGGGCGGGGGCCGTGGGACCCGGCTGGTGTCATCGGTGTGTACCCGGGGCCGGTGCCTCCCGGGTAGCCCCCGGGAATTCCCGGGCCGCCGCCGTTTTCGCCGTCGTTCTTCTTGTCGTTGCCCTCGAGGTCGATGGACCCGGCGATCGGAGTCGTCGGTTTCTTCAGCTCCGGGATGGCGCCGTCGGAACTCGCGATGCCGGGACCGTAGATTACGTCGACCGCGTTGCGGGCGTCGTAGAGGACCTCGTCCTCGTCCGCGTAGCACTGCGAGGGGTCAGGCATCTTCGTCCATGTGACATCCAGCCACCACGCCGTGTAGGACAGGTTCGCGGCCATCGCCTGCATCTGATCCGTCAGCCGCCCGGCGTCTGCGACGTACGCCTCGGTGGCGCTCACCGCCTTGTTCGCCGCGCTGCCCTCCCACCGCGGTTCCTTGTCGATGCAGTCGGTGAGCTGTTCACCGAATTCACCGAATGCCGTGGCCAGGTGGGAGCCGAGAAATCCCCATACCTCGGCGGCGTACTGCACGGCCGAGGGGTTCATTTCTTGGCGCATGTTCTGGAGTTCCGCCATACCCAAGTGGGATCCGGACTCGATTTTGTTCACGCGCCGCTCGAGATAGCCGATATTGCTGTCTCCCGGTGGAAACGATTGCCCCGGACTGGCTTTGCTGTACGCGGAACCGAGCGCTTCGGTCTCGCTGACGTCGCTCGATTTCCCGAAGACGTCGTATTCGTCCCCGACCTTCGAGGCCCCGGATGCGGCGGAGGCCACATCCTGGATCGCGGCACCGGCTTTGGAGATCGACCCGTTCGCCACAGGCTCCGGGGGTCGGCTGTGCGCGTCGGAGTATCCCCACTCCTTGAAGACGTCGGTCGCCTTCTGGGGCGCGGTCAGGTTGTCGAATCCTCCTGCCGCACCACCGTCGGCTTCGGCATAGGTTTTGCCTGCCTCGACGAATGCCATCATCATTTCGGACAGAATCTCGTAATGACTGTCCATTCGATCACGAAGCAGGCTTCCTCGCTTCGACATCCGGTCTGCCAGTTCGGCGCCCGAGTTCAACGGTGAGAACGCCTTCAGCTGATCGATGTCGAAAACGCGCTGCTGCACCCCCAATATGATTCCCGCCATGTCGGCGCACTTCTTGGCGCAGTCGAGCGCGACCTTGTCGTCGATCTTTATGCGGCCGTTCGATGCCAACTCCGCGATCTTCCCCCACGTTGTCTCGCCCAAGATTCCCCTCCTCATGATTCGCCGCGCCGAGTATCCGGCGCCGGAACCTTGCCTGGCTCCATCGTGGGGGATCGCGCTTACCCGGCGCTTACACCTCGATCACACCGCCGGTGCGGGCATCGTCGCGGTTGACCATGCCGTTGCGGCATAGTTTCGAATGGAGGCAGGTGAGGCGTCCGCAACCGAACGGAGTGGTTATGGCTTGGAGTACGCGTGAGATCGCCGAGCTCGCGGGTACCAGTTTGCGGGCGGTGCGGCATTATCACGAGGTCGGGTTGCTCGAGGAGCCGGAGCGTCGCTCCAATGGTTACAAGCAGTACGGTGTGGCTCATCTGGTCCGGTTGCTGCGTATCAAGCGGCTGGTGGATCTGGGGTTCTCGCTGTCCCAGATCGCGGAGATGGGCGATGCGGACCATCATCCGGAGGAGGCGTTGCGTGCCCTCGACGCCGAGCTGGCGGCGACGATCGAACGGCTGCAGCGGGCGAGGATGGAGCTCGGTGTCATCCTGGGCCGGTCCGCGCCGACCCCGATCGATCTGCCGCCGGAGTTGGTGCCCGCGCCCGGTACGCCGATGTCGGAGGCGGATCGCTCGTTCGTCACCGTGATGAGCAGGGTCCTCGGCCCGGCCGGAATGGCCGCCTACGCCGATCTTTTGAAGAATCCCGTCGTCGATCCCGCCGGTGCGGATTTCGATGAGCTGCCCGCCGACGCCGACGAGCGGACCCGCGCCGAGTTGGCCGCGCGCCTGGTTCCCTTCGTGCGGTCGCTGTACCGGGAGCATCCGGGCCTGCGCACGATGTCCGCCGATGCCCCGCGGGGCGAATCGTTCGCCCAGCGGACCTTCGGCAAGGCCGTCGCCGACCTCTACAACCCCGCCCAGGTGGACGTGCTGCGCCGAGTGAGCGTGCTGCTCGAAGCGTGATCGGGCGGCACATCGGCGGTGGCGTGGGCTAGCCGTCCGGCTCGAGGTCGGTGACGCTGGTGCCGGTGGCGACGTCGAAGGGCACCGAGACCTGGTCGTGCGCGATCAGCCAGGAGCCGTCGACCTTGCGCATCCCGAAGGTGGCCCGGACCCACATACCGCCCACGGGCGCACCGTCTTTCAGCGTGCCGCGCAGCCGTCCGAAGGCGTGCCCGAATGCCACGCTCCCCTCCGCGGTGAAGCTCAGGTCGCGGACGTCGTAGGTCACGGTCTCGAAGAACTGGAACACCTTCGCCCAGTTCGCGAGCTTGGCCGCCAGTCCGACGTGCTGTAGCGGCGGTTCGACGTCGAACGAGATGACGTCGTCGGCGTAGAGCTGCCGCAGCGCGTCGAGATCCTTGGCGCGCAACGCCTCGGTGAGCTTGTCGATGTGGCGGCGCAGCTCGATATCGGTGGCAGTGGTCATGATCCGGCTCCTCAGGAATTGACGAGAGTGGTGTCGGCGCCCGCCCGCAGCGGCGCCAGCGCCGTGCTCCAGGCCAGGACCTGATCCAGCGTTGTGCCCAGGGCGGCCGCGTGATGGTCGCGCGGTGTGAAGGTGGTGTTGTTCTCGAAATCGGTGAGCACGGAGATCGCGACCTGGTAGCCCACCGCGGCCATGCCGAGCGTGCTGCAGACCGTGCGCAGCTGCACCACCGCGCGGGCGCCGCCGCCCGCGCCGTAGGACACGAACCCGACCGCCTTGTTACTCCACTGCGCGAACAGGTGGTCGAGGGCGTTCTTCAGCACGCCGGGGGCGCCGCCGTTGTATTCCGGGGTCACGATCACGAATCCGTCGAACGGGGCGATCCGCTCGGCCCAGGCGCGGGTGTGCGCATGCTCCGACGGGCCGAACATCGGGGGCATCGGCTCGTCCAGATGCGGTAGTGGATGGTCGCGCAGATCGATCAGATCGAACTCCGCATCGCCGCGCCGCGAGGCCGAATCCAGCACCCACCGGGCGATCTGCGGACCCCTGCGGTTGGGCCGGGTGCTACCGAGGATGATGCCGATTTTGGTCATTGTCGAAACTCCTGCTTGGCTGAACCTGCTACGACCTTCCGACGACGCAGCCGTCCGGAATGTCAGGCCTCACGAAACGGGTCGCTGATTCGTCGGTTTCGGTGAGCACACACGGACCGGAGGAGCCGACCATGACCGACCCGCAGCAGGCCGCGGTGACCGGCGAACGCCGCCAGCTGATCAACCTCGCCTACCGGCTGCTCGGCTCGCTGGCCGAGGCCGAAGACGTGGTCCAGGAGGCGTACGCGCGCTGGTACGCGCTGTCGGAGTCGCGGCGGCGGGAGGTGGCGGTGCCCGGCGCGTGGCTGACGACGGTCACCAGCCGGATCTGCCTCGATCTGCTCGGCTCGGCGCGCGCCCGGCGGGAAAGCTATGTGGGCGAATGGATTCCGGAGCCGGTGCCCGGACGGTCCGACTGGCTCGGCGGTCCGATCCCCGCCGATCCGGCCGACCGGGTCACCCTCGACGAGTCGATCAGCATGGCGTTCCTCGTCGTCTTGGATTCCATGACCCCGGCCGAGCGGGTGTCGTTCGTCCTGCACGACGTGTTCCGCTACTCCTTCGCCGAGGTCGCCGAGATCGTCGGGCGCACCCCCGCGGCCTGCCGCCAGCTCGCCTCCAGCGCCCGCCGCCGCATCGACACCCCGCGCGACCCGTCGGGCGCCGAGCGCGCCGAGGTGGTCCGGGAATTCAAACAGGCTTGGGAGACACAGGATATCGAGGCCCTCATCGGCCTGCTGGATCCGCGGGCGACCGCGACGGCCGACGGCGGCGGCAAGGTGCTGGCCTTCCTCGAGCCGATCACCGGCGGCGAGCAGATCGCCCTCGCGTGGGTGGAAATCGGCCGCCGCACGACCGGGGTGACCCTGCTGGAGCGCACGGTGAACGGGCAGCCGGGCCTGGTCGCCGAGGTGGACGGCGCCGTCATCTCGGTCTATGCCTTCGATATCGCCGAAGGCCGGATCACCCGCATCTGGGTGATCCGGAATCCGGAGAAACTACGGCCCTGGACGGGCGGTGATCGCTAGGCCGCGACACGCTCCGAGCGCGTCGGCCAGCGGCGGTGCTCGGCGTCGATCACATAGACGTGGCTGTGCCGATAATGACGCTCGTCCACCCGGACCGCGTCGGCCAGCCGCGCCGGGGCGATGCGGCCGACCTCGTGCAGATGCGGCAGCTCCGGCGGATCGTGACGGGGCCACATGCGCAGTGCCACAAGGATTCCCGCGCCCGCGAACCCGGCCAGGGCCGACCAGGTGACGGTGAGGCCGGCGGTGGTCAGCCATCCGGCGACCGGATAGGTGAGCAGCCACGCCAGGTGCGACAGGGAGAACTGCGCGGCGAACAGCGCGGGCCGGTCGGCGGCGTGCGACGAGCGCCGCAGCACCTGCCCGGTCGGCGTGAGCACCGCCGCCGTGCCCGCCCCGACGAGCGCCCACACGCCCAGTGCGGCGCCCCAGCGCCAGCCGCCCGCCGCCGCGGCCGACAGCGCGACGGCCGCGCCGAGCCCCGCGATCAGGGCGGCCGCACCCGCCAGCATGACGGGCCGGGCGCCGGTGCGATCGAGCAGCCGGGGCACCGCCACCGCGACGAGCATGGTGCCGAATCCGTTGGCGGCCAGCAACATCGCGACCTCGGACTGGGAGCCGCCGAGCGTGTCACGCACGTAGTTGACCGTATTGACCATGATCATCGATCCGGCGGCGGCCACCACCAGATTCAGGCCGAGCAGGCCGCGCAGGCGTGGTGTCGCGGCAAAGATCCGCATTCCCACCGTGATTCGGTCCCGGAACGAGCCGCCCGTGGTTCGCACCGCGTTCGGGACACGCGTCGCCACGACGAGGGCGGCCGAGACCGCGAATCCGATCGCGGTGCCGACGAACAGCCAGTGGAAGCTGATCACCGCCAGTGCCGCCGCCGCCAGCATCGGGCTCAGCAGGGTTTCCATGGTCGCGGCCAGCTGCGCGGCGGACAGGGCCCGGGTGTACTCGCGTTCGTCGGGGAGGATATCCGGGATGATCGCCTGGTAGGTGGGGGTGTAGGCCGCCGAGGCGGTCTGCAGTATCGCGATCAGCACGTAGATCTGCCACACCTGGCCGATGAACGGGAGCAGCAGGACGATCGCCGCGCGAATCACGTTGAGCGCCACCAGCAATGAGCGGCGGGGGAATCGGTCGGCGTAGGCGGCGACGGTCGGCGCGACGGTGACGTAGACGAGCATCTTGATCGTCAGGGCGGTGCCGAGGACCGCGGCGGCGTCGGCCCCGGCCAGCTCGTAGGCCAGCAGGCCCAGGGCGACCGTCGTGAGTCCGGTGCCGAACAGTGCGGACACCTGTGCGGTGAAGAGACGGAGGTAGTCGCGGTGGCGGAACAGAGCGGGCAACATAGGTGGGTTGCGCATCGGAGATACTTCCTTGCCGAGGGTGGGGGAGGGGCGCGGGAGCTGGGACAGCGGCATTCGCACATGGGCTTGTCTCAGTTGCCGGTGGTGAGGGTGAACGCGGCGGTGCGCACCGTGTCGTCGTGCTTGAAATCCAGGAACAGGCGGTAGGTTCCGGGGCCCGGGACCGCGGTGTGGAAGGTGATCTCCGGGCCGGGCGCGGTCACGCCGTCGCCGGGTTCGCCGTTCGGGTGCACGTGGACGTAGGCGAGGTCGCCGGCGCGCAGCACCACCAGGTGACCGTAGGCCGCGAGGTAGGGCTGCAGATCGGTGACCGGCTCGCCGTCCTTGCGGACGGTCAGCGTGAGCAGTTGTCCCGCACCGGGAACCAGATCGCCGTCGAGGGTGACCTCGTAGTCGTCGATCACCGCGGTGCGTGCCGTCTCCGGTGTCGGCTGGGGATCGTAGGCGCCCGCCACGGCGAGATCCGCACCGAGAGTGAGGGTTCGGCCGAGGGCGGTGGGCTGGATGTCGGTGAACACCCGGTAGGCGCCCGCGGCGGGCAGCGTGAGCCGCACGGCCCAGGTGCCGTCGGGGCCGAGTTCGGGGTGGACGTGCCAGAACCCGGTCAGTTCCCGCTGCACGACGATCAGATGCAGATCCCGGTCGTGCAGTCCGTCGTACTCGGTGACGGGCCGATCGTCCGGGCCGAGGATCCGGAACCGGAAGTCGATATCCCCCGGCCGCACGATCCGCTCGGCCAACTCCAACGTGTACCCGTCCTGAGTAACCTGCAGCCCACCCGGCAGCCCGCCGCCGTGCGCGCCGTGCGCCCCATGTCCCGCGTGACCGCCGTGTGCCCCGTGGGTTCCGTCTCCGGTCCGGGCGTCCTGCGCGTCGTGCGCCCCGTGCGCTGCGTGCGCGTCGTAGGTCCCATGTCCCGCCTGCGCGTCCTGATCCCCATGTCCTGCGTGCGTGGTGTGGGTCTCGTGTCCTGCGTGCGTGGTGTGGGTGGTCATTGTTGTGGCCTTTCCGATCTTCGTTGTCCCGACGAACAGAAAGTTATACCCCTGGGGGGTATATGGCAAGCGCGGATGCTGTGCCGTGCCTCACGGCATGGGTGGGGTGCTGTTCAGGATTCGATCAGCGACAGCTGGGAGGCGATCTCCGCGGCCGCGGCGCACACCTGGTCGGCGGCCCGCCGGGTGTCCTCGGCCGGGAGCCGCGCGGCCAGCGCCGCGATGCTCACCGCCGCGCGCACGGCCCCGGTGGAGTCGCGGATGGGCGCGGCCACGCCGACGACGTTCTCGTCGAGTTCGGAACGGGAGACCGCGAATCCGGCCTTGCGGATCTCCGCGAGGCGCTTGTTCAACCGCCGGGGATCGACCAGGGTCTTCGGGGTGAACCGCCGCAACGGCGCCTCGGCGAGGACCGCGTCGATCTCCTCCGACGACGCCCAGGCGAGCAGGACCTCGGCGGCCGCGCCCGCGTTGATGGGCAGCACCTGCCCGCGGTCGTAGGACAGCCGCACCGGTCGGCTCGCCTCCACCCGCTCGAGACACACCACGACGTGGCCCGACCGCCGGGTGAGCAGCGCCGTCTCGCCGGTCTGCCGGGCGAGTTCGCGCATCACCGGCAGCGAGATCTCGGACAGGCCGATGCCCGCGCGGGCCAGCCGGGCGAGCTGGAAGATCCGCGGCCCCAGCCGGAACCCGCCCGGCGCGTCCTCCATGAATCCGGTGCTGACCAGCGTCTGCAGATACCGATAGGCCGTCGACCGGGCGACGCCGAGCTGCTGCGAGATCTCCGCGCCACTGAGGACGAGCCGATCCTCGGAGAACAGCTGCAGAATGTCGAGCGCCCGGTCGGCAGTGGAATTCCGCTCCCGATATCCCACCGATTTCCGAACCTTGGGTCCTGCCATACAGGACAGTCTAAGGATTCCCCCCGATTCCTTCGCGTACCGTCGAAGCAATGCCACCCGAAAAGACTTGGCAGCACACCGTTCTCACCCCGCCGCCGTGGCCACCGCTGCTGATCGCGGCGCGATGGTGGGTGCGCTACGGCCCCGGGACGATAATCGAGCAGCGGCTGGTGCGCGAGTGGCTCGATATCGCCCTGCGGCAGCGTCCCCGTCGGCGGCGGGTCGTGCGTACCCGCTACGGCGGGCGCTTCCACATTCCGACGACGCTCGACTTCATAGCCCGCGCGATCTACCTCCACGGCTGCTGGGAGGGCAGCGTGTCGGCGCTGGTGGCCGCGCGCCTGCGGCCGGGGGACCGGTTCCTCGACATCGGCGCCGCCGGTGGCTGGTACAGCGTGCTCGCCGCGGACCGGGTGGGACCGAACGGCGCGGTCGTCGCCGTGGAGCCCGCCCCGGCCGCGCTCGGGCAACTGCGAGCCAATCTGAACCTCAACGGCCGCACCAACGTTCGGATCGTGGCGGCGGCCGTGACCGCCGAGCCCGGGCCGGTGCGCCTGTATGTGCCCGGCCGCGGCAACGACGGGGCCACGACGACGATTCCGCCGGATGATCCCGTCGCGGAGTTCGCCGCGGCGGGGCGGCCCCTGGCCGAGATCGTGGGTCCGGGCGATCTCGAGAACGCTCGGATGATCAAGGTCGACGTCGAGGGTGCCGAAGGCACGGTGCTGTCGCAGTTGGCACGCCTGGTGCCCCGGTTGCGTTCGGACTGTGAGATTCTGGTCGAGGTTACGCCGAAATGGCTTGCGGCCATGGGGCATACGGTAGACGAGATTCTGCAACCACTCACGGACAAAGGCTTTCGCGTATTCCGGGTGCCCAACTCCTACGCGCCCGAGGATATGACCGTGGCCGCGCGGCACCCGTCGCCGCCGATTCCGCTCACCGGCGCGATCACTCGGCAGACGGATCTGCTGCTCACCCGCGGTGCGGCCGCAGCCGACCGGCCCACCTCGCGGCGGAACTCGGCGTCCTCGCGTTCGAGCAGGGCTACGCCCGCTGGCTGGAGGCCGACGGCGACGCCGCCCTGGCGGCCTTGGAGGAGTTGCGGGGGCGAGCCGCTCCCTCGGCTGGGTGTTCCCGCGGTCATGCGGGGAAGTCGAGGTTGATCCTCCGCTTACGACTGGGTAGGGTACCGGCCGCACGGTAGGTAGAGCGCAATTCCGGTTACCCGTAGGAGAACCCACACTCGTGTCCGTCTATCTGTACCGATGGGGGAAGCTCGCCTTCCGCCGCAAATGGATAGTCCTGCCCGTCTGGCTCGTGCTCTTCGTCCTGGTATCCGGTGCGGGTTTCACGTTGAGCAAGCCGATGAGCGACGAGTTCAGCATGCCGTCGCTGCCCTCGGAACGCGCTACCGAAATCCTGGACAGGCAATTTCCGGGCATGTCCGAGCAATTCGGCATCGATGCGGTCGGCGGAGACTACGTCATCCGGGCGCCCGAGGGTACGAAGCTGACCGACCCGGGCAACCGCGCCGCCATCGACAGGTTGATCGCCGACCTGAAGACCCTGTCGGCGGGTGAAGACAATCATCGGCTCGTCGCGGACAAGGACGCTGCGACGCTGCTGAACCCGGTCGACGTGACCGAGCGGATGGGCTGCCTGAAGACCGCCGACCCGGCCGTGTGCTCCGGCGCCCCGCTCAACGTGCTGAATTCCCAGGCGCCCGCCACCGTCGCCGTGCTCTCCGTGCCGTTCGACATCGCGTCGGCCATGGACATCAGCGACGCCGAGCGCGATGCCGCCTACAAGGTCGCGGGCCCGGCCCGCGAGCAGGGGCTGACCGTCGAACTCGGCGGTGCCATCGCGCAGCAGCAGGAGCAGCCCAGCGGTCAGGCCGAAATGATCGGCATGGGGGTCGCGCTGGTGGTCATGGTGATCGCCTTCGGCGCCATCGTGGCCGCGTTCGTCCCGATCATCACCGCCATCGTCGGCCTGGGCGCCGCCACCGCGGTGATCATGCTGGGGACCGCGGTCATCGAGGTGCCGAGCTTCACGACATTCCTGGCGTCGATGATCGGTATCGCGCTGTCGATCGATTACGCGCTGTTCATCGTCTCGCGGTACAAGCACGAACTGAATGTGGCCGACTCCCCGGAGGAGGCCGCCGGAACCGCGGTCGGCACCGCGGGGTCGGCGGTGGTGTTCGCCGGGCTCACCGTCATCATCGCGCTGAGCGCGCTGGGCATCGTCGGCGTGAAGTTCCTGACCTTCATGGGTCTCGGTGGCGCCATGGCTGCCCTGTTCGCCGTCCTGACGGCCATCACTCTGATGCCCGCGCTGCTCGGCGCGTTCGGCCGCTTCCTGTTCAAGCCGAAACTGCCGCTGGTCGCCCGGCACGACCCGGAGGACAACGCGTCGGTCACCAACGGTATGCGGGTGGCCCGCCTGATCGGCAAGGCGCCGTGGGCCGCCCTGATCCTTGCCGTCGCCGCATTGGCCGTGCTGGCCGCCCCGGCGCTGAAACTGCAGCTCGGCCTTCCGGGCGAGGACAGCTTCCCGACCGATTCCACGGTCCGCCACGCCTACGACATCCGCACCGAAGGCTTCGGCGAGGGCAGCAACGGCAAGCTGATGGTGGCCGCCGATCTGGCGAATGTCCCTGCGGCACAACGCGAAGCGGCCGTCACCGCGCTGCGCGACCGGCTGGCGGAGTTCCCGGAGATGGACTACGTGACCGCGCCGCGGCTCAGCGAGAACGGACTCGGCGCGATGCTCACGGGTGTCCCGAAGGCGGGCCCGAACGATCAGGACACCAAGGATCTGGTGCGCGCGGCGCGCGATGCCGAGGGCCGACTGACCCAGCAGTTCGGCATCGAGTACGGCATCACCGGCACCACGGCCATCTACGCCGATATGGACCATGTGCTGCTGGGCAAGATCCTCCCGTATCTGGCGATCGTCGCCGGTGCCGCGTTCGTGCTGCTGATCCTGGTGTTCCGGTCCATTCTGGTCCCGTTCACCGCGGCGCTGGGCTTCCTGCTGTCGATGGCGGCGACCTTCGGGGCCACCGTGCTGATCTTCCAGGAGGGCGCCCTCGGACTGATCTCCGATCCGCAGCCGATCGTCAGCTTCCTGCCGATCATGTTGATCGGCTTGGTCTTCGGCCTCGCCATGGACTATCAGGTGTTCCTGGTGACCCGCATGCGCGAGGAGTACGTGCAGGGCAAATCGCCGAAGGCCGCCATGATCTCGGGTTACCACCACGGTGCCCGCGTGGTCACCTCGGCGGCGATCATCATGATCTCGGTCTTCGGCTCCTTCCTGCTGGAATCCGACGCCACCGCCAAGTCCATGGGCTTCGCGCTGGCCGCCGGTGTCGCCATCGACGCGTTCCTCGTGCGCATGGTGCTGGTTCCGGCGCTGCTGGTGATCATGGGCAAGGCGTCGTGGTGGATTCCGCGGTGGTTCGACCGGATCCTGCCGGATATCGATGTCGAGGGGACGAAGCTGCGCGAGCTGCAGCAGCGCTCCCGCGATGCCGCGGCGGATCGCGGGGAGTCGGCGGTCGAGTCGGAGTCGGCGCGGGTCGCTGAGCCTGCTCCGCCGGATCTCCCCGAATCGGAGCCGGTACCCGCCGGTCGGCACCGGGCCGTGGACAGCGATGGGGCACATCGGATTTCGGACGTGGAGGACGGGCAGTTCGACTCGGTGAGCGGCCGGACGATCGGCGGCCGGATTCATCGCGAGGACGGGCATCCGGTGCCGGATGCGGCGCTGACGCTGATCGACCCACGCGGACACCAGGTTTCGCGCGCGACCGGCGGCGACGACGGAAGCTACACCATCGAACCGCCCGCGCCGGGGAGCTATGTCCTGATCGTCTCGGCCGGTGGGCATCAACCGGCCGCGGTGAACGTGACCGTCGCGGACGACGCACAGCGTATCGACGTCACAGTGCAGGGGTCCGGCCAGCTGTCGGGCGTGGTGCGCACGGCCGTGCGGGAACCGGTGGCCGGAGCCACGGTCACGGTGACCGACCTGCGCGGCGAGGTGGTCGGTGCGGCCGTGTCGGCCGCGGACGGTGCGTACGCCTGCCACGGTGTGCCCGCGGGGACCTACACGCTCGTGGCGGTGGCCGCCGGGGTCCGGCCGACGGCGGCGACGCTGACCGTACCCGCCAGTGGCCGTTTACATTTCGATGTCGAGCTGGCACCCATGGCGATGCTGTCGGGAACGGTGCGCGCCGACGGCATTTCCGTCCACGACGCCCAGGTCACGGTGCTCGACCGGTCCGGTGTGGCCGTCGGCACCGCCCGCACCGACGCGGACGGCCGCTACGCGGTGCCCGACCTGCCCGAGGGCGAGTACACCGTCGTGGCGCGCGGCTACCCGCCGGTGACCGGCCGGGTCACCATCACCGGCGGCGAGACCGACCACGACGTCCGGTTGGGTTTCGACGTCGAGGAGCGGGTCAGCTGACGAGCGTCAGGAATTCCTCCGGGCTGATCCGCCTGTCCCCATCCAGATAGGTCCGGTTCAGAATCGCGAGCGAATAGTGTGGATGGGTGGTTTGTGATGGGCGGGTGGTTTTTCTGAATGGGACGTCGAGTTCGGGGAAGACGACGTTGGCTCGGGCCATTCAGGATGAAAGTGATGTGCCGTTCGTTTATTGGGGGATCGATACCCTGTTCGGTTTGGTGCCGCCGGACTGGGGTGGGGGGCGGGATGGGCCGCTGAGCCGGGAGGGATTCTGGTACGACCGTGGTGGGCGGGATGCGGATGGGCATCCGCTGGTGGTCGTTCGGTATGGCCCGGTCGGGTTGCGGATGCTGCGGTCGGCATGTGCGGCGGCGGCCGAATTCGCCTACGGCGGTGATCATCTGGTCATCGATGAGATGTTGCTGGCGCCGGAGGTGATGCCGATGTGGATGGCGGCGCTGGCGGGGCTGGACGTGCGGCTGGTCGGGGTCGTGTGCCCGCTGGCGGTGGCCGAGGAGCGGGAGTTGGCGCGGGGCGGCGTAATCGGGTTGGCGCGTGGGCATTTCGGCACGGTTCACGACCATGGGTACGCCTATGACATGGTGGTCGATACGAGTGCGGGAACGCCCGCAGAACTGGCTCGGAATGTCTTGCTGGGGTAGTGGTTACCGCAAGCGGCCGGGGAGGGGAGCGAGGGCGTAGACGCGCCAGAAGTAGGCGTCCGCGGCGTGCTGGTCGGCGGCGAAGTTGACGGCCTCGGCGATCTTGCCGTCGCGGATGCGGAATGCCAAGGCCCACAGGATGTCCAGGCCCTCGGGGGTGGTGCTCCAGCCGCGGTGCAGGTCGATGACCCAGTCCCCGTCGGCGGCCAGGCAGATCGGCTGGGCGCGGAATCCCGCCCTGCCGAGTTCGCGGAAGAACGCCAGCACCTCGTCGACACCGCTCTTGACGCCCGACAGCGGGTGGTGGCCGGGGATGGTCCAGCGGATGTCGTCGGCGAAGAACCGCCGTAGAGTATCGAGATCGCCTGTGCCGTAGGCGGTGTAGTAGTCGTTGATCAGCGCCACGTTGGGATGCGGCGGATCCGCGTGCGCCGTCGCGGCGGTGAGCGCCGATCCGGTCGCCGCGACGGCCGCGGCGAGACCGAGCCCGCGCAGCAACTCGGCACGGGTGAGACCGGGGCGGTCGGTGAACAGCGTCATGGTGCCGACGGTATGGACGCGGGCGGGTCGCGGTCCAATACTTGCACCTATAACTACCCGGTATAGGTCGGAGGGCGGGGCGTGGACGTCGACACCCGTGTGTTGCGGTATTTCGTGGCGGTGGCCGACCACCTCAGCTTCAGCCGGGCCGCGGACAGCCTGTACGTGTCGCAGCCGACGGTGAGCCGCCAGATCCGGCAGCTCGAATCCGATTTGCAGACAAGGTTGTTCGACCGCAGCGGCCGCGAGGTCCGGCTGACCGCGGCCGGGGAGTCGCTGGTGCCGATCGCGCGCGGGCTGCTCGCCGACTGGCAGGCGGGCGAGCGGACGGTTCGCGGCGTGGCGGCCGCGCGGGCCGCGGTCGTGCGTGTCGGATTCGAGGCCACCGGCGCCGGGCCGCTCGGCACCCGCGCTCGCACGCGTTTCGCCGCCCTGCACCCGGAGGTGACGATCGAGCCGAAGCGGCTGGATTGGGGCGGGGAGGCCGACGCGTTGCGGGAGGGACTGGTCGATGTGGCGTTTCTGTGGCTGCCCGCCGACCTGACCGGTTTGCGGACGAAACTCGTTGCGGTGGAACAACGCTGGGTCGGCATGGCGGTGGATCACCCGCTGGCGGAACGCGGCAGCGTCGCCATCATGGACCTGCGCGCGGAGGCGGTGCTGTGGACTCGGCGCGCGCCCCGGGAATGGGTCGACTGGTGGGCGGTCAACCCGCGCCCGGACGGTTCCGAACCGATCTGGGGTCCGCACAACGACAACGTGGAGGAGATGCTCGACCATGTCGCCGCGGGCGCCGGGATCTGCATCAGCCCGCACTCCATGGCCGTCTACCACGGCCGCCCCGATCTCGCGTGGCGGCCGATCGTGGATATCGCGCCCCTGCGCATCGCCGTGGCCCGCCCGGCGTCGGCCGTCAACCCGATGGCGGCGCGCTTCGCGGACGTCGTCGCCGAGGTGTCGGAGTTGCGCGAGAAGTAGTGCGGAACAGCGGATTTCCGGCCGCCGTGGATTCAGCGGAACGGCACGGAGTGGGAGGGGAGGATCCTCGAGGTCAGGGGGATCGCGGCGGTGAGGGCGAGGGTGGCGAGGCCCGCGGTGAGGAAGGATCCGGTGAGCGCGAAGATGATGACCGCGAATGTCACGCAGGTGAGGACGGCCAGGACCGCGGTTCCCGACTCCACCCCGAGAACCAGCTTCGGAGGATGCGGCCTTGCGTCCATATCTCCTGAGTACCCAGGTCGGGGACCACCGAACCGGCGAATGCCGCCGGAAATCCGTCATCGGCGGGCCCGCGGGGAAAGCGCGGCAGAGCCTTTCAGGGCTTGGTGGCGACGATGAGGACGTTCTTGCCGAAGAGCCCGCTCGTCACCGACTGCAGGGCCTTGCTCAGCGGGAACACCATGCGGTCGTAGAACTTCAGGGCGGCGGGGTTGATCGTGCCGTCGCCGCGGCCGAATACCTTGTAGGCCAGGGTCGCGAAGAAGCCGATCGGGTCGCAGTAGCGCGATTCGGCGATCGCCAGACCCGCCGTGCGCAGCATCTGCTCGAGCTGGGCGCGGCGGTAGCGCCGATAGTGTCCCACCTTGACGTCCATGGCCGAGAACAGCACCTCGAGCGCGGGCACGTAGACGATCAACGTGCCGCCCGGGCGCAGCAGCGACGCCAGCCGCTGCGACGCCTGCCGATCGTTCTCGATGTGCTCGAGGACGTTGAACGTGTAGATGACCTCGTACTGTTCGGGGACGGCGGATGCGGTCTCGTCCACGAGCCGGTAGCCCTTCGACAGCAGCGCCGTGCGCAGCGTGGGATCCGGTTCGAGGCACTCGGGCACTATGTGCCGCGCGGCGAGCAGGTCGGCGTAGGTTCCCGACCCGGCGCCGAAGTCGAGCACCCGCAGGCCCGGCGAGGTGATGTGCTCCTCGACGGTGTCGACCAGGAATTTGTTGTAGTTGACGGCCTCGGCCATCGCTTCGAGGTTGGAGCACCCCGTGTAGGCAAACCCGCTGCTGGTCACGATGCCGCCCCTCTGTCGCTCGAGTGCACTGGTGGCTCCGTGCGGCCCATTGTGCCACAGCGTATGCTGAAAGTTTGCCAACCGGGGTCGGCGCGGCGGACTGTGCGGGTTGCGGGCTGCCTACACGCTCTGCGCCACCCCGGCCGCGATCGGTTGCTGAATTCCGGATTCGGGCGGGCACCGGTCGAACCACGGTCGGGCGGTTTCGATTTCGGCCGCGAGCTGCAGCAGCAGGTATTCGCTGCCGGAGGGGCCGACGAACTGGGTACCCAGGGGGAGCGCGGCGGCGGTCCAGTACGTCGGCACGCTCATCGCGGGACGGCCGGTGATGTTGGCCAGCTGCGTGAACGGGACCGCGGAGAGGTTGGCGGTCACCAGATTCCGGTAGAAGTCGGTGCGGCCCAGCACCTTTCCGGCGCCGAGCTGCAGGAACGGCGGCAGCACGGTATCGGCCAGCGCGGGGGTGCGGTTCTGGCCGATGCGCAGCGGCGGCGCGGCGAGCGTGGGGGTGAGCAGGAGGTCGTAGGTGCTGTGGAACTCCGCCAGCGCCCGGGTGTAGTCGTTCCATCGGGCATGGGCGAGAACGAGTTCGGGCGCCGGGACCGCGCGGCCCACCGCCGCCAGCACCTGGGTGTCGATATCGAAATCCGTGGGCGACGACCGGGTCAGGCGGCAGGTCCGGTCCAGTTCCGCCGCGGCCGCCGCGGTCCAGACGGTCATGAAGTCCAGTGCCAGTCGGCGGCCGTCGATGCCCAGGGTGGCGGGTTCGGCTGTGTGGCCGAGGGATTCGAGCAGGGCGGCGGCATCCTCGACCGCGCGGACCGCCTCGGGATCGACCGCCGTGCCCTGCGGGGAATCGCTGGTGAAACCGATCCGCAGCCGGCGCGGCGGTTCGGTGACGGCGTCGCGGAAGGGGCGATCGGGACGCGGCACCGCGTAGGGCGCACCGGGATCGGGGCGGCCGAGGATATCCAGCATGGCCGCGGTGTCGCGGACGCTGCGCGACAGCACGCCCGGCGTGGCCGCGCCGAAGAGCGGATCGCCGACATCGGGACCGCTGGGGACCAGGCCGCGCCCGGGTTTCAGGCCGAACAGGCCGGTGCAGGCGGCGGGGATGCGAATGGAGCCGCCGCCGTCGCTGGCCCCGGCCATGGGGACGATGCCCGCGGCGACGGCCGCGGCCGAACCACCCGACGAGCCGCCCGGGGTGCGGGTGGTGTCCCACGGATTGCGCGTCGCCCCGAAGGTCTTGGTCTCGGTGATCGCCTTGCTGCCGAATTCGGGGGTGGTGGTCTTGCCGAAGATCACCAGACCGGCGTCGAGCCAGCGCTGCACGACCGTGCTGTGGCGGGTCGCGCGGATCGAGCGCAGCGGCCCGGTGCCGCCGGAGGTCGGGTATCCGGCGTAGTCCTGGCCCAGGTCCTTGAGCAGGAACGGCACGCCCGCGAAGGGGCCGCCGAGTTCGGGACGGCGGGCGAGGTCCTCCCCGGCCCGCTCCATCAGCAGGCTCACCGCGTTGAGCGCCGGATCGACCTTCGCGCAGCGGTCCAGCGCGAGCCGCAGCAGCTGCGTCGGGTGCACGTCACCCCGGGCGACCAGCTCCGCCAGACCGACCGCGTCGTACCCGCGGTATTCGTCGTACCTCATCGTCGCTCCTCGTCGCGGGACACCCGGCCGCCTCCGAGGATAGCCGTACCACTCGGTTACGCAACCGCTCGGAACGAGTCGCATTTCCGCGTCGTGACGACCCGTTATGCTCCTGCGATGACCGAGCGGAGGGGTGAGACCAAGCTGGACGGCCGCGCGCTGCGGTTCCAGCACCGGCGCCCGGAACTGCTCGCCGCCGCGACCGAGTACGTCCTCGACAACGGCGTGCGCGATCTGTCGCTGCGTCCGGTGGCCCGGGCGCTCGGCGTCAGCCACGCCACCCTGATCCGGCACTTCGCGACCAAGGAGGCGCTGGTCACGGAGGTGCTCGAGCACATCCGCGCCGATTTCGAACAGCACGTGCTCGGCGCGGAACTGCGCGCCGCCGACTCACCCGCGGACCTGTTGCGCGCCACCTGGCGGCATCTGTGCCAACCGCGCGAACAGCGTCAGTTCCTGGTGCTGTTCGAGCTGGTCGCCACCGCCGCGCGCACCCCCGACCACATGGTGTCGCGGCTGGTCGTGGACTGGCTGACGGTGATCGAACGCGAACTCGCGCGATTCGACTGGCCGTCCGAAACCCGGTCGCAGACAGCGACGTTCATCCTCGCCCAGGTTCGGGGGCTGCAGCTGGACCTGATCACGACCGGCGACCGCGCCCGGGTGGACGAGGCATTCGAGGCCACGGTGGAGTTTCTCGTGCGCCGGGCCGATCAGCGCGGGTTCAGCAACGGCTCGAACGCGGCGCGGACGTCGGCATCCGACGAACTCACATAGAACTGCGGCGGCGGCCCGAGATCGGCACACGCCCGGACCGACCGGTCGACGGTGTCCGTCAGCGGGGCGTCGGCCAGGCGGTGACCGGCGTGGACCCGGTCGGCGCCCGCGGCCACCGCCGCACAGTCGCCCGCCTCCCGCGCCCGCGCGAGCTGGGTGCCGACCCGTGCGGCGTCCACACGCAGCAGCACGACCGCGGCGAGCACGGGAATCGCGGCGGCCAGCGCGATGATCCGCTGCCGCCACACCCGCGCGGACGGGGCCGGGCGGCGCGCGGCGAGCAGCCAGCCGTGTGTGACGACGGTCACCCACCACAGCAGCACCACGACCTCCGCCCACACCGATCGCGCGGCTCCGGCGAGAAAGACGACGAGCAGGGCGGTCACGAATCCCGACCCGACGGCCGCGGTGCGGCGCCCGGCCAGCAGATACCCGATGCCGAGCAGCGACGCGTTGCCGAGCGCGATCGCCCACCGATCGGCCGAGGAGGCGGCGGACACCGGTTGCTCCATCCCGAACCCTTTCCGAAATGCGTCTGCGGGGGGATGGCCAGTGTCGGACGGCACCTCCGGGAGGGGTCCCGGCGTCGGTGCCCATGGAGGTACCGGCCGGTCCTCCCGACAGGGGCGGGTTTCGCGGGCACAGATGATCACCGGCGTCGATTACCATTCGACAATCGATCCTCCGCGGACGTCGGAACGATCCGGTCCGCCGATACGCGCGAGGGACGGAGATCGGGAGAGTTGTTGTGGTGCAGCGGTATACGCCGGAGGTCGAGGTCGGCCTCGCAGCAATGCATGAAGAGTACGAATCGTTGTTGCGGGACGGGAGGCGGTGGTCGTTGCGCAGCCTGTTCAGCACGTCGGACGGTGATATCGCCGACTATTGCCGGAGCTTCCGGCCCAACCGTTTCGGGGCACAGGCCCGCGCGGAGACGGAGCGCTTCTGCCGCCGGTACGACATCTGGCTGGAGCCCGGCGGCGACCACTACAACAGCATGACCCCGTATCTGCATCCCAATACGATCACCGCCGAGCGGATGACGATCATCGGGATCTTCAACGCGATCCTGTTCTGGCTCAACGATCGCGTCGGCCGGGAGAAGTTCGGCCACCTGTCCGCGCTCGAGCAGCAGCAGGCCCGTGACCTGGTGGATCGATTATGCGTGCTGCTCGACACGCAGTACGCGGCGGAGCATCTCACTCCCGTGGAAGCGGCGACGGCCGAACTGCTCACGATGCTGCGCAAGGATGCCGACGAGGCCTGGTTCGATCGGTTTCTGACGGCGACGATCGATCATCTCCGCCCGGCGATCCGGGACCAGAACGCGCGCGCCCGCGACGGGCTGCTGGGCGTCGAGGACTACATCGCCCTGCGGGTCCACGTGTCGGGCATGTATCCGGCCATCGCGCTGTGCGAGTTCGCCCGCGACGACTATCTGCCGTGGGATCGGCTCGGGGCCGCCGGGCTGGCCCAGCAGCTGCATCAGCTGCGGCTGTCGACCGCCGAACTCGGCGCGTTGATGAACGACATGTTCTCCTTCGAGAAGGAATGCATCGCCGACCGGGCCGACTTCAACCTGATCCCGATCCGCCTGTTGAACAGCCCCGGGGCCACCCTCGCCGACGCCATCGACCGGGCCGCGCAGATCGTGCGCGATCGGCTGGGCCGGTTCCACCGGACCCGGGCGGCACTGATCCGCCGTTGCGCGACACTCCCGGACGCGGCGCTGGCCGAGTCGGTGGTCGCGCACGTCGACGACCTGGAACGCTGCGTGCAGGCGACCTGGGTGTGGCAGCACACAACCCAGCGGTACAAAGGGTTGTCGATCTTCACTGAAAACCTGCCGAGCTGACTGTTCCCATCCCCGGAAAAGATTCCGTGCGATAGCTTTTCGGAACATGCGTCTACCGTGGGATGACAATGACGCCGCCCTGGACGAGGGGTCGACCCGGGCGGTGCGGACCATCGAGGGGGTTGTGGTGGACGAACCCGAGTACCTGGCGCTCGCGTCGACGTGGGACCGGGCCCTGGCCGAGACCGTCGGCGCGCACGATCGGCGGGCGCTGCTGTCCGAGCTGATCGGCGATCTGCTGGCGGGGCTGACCGCCGAGCCGTTCGATGCCGACGTCGGCATCCGGGTGGGCGAGGCGCTGGCCCGGGCGCAGCTGACCGACCCGACGGTGCCGATCGTGTCGGCGCAGGTCCTGCACGGTCTGGCCGACGACGTCGGCCATCCCGACGCCGCGCGGCGACTGGCGTCACTGCTGGTGGCGATCGGCCTGGGGCATCAGTCGCGGGTGCAGTCGGACACTCGGATCCTCGATCGGGTCCGCCGCGACGTCGACCAGCGGTTCCGGATCGTGTTCGACAACGCGGCCATCGCGATCGCGGTCGGCGATATCGACGGTGTGCTGCTGGAGGCCAATCCTCATCTCGCCGACATGATCGGTGTTCCGATGGAGCAGCTGCGCGGAATCTCGGTCTACGATTTCGCCCATCCCGACGATCAGGCCGAAATTCGCCAGCTCGTCTACGACAAGCTCGTGCCCGCGCAGGAGGGCACCGTCAGGATCGAGCGGCGGCTACTACGCGCCGACAGCAGTGTCGGCTGGGCGTCGTTCACGATCACCTACGTCAAGGGCACCGGCGGGCAACCGGACTACCTGCTCGCCCTCGGGGAGGACGTCACCGAGCGGCACCGGCTCCAGGAGAAGCTGCGGCACCAGGCCCGCCACGATCCGCTCACCGGGCTACCCAACCGCCGCCACCTGCTCGACCGGATCGACGAGGTGATCGCCACCGCCGCCACCACCGACCGCATCGGCCTGTGCTTCGCCGACCTCGATCGGTTCAAGCACGTCAACGACCACTACGGCCACGGCGTCGGCGATCAGGTTCTCGCCGCGGTCGCCGCCCGCCTGAACCACAGCGTGCGCGACCACGATTGTCTCGTCGCCCGCATCGGTGGCGACGAGTTCGTCGCCCTCATCCCGCCACCGGCCAGCACCGATCACGTCACCGCCATGGTGGATCGACTGAAATCGTCGCTGACGGAACCGATCACCGCCGACGGGCACCGGCTGCAGATCTCCGCCAGCATCGGTGCGGTCGTCACCCCCGTCGCCGGTGCCAGACCGGAGTCGCTGCTCGACGCCGCGGACACCAGCCTGTACTACGCCAAGGCCAACGGCAGGGGTCACTGGGTCCTGCACACGCTCCATGCGCCTGTCACGCGGTAACTGCCGGCGCGCCGCGACCGGCCGACTGTGGTCCGGCGCCGGGCAGGGGTCTGTGGCAGACTCGGAAAGCAGGACGAACGAGGGCGATAGGGGGCGATCGATGATCGAAGGCTCGGCCTCCGCCGCGGACGGTGCGGGGCCGCTGGACGATTCGGCGAGGCAGCAGCGAGCCCTGGCCTCTCGCCTGCGGAAACTGCGCCACGCCGACGCCAGCCGGGGCCGTCACCCGCAGGCCGAGGCCGCGCCGCTGTGGATGGATACCTACCTCGCGCTCGAGGATTCGTGCTCACTGCTGCGCTGTTACGCGCCCGGCGTGATTCCGGACCTGCTCCAGACGCCCGCCTACGCGCGGGAGGCGCTCGCCCTCGCGCGCCCGGCCGATGATGTCCAGCAGCAGGTCGACCTGCTCCGGCGGCGTCAGGAAATACTGGACCGCCGCAACCCGCCCCGATTATGGGTGGTGATCGAACAGGCGGCGCTACGCCGCCAACCTGGCGGCCATCAGGTCTGGCGCGATCAGCTCAACCATCTCGCCGGCGCCGCCCAACGGCCGAACATCACCGTGCAGATCATGCCTGACCACGCCTGCGGCCCGCTCATCAGCACCATTCCCTTCGTCCTGCTGCGGCTCGCCGACGCCGATCTGGGCGATATCGTGCACATCCATCACGCCACCGATGCGCGATTCCTGGACCGGCCCAGCGACCTCGACACCTACCATGCGATCTGGGACCGCCTGTGCGTCAACGCGGTTCGCCCCGACCGCACCAGCGACATCATCACCGCCGCCGCCGACGGCTCGCCGCTGTGAACCTCGTCATGCCCGGGCCGACGCCAGCTCGATCACGGTGATATCGGAGGGAGCGCCGACGCGGACCGGGGGTCCCCAGGCACCCGCGCCGCGGGTGACATACAGCTGCGTGTCGCCGTAGCGTTCCAGGCCCGCGACCGTCGGATTGGCGAGTCCCGCAACGAGATTCCCGGGCCAGATCTGGCCGCCGTGGGTGTGCCCGGACAGCTGCAGGTCGACGCCGTATTCGACGGCATCGTGGATCTGTACCGGCTGATGCGCCAGCAGCACCGCGGTGCGCGCGAGATCGCGATCGGCGAGCGCGGCGGCGAAATCCGGTCCCTGCCCGATGCGTTCGCCCTGCACATCGTTGACGCCTGCCAGATCGAAATGCGGGAGTTCGGTGCGGCTGTTGGCCAGCAGGCGCAGTCCGAGCTCCTGGACGTGGTCGATCCACTGCTCGGCGCCGGAGAAGTACTCGTGATTGCCGGTGACGAAATAGGCGCCGTGCCGCGCCCGCAGCCGCGACAGCGGTTCGACCGCCGAGCGCAGGTGTTCGACGCTGCCGTCGACCAGATCGCCCACCACCGCGATGAGATCCGGCTGCGTGCCGTTGATCGTCTCGACCACCCGCTCGGCGAATCCGCGGCCCAGAATCGGGCCGAGATGAATATCGCTGACCACCGCGATCCGGTAGCCGTGCGCGGCGCGCGGCAGATTCGCCAGCGGCACCGCCAGTCGCTTCACCCGCGGACCGGCCAGCACGCCATAGGTGCCGTAACCGACCGTGGTCACCGCCGCCAGCCCCGCCGCCCCACCCACCACCCGGGATACGAACAGCCGCCGCGAAACCGGCGCGGGCGGCTCGGCTGGCGCGGACGGCCCCGGCACAGCGTTCGCGGCGACCGGCGTCGGCTCGGCCCGTTCGGCGGCGTCGTCCCCGCGGGACAGCCACCATCGCAGCAGCGGGCGGACCGGCTCGGCCGCCAGCAGCCACAGCACGAGGTACACCAGCAGCGCGCCCCACATGTATCCCGGCCAGGCGATGAGCTGGATGAGCAGGAACGCCAGCCCGGCCCGTTCGGCGACGAACGCACCGATCAGCAGCACGGGACCCGCGACCAGCACCGCGGTGCCGAGGTAGCGGGCGGCCGAGCCGCGCGCCGTCGTATCCCGCACGAGCCGCCGCCACAGATACCAGTGCAGCCCGCAAATCGCCAGGGCGACAAGGCATACCACGACGACGATTCCCACGACCATGACCACCTGCACGGCATCAGCCTAAGCCGAACCGGATTCCGGGTGACCCTCGAGGCGGCCCATGACCCCCGTGAACCTGCCCGACGGACCGAGCACGCCGGGCATCGTGCAGGCGTTGGAGATACTGACCGGACGGACCCGCGCGTGGCGGCGCCTGCGCGAGCGCCACGGCTCGGCGTTCACCGGGCGGCGTCGTGGCGCACCCAGGTGCGCCAGGCGATCGAGGCATGGATCGGCGCCTCCCAGCGCGACACCTCGATCACGCTGGCCTGGATCCGCGACATCCCCGCCCTCGGCGAGGATGCCCGGCAGCTGCATCGCGACACCGGGGAGGCATTCGTCACCCTGATCCGGAACCTCACGGCGACACCGGAATTCCAATCCGCCGACCTGCACCCGCCGTCGCGGCAGACGGCGACGACCCTCCACGGCGGCTACCGCGAACTGATCGCCTCCACCGTCGAGGCGGGCGGCGACATCACCACGATCATCGACACCGCGGTCGCGCTGATCGGCCCGCGCCGCGAGCCCGCCGGGGAATGACCCGACGCCCGAATATCAGTGGGGCCGTGCCGTTTCCAGGGCGCCCATGACACTCCCGGTCAGCTCGACCGACCGCACCCGGTCCTCGATCCGGTGGGCGTGGTGGGCGAGGATGAGCTCGTCGGCGTCGATGGCGGCGGCGAAATCGTCGAGGTACGTACGGATCTCGGCGGGGGTACCCACGGCGGTGTAGCGGGTCATCGCGGTGAGCTGGGCGCCGTTGGGGGAGGCCAGGAACGCGTCGATCTCCTCGTCGGTGAAGCGGGCATCCGCCGCGCCGCGCTTGATCATCATCCGCGCCCGGGCCCGGTAGGCGACCGTCTTCTGCTCGGCCGCGGCGTCGTGGTCGTCGGCGGCGAACACGTTGACACCGGCCATCACGTACGGCTCGGCGAGCTGATCCGACGGCCGGAAGTGCTCGCGGTAGGTGGCCACGGCCTGGTGCAGCGCGTCGGGGGCGAAGTGGGAGGCGAACGCGTACGGCAGGCCGAGCTGCGCGGCGAGCTGGGCGCCGAACAGCGAAGACCCCAGAATGTACAGCGGCACAACGCCTTCCGCGCGCGGAACGGCCTGCACTCCGGGCACCCGCGAATGCCCGGTGAGATAGCCCTGCAGTTCGAGCACGTCCTGCGGGAAGCTGTCCGCGGAGCTCGGATTGCGCCGCAGGGCGAGCATCGTCTTCTGATCGCTGCCCGGCGCCCGGCCCAGCCCGAGGTCGATGCGCCCCGGGTACAGCGTCTCCAGCGTG
Organism: Nocardia wallacei; assembly: GCF_029869545.1. Classification (GTDB taxonomy): domain Bacteria; phylum Actinomycetota; class Actinomycetes; order Mycobacteriales; family Mycobacteriaceae; genus Nocardia; species Nocardia wallacei_A. The sequence continues at coordinate 3,149 of NZ_JARWQD010000217.1, read as the reverse complement.
CCGAACTGCTCGGCGATCACCAGCGGCGAATGATTGGGCAGCATGATGCCGCCGGAGCCGAGCCGGATGGTTTCGGTCTGTGCCGCGACATGTCCGATCAGCACACTCGTGGCGCTCGAGGCGATGGAGCCCATGTTGTGGTGCTCGGCGTACCAGACGCGCCGGTAACCGCTGCGTTCGGCGGCGCGGGCCAGGGCGACGCTGTTGTCGAAGCTGTCGCGCGCCGAGGCGCCCGGTGCGATCGACGCGAGGTCGAGGATGGACAGTGCTAGCGGCATTCGACGCTGCCTTTCGTGGTCACAGAGTGCGGTGCAGGTGCTCGGTGAAGGCGCGGATGCGGGCGTCGTCGCGGCGGTAGTAGGTCCACTGCCCGCGGCGGGTGGCGGTCAGGAATCCGGCCCGCTGCAGGATCGCCAGATGCGCCGACACCGTCGAGGCCGACGTCCCGGCCTTGCGCTGAATGAGCCCGACGCAGACGCCGAACTCCGCCGTCTCGCCGTCACATCCGGGGAAGTTCGCGGCCGGTTCCTTCAGCCACTCCAGGATGCGCAGCCGCGTCTCGTTCGCCAGCGCCTTGCACTCGTCGAGCACACTCACCTTCCTTCGGCATTTCGCTAATATCCGAATTTATGCCGCGAGCAGCGGATGCGCATTGTGACCCTGGTCACCGGCGCTCAGTTCTGTGGCCACAGCACCGGGTCCTCCGGGCACAGGCTCGCCGAGCGGGTGGTCGGCACCGGGCCGGTGCCGGGGTCGAATGCCCACTCGGAGATCGGGCCCGCCGCCTTCCAGAACAGCGTGCCCGACGCCTCGACCACCTGATACCGGTGTTCGCTGCCGTCGACGAGCAGGGTGCCGACACAGGAGTCGGTGTATTCGGTCCCCGGTTGCACCGCGCCGACGCTGAACACGCCCGCCGGTGGCATGGCCGCGCCCGGATTCGCGACCGTGCTCGGGGTGCCGACCGCCGCGCCCCGAATCCAGTGCGGTGTGCCGCGATCGGTCACGCAGGTGAAGGCGGAACCGCCCGCGACGACCGTGGCCGAATTCGCGTAACCGGTTCCGGCCCAGAGGCATTCGGTATCGGCACCGGGTGCCGCGGCCGCGACGGCGGCACCGAGAAAGCTGACGGTGGCGACCGCGGCCACGGCCCCGGCCAGCCCGCGCAGCCACAGCGGTCGGGTGGGTCGGCTCCCGGGCGAGGCGGAGAACTCGGATTCGTTGGTGAGCATGCCTCGCACGGTAGGAATCGCCGGTGCCGATCCACACCCCGCTGTGGAGCTGTTCGGCCGTAATACCGTGGTACTAGGGGTTTCTCGGGGCCGCGGCGGACCGTCGTGCACGGATCGTCACGCAGATGTGTCGCCGATCCACATCCGCGTTCACTCGGCGGATATGTCCTCGCGGCACCCTGGAGTCTGACTGCGGGCCGCGATCGTGCGGCCGCCGACAGTGCCGCGCGCCCGATGCCGCAGAATGGCTGCGGGTGTGCGGAAGTGTGAGCCTCGAACACGACAACCGGGGCAGAATGGTAGGCCGTGCGTGACGATCGACAACCTATCCGGCTCGGTGGCTTTGCGAGCCGGATCGCCGGAGCCTGCGTGGGTGGCTCGCCCGCCCACCAGTTCGGACCCGGTGCGGGGCAGTGAGTACGCGGTGCTGTTGCGCCGGGTGCGCCAGGCCGGGCTGCTGGACCGGCGGGTGCGGTACTACGCCTGGAAGAGCGCGATCACGGCGGTGGCGTGGGTGGCCGGATGGGTGGCGTTCGCCCTCGTCGGCGACTCGTGGTGGCAGATCGGGGTCGCCGCGTGGCAGGCCGCGGTGTTCGCGCAGCTCGCGTTCCTCGGTCACGACGCCGGGCATCGGCAGATCTTCCGCACCCGGTGGGCCAACCACCTGTACGGGCTGATCGCCGGGAACCTCGGCATCGGGGTCAGCATCGGCTGGTGGACCAGCAATCACAATCGCCACCACGCCCACCCCAACACCGAGGGGGAGGACCCGGACATCATGGGGGTGCTGGCGCACTCCGGCGAGCGCGCGCGGCGCGGACAGGGCCTGCGGCGCTTGATATTCCGGTATCAGGCGTGGCTGTTCTTCCCGATGCTGCTGCTGGAGGGCTGGAGCCTGCACGGCGCGAGCGTGAAGGGCGTGGCGCGCTGGGATATTCGGCATCGCCGGTGGGAGGCGGCGCTGCTGGCAGCGCACGGGATCGGGTACCTGGCCTTGGTGTTCGCCGTGCTGCCGCCGGTTCCCGCCGTCGCCTTCGTCCTGCTGCACCAGGGTCTGTTCGGGCTGTACATGGGCTGCACGTTCGCTCCCAACCACAAGGGGATGGCGGTGCTGACGGCCGCGGAGTCCACCGACTTCCTGCGCCGCCAGGTGCTCACCTCCCGCAATGTGCGCGGCGGCCGGTTCGTCGATGCCGCGCTGGGCGGGCTGAACTATCAGATCGAGCATCATCTGTTCCCCGCGATGCCGCGGCCCTCGCTGCGCCGGGCGCAACCGCTGGTGGTGCAGTTCTGCGCCGAGCGCGGGCTGCCCTACGCCGAGACCGGGCTGCTGGATTCCTACGCGCAGGCGCTGGGGCACCTGAATACCGTCGGCAAGAGCACGCGGGCGGTGCCCGCGACCGAACCCGAGGCCCGCCCGCTGGTGTCCAGTTCGCCGGGCGCGGACTGACTGCCCTCAGCAGCTCCGCAGCGCCTCGGCGACGGCGTCCTTCTCCGACTGCTGCAGCGTGAGGGCCCATGTCGATTTCACCGCCACCCACATCCGCGCATAGGTGCAGCGGTAGGCGGTGTTGGGCGGCAGCCACTGCGCCGGATCCTGGTCACCCTTGGCACGATTCGAGGCCGCGGTGACCGCGATCAACTGCGGATCGTCCAGGTCGTTGGCGAACTGCTCGCGGCGCTCGGCGCTCCAGTCGGCGGCGCCCGAGCGCCCCCCCGCCCCCCGGGCGGCCACAAGAACGATTTCGACATAGCCCCCCTCGGCCACGGGTTTTTCGGCGAAGGGCCGGCCCCCGCAGTCCACGCCCAGCCACCACACCATCGCGATTCACCAACACGTCCGTCGGCCCCGGCCGTGCAGAGAAAGGCTCAGCCATGGCACGGATCTGGTTGATTGCCATTGCCATTGCAGGCTTC
>NZ_JARWQD010000216.1 GCF_029869545.1 Nocardia wallacei | reverse complement strand
CCCTGACAGGCAGCGTCCCAAGCCCCTTCACGTCGACGACCCAACATCCATCCCGGCGGCGACCCCACCTCCTTCCCCGCGTCCACACACCATCCATCCCGGCCCCGTCACAACCTCCTTCCCGGCAGCGGCACAACATCCTTCCCGGCAGCGACACAACATCCTTCCCGGCGTGCTTTTGGCCGGGATCCGGGTGTTGTTCAGCAACCGTGAACAGGTCCGTGAAAGAACCGTAAATAGACGCGCGGATAGGTTTAACCGCAGGCTGGTGGCACCGGACGCATGCCACGGGCCGGGAACGGACGGGTTGTGCGACCGGGCGTCCTCCTGTGGCTGGTGGTGACCGGACCGACGACGCAGAGGAGGTAGATCGCCGTGACGACGATGCAGAACCCGGCCGGGGGCACCCCGCAGGTGACCACGCGGACCGTTCCCGCCATCCCCGCGGCAGTGACCGCCCCCGCGATCCGTCGTTTCGAGCCCTACATGCGGTTGCAGTGGACCGACTCACAGACGGGCGCGGTCGGCTATCTCGTGGTGCACACCTTGCGCTCCGGCCTGGCCACCGGCGGCACCCGGATGCGCGCCGGCTGCACGCTGACCGAGGTCGAGGACCTCGCCCGCGGCATGGCCAACAAGACCGCGACCTTCGACCTGCCGATCGGCGGCGCCAAGGGCGGAATCGACTTCGATCCCAAGGATCCGCGCGCCGTCGAGGTGCTGGAGCGGTTCTGCGAGGCCATGCGCCCGTGGCTCGACGCGCACTGGGTGACCGCGGAGGACCTGGGCGTCCCGCAGCACCTGATCGACGAGGTCTTCGAGAAGCTCGGCCTCGGCCAGAGCTACCACGCCGCGATCCGCCGCGCCGACGACCCGGCCGCGACCCTGGAACGCGTCCGCAACGGGCTCAACGCCGCGGTCGAGGGCGGATTCCTGCTGGGCGACGTGATCGGCGGCTACGGCGTCGCGCATGCGTGCCTCGCGGCCGCGGTCTCGTGGGGCCGGGCGCCCGCCGAGACGACCGCCGCGATCCAGGGCGTCGGCACCATGGGCGGGGCGGCGGCCTATTACCTGCACGAGGCCGGGATGAAGATCACCACCGTGGCCGACGCGGCGGGCACCCTGCACTGCGCCGCGGGCTTGGACATCCCCGCGCTGCTGGAGCTGCGCGACGGCTACGGCGAGATCGACCGCTCCCGGCTGCCCGCGGGCATCGAACAGCTGCCGCGCAACGCGATCCTGTCCGCCGAGGTCGACATCCTGGTCCCCGCGGCCATCTCCTACGCGATCACGCCGGACAACTCCTACGACGTGCGGGCCCGGATCATCGTCGAGGCCGCGAACGCCGCGACCACGCCGGAGGCCGAGGCCATGCTCGCCGCCCGCGGCGTCCCGGTGCTGCCGGACTTCGTCGCGAACGCCGGGGCCGTGGCCTGGGCCTGGTGGCTGCTGCTCGGCGAGGTCGACGACACCCCGCAGAACTCGTTCGACCGGCTCCGCACCGTCATGCACGACAAGGTCGCACAGCTGCTGGCCGTCTGGGCCGAGGAGGGCATCACCCCGCGCGAAACCGGCCACACCTGGGCCGACGGCCCGGCCCCGGCCGCCGCAACGATCATCATCCCCTGACAGGCACGCCGGGCACGCTCACCGCACGATCGAGGCGGTGACCGGACCGAATTTCGGGTCAGGTTGCGTTGCGGGCGGTGCCTCGGTGCGGTGGAACGGTGGTGGGGTCCTCCGGCCAGGCGTGTTTGGGGTAGCGGCCGCGTAGTTCGGCGCGGACCTGGGGCCAGCCGGTGCGCCAGAAGGACGGCAGGTCGCCCGTCACGGCGATGGGGCGGCGGGCGGGCGACAACAGGTGCAGGACAGGGGATACGCGGCCGTCGGCCAGGCGGGGCGGGTCGGTCCAGCCGAAGATCTCCTGCACCTTGACCGCGAGCACGGGCTGGTCCGCGGAGTAGTCGACCCGGACGCGGCTGCCGGAGGGCACCGGAATGCGTTCCGGCGCAAGCTCGTCGAATCGCGCGGCCGCGGGCCACGGCAACAGGCGCCGCAGGGCAGGTCCGGCATCGAGGCGTTCCAGATCGGCGCGGCGGCGCGCGGTGGCGAGGTCGGGGGCCAGCCAACTGTCGATATCGTCCAGCAGCGCATCGTCGTTCACAGGCGGCCACGGCGCGCCGAGCGTGCGGTGCAGGAAGTCCAGCCGCTGCCGCAGTCCCACCGCCTCGGCATCCCAGCGCAGTAGTTCCAGACCGCCCTCGCCGAGCCCGCGCCGCAGGGCTCGGTCCACCAGTTCTGGATCCGGATCTGCCAACGCCTTCTCCGACAACACAATTGCCCCGAGCCGTTCCACCCGGCGCGCGACGACGTCACCGTCGATCCAGTCCACCTCGTCGGCCATGGTGACGAGAGCCGGTGCGGCTCGGCGCGCGAGTGGTTCATCGGCCATGGCGGCCAACCGGATCCGGCCCTCGGCACGACCCGGATCGCGCGTCGCCACCGCCACGGCCAACCAGTGCGCATCGGACAAGCCGGATCCCGGCGGCAAGGTCACCGCCGTACCACCCGCCATGAGATAGCTGGACGAGTCGCGTCCGCGCCGCCGCGCCAGCCGCTCGGGACAGGCCAGCGCCGCGATGAGCGCCGGATCATCGGAAGTACCTGGCACGGTAGCTGTTTCAGCGTCCGCGAAGCCATCCGCGCCGGAACTCCCTCGCGCACGACCAACTTCACCGGTATCGACCGGGCCGCGGCCGGTGTCCCCGACCAGCCGCGCGAGCCGGTCCGCCTCGCGCCGCCAGCGCGCGGGTCGTTCCGATCGCAGAACGCGTAGGGCGGCAACCAGATCGACGCCGGGCGCGAGCGTATCGTCATCGAGCAGCGCCACCGTCTCGGCGGCCGCTCGCGCCCCCACCTCCGCCGCACCGTCGAACAGTGCGCGGGCCAGTCGCGGATGCAGGCCCACCCCGGCCATCCGGCGCCCGCGATCGGTGACCGACCCCGAATCGTCCAGCGCACCAAGCGCTTTCAGAACATCGCGACCGGCCGACAACGCACCGGGAGCGGGTGCGTCCCACCAGGCGAGCCCGCTGCCGTCCGGCGTCCCCCAGCACGCCAATTCCAGTGCGAGCCTGGTCAAGTCGGCGGTGCGGATCTCCGGCTCCGGATAGGCGGGCAGGGTGCTGTGCTCGTGCTCGGGCCAGCACCGCCAGACCCGGCCCGGCGCCTCGCGCCCGGCGCGCCCCGCTCGCTGCTGCGCCACCGCCGCCGACACCCGCACCGTCGCCAGGCCGGACATGCCCCGGCGGTGATCGGTGCGCGGAACCCGGGCGACGCCGGAGTCCACGACGGCACGCACCCCCGGCACGGTCAGGCTGGATTCGGCGACGGCCGTGGACAATACGATCCGCCGCCGCGCGCCCGGTCGCAGCGCGGCATCCTGCGCCGCCGCCGACAGCCTGCCGTGCAGCGGCAGCACATCCACCGCGGTGAGATCGCCGAGTTGCTGTGCCACACGCCGGATCTCGGCCGCGCCGGGCAGGAAGACCAGGATGTCCCCCTCGGCCTGCGCGAGCGCGGCCCGCACGGCGCGAGTCACCTGGGCCTCGAGCCGCTCCCCCTTGTTCGGCGCCACGTAGTCGATCCTCACCGGATGGGTCGTACCGTGCGCCCGCAGCACGGGTGCGGGCGGGCCGAGCAACTCCGCGAGCCGGTCCGCGGCGACCGTCGCCGATGTAGCCAGCACCCGCAGATCCGGGCGCAGTCCCGCGCGGGCGTCGAGCAGCAGCGCCAGCAACAGATCGGCATCGAGGTGCCGCTCGTGGCATTCGTCGAGCACGACCGCGTCGACACCCGCCAGCTCGGGATCGCTCTGCAGTCGGCGCACCAGCAGGCCGGAGGTGACGACCTCGATCCGGGTATCGCGGCCCACCCTGCGGTCGCCGCGCACCGAATATCCGACGGTGGCCCCGACCGGCTCCCCGAGCAAGGAGGCCATCCGGGCGGCGGCCGCACGAGCCGCCAGCCGCCGCGGCTCGGCCACCAGCACCCGCCCCCGCATCCGCGCACCCAGCGCGAGCGGCACCAGGGTCGTCTTCCCCGTCCCCGGCGGCGACACCAGCACGGCCGTCCCCTGTCCGGCGAGCGTGCCGACGATGTCGTCGAGCACCGCGCGGACGGGGAGATCGGGCAGTTCGGGCGGCATCATTGCCGACCAGTCTGCAGGTCCCACCGGTCAGCGGCCAATTCGATCGGTGCCTGATGCGGCGCCGACGCGCGAGTGAGTGGTCCGAGCACGCGATCGCTCCCGCGGCCGTTCCCGCCGCGGTCGCAGCCCCGGGCGGACGCCGTGGGTGCGGGCGTCGACATACTCGGCGGTGAAGGTGCCGTGGTAGCCGAAGATCGGGCCGATGATCGGATTGGTGACCCGCACCCGGATGCGGAAGCGGCCGAGGGCGTCGTCGAAGGATTCGCGGACCTCGGCGCGCCCGTGCAGAGCGGCGGGCAGCCGTAATCCCCACGGGCCCTTGCGTAGTCGCAGATCGCCGGAGCGGATCAGCAGGGAGCCGTCCGGCTCGGCCGACAGATGCAGTTCGGAGGCGAGGTGCTGATGGGTGCCCAGGTAGTCGACGATCCGGTCACGCCGGGGATCCAGGACCATCTGCGCGTCGAATCGGCGGCTGCCACCGGGAAATGCGAAGGTGCGCACGAACGACACCGTCTCCCGGCCGAAAGTATCCCGGTAAGGGATGTTTTCGATGGTGAAGGGGATGTCCGTGCCGGTGCTCGGCAGCAGGATGTTGCGGGTGCCACCGAGCGCGAGGAACGGTTCGACCACCCGCGGTCCGTGCCAGATGCGTTCCATCACACCGGTTCCCAGGCATGCCTCGGCGCCGTCGAGGCCGACGGCGAAGCGGCGCCGCAGCTTCGGATGGAGGCGATCGAAATCTGCCCCGAGGACCGTCCGGAACATCGACGTCACGACGCGGCCTCCACAGCGTGCAGCAGCGCCGGGGCGGTCGTCCGGGCGGGAGGCGTGCGCAGGCAGCGCCGCGCCGCCGGAGTGGAAGGCCCCGGCGGCACCGATACGGCCGCGACGGCGCCGCCCGCGAGCACCAGCGACCACGCAGATGGCCACGAAAGTGCCAGCGCCACAACGGCTATCGCGACAGCAACCCCACGGAGCAACAACTCGACCCGGCGTTTATCAGCGAACGCCGGGGCGAGACGCCGCGTTCGCACCACAGCCGCAGCCGGTCGAACGACCACGCGGTGCCCCAGCCCATGACCGGGCGGAAGACCCGATCCGCGATCGCGCCGAACCGTCCCCAGCGCACGCGGTAGTCGTAACCGGTGTAGAAGCGAATTCCGTTGGGGGTGGGGATATATCGCCAGTAGCCACTGCCCTCCTCGATGAGGGAGAGCCGGTCGTCCGAGCGGAACCGGAGGGCGGAGGTGCGGCTGCCGTCCGGCCGCTCGCGGTCGCCCGCGCTGGTCCCGGTGCCCGTGACCGGGCGGAACGGTGGCAGCCGGGTTGCGTAGCGGAAATGCCGCGGCTGCCCGGGTCCGGTGGGGAGGTAGTCGATCTCGGTGAAGCGCAGATCCCAGCGGCGGTGTTCGGCCGGGTTCTGGGTGCGCTCCCACAGCAGGTCCATGTCGGTGCGGATGCGGGTCTCGATGTAGAGCTTGTTCACGATAGGTCCTCGGCATTCAGGAATTGTTCGACGGCGTCGTCGTCGGCCCGGCGGGGTTCCAGCAGGCGCTCGCTGAGAACGGGGACGGGGCGGTCGGCCCACGGCGGGGCCTCCCCCTCGGCGGGCAGCAGTTCGTGGCGGGCGGCGAACCGCTCCGCGAGGTCGCGCATGGATTCGCGCAGCGCGCCGACCACGACCCCCTCCGCGATCCCGGTCAGCTCCTCCAGCAGCGCGCGGACCTGGTCCAGCTGGTCGATTTCGGTGCTGCCCTGCCGAATTCGCGGCCACAGGGTGCGTTCGAAGACCTCGGCGAAGTCCGCCGCGATCTCGTCGGTATGGGCGCGCAGCCGGGCGAACTGGTCCAGCACGTCGGTCACCGGGATGTCGAGCTCGGCCACCCGCAGCCCGCTGGCCAGCGCCCAGCGCCGGGCCTGCGGCCTGCCGCGCTGCCAGCGGATCAGGCCCAGCCGGGTCGCCTTGCGCAGCAACGCCGGTCGCAGGTTCTTGGTCTTGATGACGGTGCGGATCTCGCGCAGGCCCAGCGGCACCCAATCCTCCGGGCCCCCGGGTAGCGCGAGCAGCTCGGCCACGCTGGCCCCCTGCGCACGGGCGGCGAGCAGCGCGGCGATGGAGGCCAGCGAGAAGCCCCGGTCCTGTAGGCGCTGCACCAGCTCCATGCGCTCCAGGTGGGAGGCGTCGTAGCGGGCCGTGCGGCCCGCGCGGCGGGGGGCGTGCAGCAGCCCCTTCGTCTGGTACATCCGCACGGTGCTGGTGGGGACGCCAGCCCGGGCGGCCAGGCTCTCGACGGTGAACTCGGCCTCGCGCATGGCCCGAGCATTCCAGCACCCAATCGTCTAGTCAATACTCTTCTAATAAATGCTAGAATCGTCTGCAATGTTGCAGCAAACAGACCTGAGCGGCCGTACCGTTCGGGTATGACCGACGCTCCCGAGTTGTTGCCCGCGCTGCCGCTGCAGTCCTGGCGGCCCACCAAGGAGACGCTGCACCGGTTCGCGCAGATCGTCGGCAAGGTGGCGCTCGCCAAGGGCATCCGCCGCAATCACTGGTGGCATATGACCTACCGGCTCACCGCGCGGGGCTGGACCACGGTGCCGCTGGGCACCGCGCACGACGGACCCGTATTCACCTGTGCCTTCGACTTTTTCGACGATGTGCTGCGGATCGCGACCGACCGGGGCACCGAGGCGGAGATCGACCTGCGGCGGCAGTCGGTGGCCACCTTCTACCGCGACGTGATGGGCAATCTGTCCGACCTGGGCGTGGATGTCGTTCTCCCCCACCCACATCCGTTCGATCTGCCGGACGCGCACCGCCCGTTCGAGGACGATACCGAGCACGCCGACTACGACGCGGCCCGGGCACGTGCGGCGTTCCGGGTGACCAGCCAAGTGGGCCGGATTCTCGAGGATTTCAACGCCAGCTATTCCGGCAAGATCAGCCCGGTCCAATTGTTCTGGCACACCTTCGATCTCGCGGTGCAGCGCTTCTCCGAACGCCACGTCGAGCTGTCGGCGGAGGTCGACGCGGTGACCCGCGAGTCGTATTCGCGCGAGGAGATCAGCGCCGGATTCTGGTTCGGCGACGACGCGGTGCCCGAGCCGACGTTCTACTCCTACGCCGCGCCCGAGCCCGCCGGACTCGCCGACCGGCCCCTGCCGCCGGGCGCGCGCTGGGTGTCGGCGGGTTCCGGGCATTCGGCCTACTACGCCTACGACGAGGCCCGCCGCGCCCCCGACCCCGTCCGCGCGGCGCTGACATTCTTCCAATCCGTCTACGCGGCCGCCGCCGAGCTGGACGGCTGGGACGCCGCCCAACTCGCCTGCTGGAACGGCATCACCGATCCGGTCCTGAAACACCGCGACCCGCGCGGGTGATGCGGCGGCGGCGCAGTCCCGCCTAGGTCAGGTAGCGGTCGGCCAGTTCGGCGAAATCGTCCAGGGTGCGCAGGGTTTCGGATTCCGGGACGGTCGGGAGGGGGAAGGTTACGCGTTCCGCGCCGCCCTCGGCGTAGGCGTCCAGGACCGCCGGGTCGGGGGCCACGGGCGTGATGGAGATCGGCGTGTTCGTGCCACCGGCGGCGCGGAGCTGGGCGAGCTGCGCGGGCACCGACGCCGCATCGGGGGCGCCGTTGGGGATCCAGCCGACGCCGTGGCGGACGGCGCGCTTGGCCGCCGCCTCCCCGCCACCGATGTAGATCGGCGGGTGCGGCCGCTGCACCGGCTTCGGCCACGCGTACATCGGATCGAAATTCACGAAGCGGCCGTGGTATTCGGCCTCGTCCTCGGTCCAGATCTTCCGGATGGCCTCGAGCTGCTCGTCGAGCAGGGCACCGCGGGTGCGGGGATCGGTGCCGTGATCGGCCATCTCCTCGCGGTTCCAGCCGACACCCACGCCGAAGACGGCGCGTCCGTTCGAGAGCTGGTCGAGGGTGGCGACCTCCTTCGCGGTGTGGATGACGTCGCGCTGGATCAGCAGGGTGACCCCGGTGCCGAGGATCAGCCGCTCGGTGACGGCCGCGACGGCGCCGAGCACGACGAACGGATCCAGGGTGCGGTAGTAGACCCGGGGCAGGTCCCCGCCGCCCGGGTACGGCGACCGGCGGCTGGCCGGGATGTGCGAGTGCTCGGCCAGGAACAGCGATTCGAACCCGCGTTCCTCCAGCGCCCGCCCGAGCTTCGGACCACTGATGCCCTCGTCGGTGATGAAAGTGTTGATCCCGATCTTCATATGAACCCGAACCTCAGGCACGCGGCCTGGTATTCCGAGCACGGCCGGGTCTACAAGCACGGCCCTATTCCGAGCACGGCGGGTGGCGAGGCGTCACCCTTCCTGGAATGCCGGTCGCAGGATGTCCCAAACCTGTTGCTGAAAGGCGTGGATCACGCCCTCGGGGCCGTTCATGAGCGGGCCGGGCTCGTAGTAGCCGGACTCCAGCCCGTGCTGCACCCGCTCCATCACCTCGATGTCCTCCTCGACGCCCCGGCCGAACAGGATGGCGTTCATCTCGGCGACCGGCTCGGCGGGCAGTTCGGGCCGCAGGTAGGTGCGGACGATGGCGCGGGTGGTGCCGGGGCCGGTGGGTTCGAGCCGGAGGATGTGCTCGCCGACGTATCCGCTGACGACAATCGTGTTGGGCCACAACGTGTATTGGGCATATCCGTACTGGCTGCCGGTCTTGCCGTCGGGGAATTTCGCCTGCCACCGCGGCGCCAGATACTGGCCGACGACCATCCCGAACTTTCCCCCGGTGTTGAGTTCGTAGTCGAATTCGGCACCGGTGACCGCGCAGATCGTCCGCGGGTGGATCGTCGGACAGTGGTAGCACTCGTTGGCGTTGTCCACCACCAGCTTCCAGTTCGCCCGCACGTCCGGCCGGTCCTGCGCACCGGTCGAGATCGGCGTCGGGCCGCCGTCCGGGTCGGCGAACGGGAAGTCGTATCCGGCCCGCGCCATCATGTCCGGCATATCGCCGAGCTGCTCGCGCAGCGATTCCTGCGGTTCCAGGCAGACGAAGACGATCCCGCCGAAGACGTCCACCGCCACGGGCCGCAGTCCCAGCCTATCGGCGGGAGGCAGGTCGCCCTGGTTGCGCTGGGGTATCCCCTTCAGCGAGCCGTCCAGGGAGTAGGTCCAGCCGTGGTAGGCGCACTGCAGGCTGCGGCAGGTACCGCTGCCGGTGACGATCACGTTGGCGCGGTGCCTGCAGACGTTGACGAACGCGCGCAGCGCATCGTCGCGCCCGCGCAGCACGACCACCGGCACGCCCGCGACGTCGGTGCTCAGGTAGTCGCCCGGCCCGCGCAGCTCGCCCACGGTACCGACGGCCTGCCACGCGCGGGCGAGGAGCAACCGCCGCTCCAGCCGATGCAGTTCCGGGTCGGAATAGAAGGCCGCGGGCAGGGCGTGCCGACGACCGAGCAGCCGGTCCACCTCCTCCGGATCGATGGATCCGATTCCGGCGGCGAGTTGATTCATGGTGTGCGACAAGGTTTTTCCTCCTCTGGCGTAGGCGCCGGACGGGCCGCCCGGCTGCCATCACCGTAGAAGGAGAATGAGACACTCATGTCTCACTTCCGCGGCGCGGGCGCTACCCTCGGTGCGTGCGCGTGGATGCGGCGGACAACCGCGAACGGATCATCGAGACCTACCTCCGGTTGGTCACCCCGGCGACGCCGGACCCGAGAATGGACGACGTCGCGACGACGGCGGGCTTGGCGCGCGCCACGCTCTACCGGCACTTCAGCGATCGCGACGCCCTGCGGCGGGCGGCGCACATCCGCGTGCTGGACGAGACGGAACGGCTGCTGCGCGAGGTGTTCGACCGGGCGGAGCCGTTCGAGGACGCGCTGGCCACGGTCGTCCGCGAGAGCTTCGACCGGGTGCGGCTGCTGCAGTTGCTGACCAGCCATCAGGACTATTTCGACCGGCGGATCGCCCGCCGCTGGACGCGATGGAAGCGCCCGCTGATCGATCTGGTCGGCGCCGCGCAGGACCGCGGTGACCTGCGCGCCGACCAGCCCGCCGACTGGCTCGTCGATACGCTGCTGTGGATCGTGTACGCCATCGGCATGAGCAATACCCCGGCCGCGCATCGCGATCCGGCGGGCGCGGCGCTCTCCCTGTTCTTCGACGGGGCCCGGCCGCGCTGAGCCGGGGAGCGGCCTCTGTCAGGCGCCGGGGAACCCGGGCGGGAACGGCGACGGATAGTCCAGTTTGAACTTCGGCCCCGGCGGCAGTCCGCGCAGGATCGCGCTGAGCCAGGCGACGGCGGGCGGCCAGCCCGCGACCGCGTTCACGATGTGCTCGGGCACCGGCATGGTGTAGTACCGCAGGTCCGCACCGCGACGCCAGTAGTCGTTCACCGTCGGCGTCACGATCGACGTCGGAATGAGTTCGTCCCACACACCGTTCCACCACAGCAGCGGAATGTCGGGAATGTGCTTGCCGAGGCTCTGGCTCTGCAGCACGCGCTGGATCGCGGGATCGTTCAGCCCCTGCGAGCCGGGCGCGTAATACTCGCTGATCGGCCGGTACATGCCGGTGAGCGCCGTGGAGTAGACGCAGCGGCTGTTCAGATCCTCGATGATCTTCTGCCCCTCGGCGTTCAGCATTCGTTTCGGGTCGAATTCCTCCGGGAATTCGCGCGCCAGTGCGGCCGCGCCGAGCCACATGGTGAAGCTACTGATACCCGTGACGCCCGGGCGCGCCACGGTGGCGTATTCGGCGATGGCGCCGAGATCCGGTGGCACTCCGCCGAATGCCGCACCGAGAATCTTCACGTCCGGCGCATAGCTCTGGCGCAGTTCGGCCGCGCGGGCGGTAGCCGACCCGCCACCGGAGAAGCCGTACATGCCGATTCCGGAATCGGTGAGGCCCAGCGACGCATCGTTCTTCATCGCGCGCAGGCTGTCGAGGACCATCTGGCCCTCGTCGTAGGTCACGAAGGTATTGAACTTGCCGTCGAAGTCGGGAATGTTGAATGCGAATCCCTGGGCAATCCAATACTGCGCCAGCGCAATCTCTTTGAACGTCCCCACCTGCAGCGTGTGCGAGGGATTGCAGGAGGAATCGGTGGAGTCGATCGCCTCCTGGAACGAGATCACCGGCCGCGGACTACCCACCCACGGGATGCCCGGAACGATGACGGTGGTGGCCGTCGCGATGGGGTTGCCGTGCACGTCGTTGGTCCGGAACAGCAGTTGCTTGGTGAAGACCGGCACCGGAATTCCCAGCAGCCGCGTCTGCACCACCCGGCTGCGGATGATGTCGCCCGGCCGCAATTCCGCGAGATTCGCCGGGTCGTCGTACCAGGGGTCGTTGTCCGGCGCCGGAATCGGCAGGGCGTCGTAGATATCCGGTTCGCGCGGCAGTTGCGGCAGCTGATTCTGGTCCGGCGGAAACGACGGCGGGAATGCGGGCTCGGCGAATGCGCTCCCGCTACCGCCGATCACGCTCATCACGATCGCACCGGCCACCGCCAGCGGTACCGCTCGACGACGCAACGTTGTCATCATCGAAGACTCACTCCATTCGCCGCCCGCAGTCGGGCAGTTCGTCCAGCCGCGACCCCCGTAGCCGCTGAATGCACAGTACGGCCGCCATAACCCGGGCAGTATCGGCAGATATTCGACATACCCGGACCCCGGCTGTTCGAGTGCACAAAACTCCCGCACGCCGGGTAGCGCGGTCGGCGCGACTGCACTACTGTCCGCAGCGTCTGCTGGCGGGTGCGGCAAAGTCGACAGGTTTCGGAGGTGCCCGGTGGATCGTCGAAGTTTCCTGCGAGTCAGCGTTGCCGGTGGTGCGGCCGCCGCCGCATTCGGTGGTGCGTCCTGGCTGGATGCCTTCCGGGCCGGTGCCGCGGCGGGCGAATCCCCCTACGGCCCGCTGGCGGAACCCGATGCCAACGGGGTGTCGCTGCCCGCCGGATTCACCAGCCGGATCGTCGCGCGATCGGGACAGCCGGTGGCGGGGACGAACTACGTCTGGCATCCCGCACCGGACGGCGGCGCGTGCTTCGCCGACGGACCGGGCTGGATCTACGTGTCCAACAGCGAGGTCAGCGGCACCGGCGGGGTCGGCGCGATCAAATTCGGCGCCGACGGCGCGATCCTCGGCGCCCACCGCACCCTGTCCGGCACCAATCTCAACTGCGCGGGCGGCGCGACCCCGTGGAACACCTGGCTGTCCTGCGAGGAGCTGGAGGGCGGCGCGGTGTTCGAGACCGACCCGTGGGGCCTGCGCCCGGCGGTCCGCCTGCCCGAGATGGGCCTGTTCACCCACGAGGCGTGCGCCGTGGATCCGGACCGCCGGGTCGTGTACATGACCGAGGATCGCCCCGACGGCCGGTTCTACCGATTCGTTCCGGCCGTCTGGCCCGCCCTGATCGCGGGACGGCTCGAGGTGCTGGTCGAGAACGACGGGGCCGTCGGCTGGCGCGAAATCCCCGACCGCTCGGGAACTTCCGCGCCGACCCGCAGGCAGGTGCCGGAGTCCAAGGCGTTCGACGGCGGCGAGGGCTGCTACTACGCCGGGGGGACATGCTGGTTCACCACCAAGGGCGACGGCCGGGTCTGGGCGCTCGACGCGGTGAACAACAGGCTGTCGGTCGCCTACGACGGCGATGCGGAACTGGCGGGCGTGGACAACGTGACCGGGGCGTCCAACGGCGATCTGTACGTCGCCGAGGACGGTGACGACATGCAGATCTGCCTCATCTCCGGCGGTAATGTCGCGCCGTTCCTACAGGTCGCCGACTCGGACGGTTCGGAGATCACCGGTCCGGCCTTCAATCCGGCGGGCAACCGCCTCTACTTCTCCTCGCAGCGCGGCACCACCGGCTCCAGCGCGGACGGCATCACCTACGAGGTCACCGGCCCCTTCCGGCGCTGAGCCATCGGAGAGCCGGTAGCCGCAGGTGTGCCCGGCACGCCAGCGGGTAGCGCTGGACTATGGACCATTCCCGAGCCCCGCTGGTCGATGCCCTCGCCGACTATCACCGCCTGGGCAGATACGGATTCACCCCGCCCGGCCACCGCCAGGGACGCGCGGTGGACCGGCGGGTGTCGGAGGTGCTCGGGCTCGACGCCTTCCGCTCCGACGTCCTGGCCGCACCCGGGCTCGACGACCGGCTCGCCCGCTCCGGCCATCTCGCCGAGGCCGAGGCGCTGATGGCCGATGCGGTCGGGGCCGACTCGGCGTTCTTCTCCACCTGCGGCAGCTCGCTGTCGGTGAAGGCGGCGATGATGGCGGTCGCGGGCGGGCACGACGGGGGGCTGCTCGTCGCCCGCGACAGTCACAAATCCATCGTCGCCGGGCTGATCTTCTCCGGCGTGCAGCCGCGCTGGATCACCCCGCGCTGGGACGCCGACCGGCACTTCTCCCATCCCCCGTCGCCGCGGCAGGTGGAGCGGGCGTGGGAACGGCACCCCGACGCGGCGGGCGCGCTGATCGTGAGCCCGAGCCCGTATGGGACCTGCGCCGATCTGGATGCCATCGCGCGCATCTGTCACGCCCGCGGCAAGCCCCTCATCGTCGACGAGGCGTGGGGTGCGCATCTGCCCTTCCATCCCGAATTGCCCACGTGGGCAATGGATGCCGGTGCCGACGTGTGCGTGGTGAGTGTGCACAAGATGGGCGCCGGGTTCGAACAGGGCTCGGTGTTCCACCTGCGGGGCGACCTGGTCGATCCGGCGCGGCTGAGCGCGTGCGCCGACCTGCTGATGACCACGAGCCCGAACGTGCTGATCTACACCGCGCTCGACGGCTGGCGCCGCCAGATGGTCCAGCGGGGCCGCGCGCTCCTGGATGCGGCGCTGCGGACCGCCGAACGCACCCGCGCCGCGCTGGCGGAGATCCCGGATATCGAGGTGCTCGAGGATGTGCTGCTGGGCGCGCAGGCGTCCCACGATCTGGACCGGATGCAGGTGCTCACCGATGTCTCCGCCACCGGCGCCACCGGATACGACGCCGCCGACTGGCTGCGTGCGCACCGCCGCATCGACGTCGGGCTCAGCGACCATCGGCGCGTCCTGGCGACCCTGTCGATCGCCGACGACGAGGCGAGCACCGAGGCGCTCGTCGGGGGCCTGGCGGACTGGCGAGCACAGCTGAAAGACCCTGTGCCGCACGGTATTCGACTCCCCACGCCGGAGGAGATCCAGCTCGAGAGCGTGCTGCTGCCGCGGGACGCGTTCTTCGGCCCGGCGGTGGCGGTACCGGCCGCACAGGCGGCGGGCCGCATCGCGGCCGAACAGCTCACGCCGTATCCGCCCGGGATACCCGCGGTCGTCCCGGGCGAGCGGCTCACCGCCGCCGTCGTGGACTATCTCCGGTCCGGGCACGCCGCCGGGATGAATATCCCCGACGCCGCCGACGGCACCCTGCGGACCCTGCGCGTCGTCCCGTAGGCGACGTTTCGGACACCGTAACCCGGGTAGCGCGAGGACACGACGTCAGTACACGACCCGAAGGAGCGGGAACATGACACAGTCCGCCGAAACAGGCCACGTCACGGGCACCCCGGACAAGGATTACAACCTCATCTGGTTCACCGAGGCCTGCCTGAGCAATGCGCTGCGCATGGAGAATTACGCGGCCGATGCCGAGCGCTCCGGGGACCGGGAGCTGTCGGAGTTCTTCCGCCGCGCGCAGGCCGAGAGCCGCAAGGGCGCCGAACAGGGCAAGGACCTGCTCCGCAAGCGGCTGTCGCAGTAGACCACCTCGCGCGAGGAGGGATGTTCAGCGCCGGGGCGGGGGGATAGGCGGAGGCGGTGGGTCATGCGCAGCAGCGGGATGCCGAGCAGCACGGCCGCGAGGACCTCGATGGTCTCCGCCCTGGTGGGCGTGCCGGGAAGCCGGGCGCGGCCCTCGAACTCGCTGCACGCCCAGTCCAGGAACAGCATCCAGGCCAGATCGGCCTCGTGGTCGCCGAGGTAGGCGATCTCCCAGTCCAGCACGCCGGTGACGCGAAAGTCGCTGTCGTAGAGGATGTTCGACACCGGCACCACCCCCACCCCGACGGGCGACCCGCACGCCGACCTGCTGGCTTGGACGCGGCTGTTCGTCTCCGTCTCGAACCATCCCCGCCGCACGCTCGGCGATCACCGGCCTGCTGTCGGCGTACCACGACGACCGGGACAGCTATCGCCGCCTGATCGACCGCGGCGAACGCCCCACCCGCCGCGCACTGCGCGAGACCATCGACGCCGCCGCCCGCGCGGGCCACGCATCCCCGGACGGCGACGTGGACATGCTCTTCGAATTCCTCCGCGGCGCCACCTTCCTCCACCCCCTAACCCGTCCCCGGCGTGCTTTTGGCCGGGGTGCGGGATTCGGCCGGTGACGGTGGGTGGGAGGGGCGGCATAATCGGTGTGGTGTTGTCGTCGTCGACTGTTCGTTTTGCCGCTGGCCGTTGGGTTTTCCGTGGTCTCGAGTCCGCGGGGCCGGGTCGGCGCGCGGCGGCGACCACGCTCGGACACCACTGATATGCGGGGACTTCGTGGTGCGGTGGTCGCGATCGGCGCCTGCCTGGTGGGCATGCTGGTGCTCGGTGGTCCGCTCGCACGGGCCGACGGCGGTCCGGCGGGGGCGGATCTCGCTGTCGCGCAGTCCCTGGGCGATCGGGAGCTGACCGTGATCGTGCGCCGGGTCGAACCCGTGCCCGGGCCGCTGCGCGTCGAGATCGTCACCCATGCCGGGACCGCGCCGGGCATGCTCGCGCTCGACGCGATTCCCGTCGATCGCGCCGGCCCGGGGTCGTCGGCCACGGTGGAGCTGACCGACCGCGCCGGACCACATCCGGCGACCCTGCGGGTGGACCACGCCGGGCCCTGGGAGCTGACCGTCGGCGACGGCGAGCGGGTCGCGCGGATTCCGTTCCTGGTCGCGGCGCCGGTGGTCACGCCGTGGGAGCGGGCCGCCTACGGCGGATTCGTCGCCGCGGGCGCGCTGCTGCTGGTCTCGATCGGTACGGCGCTGATCTCGCGGCGCGGCTGGCCGACGCTGCTGCCCGCGGGCGCGATGGTCGCGGCGCTGGCGGTCGGCGTCACCGGCGCCGTCCTCTCCGGCAGCGCCCCGGCGCCGCGGCCCGCGGGCAGCCTGCTCGATCCCACCTCGGACAGCATCGGCGACCCGTACCCCGAACGCGACCTGCCCACGACGACGAATTACTCACGCCCGCCGGTCAATCTGGCCCTGCACACGCGCGCGTCCGCCGAGACCAGCCGCCCTACCGAACTGACGCTGTCGCTGATCGACGGCGCCACCGGGCGTCCCGTCGACGATCTGCTCGCCGTCGACGACGCGCTGATGCACCTGATGGTCGTCGGTCCGTCCGGGCGGCTGTGGCACCGGCATCCGATCCGCACGGCCCCCGGCACATTCGAAGTCGAGCTCGCCCTCCCCGAACCCGGCGACTACGCGGTCGCCGCCGAGATCGGCAGGCGCGGCGGCGGTTTGCAGCTCCTGCGCTCGGCACTTCGTGTCGGAGGTGCACCGCGCCCGGTCGAAAATGCCTCGGGCACAGCATCGCCCGCCCCACCGCTACCCGTCAGGACAGCCGACGACACCCCCGGCCCGTCGGTCGCTCCGCCTGCCGACGCCGCGTCGCACGCCGCGAATTCCGCCACGCCACCGACCGAAACTTCCCTTACCGCAACCGATCTTGTCGCGGGCGTACCCGGCACGCTCACCGCGCACTTCGGCGGCGGTGCCGATCTGCAGCCGTGGCTGGGCATGGCGGGCCACCTCATTGCCGTGGGCCCGCTACCGGACGGCCCGCCCGCCGGGACCGCCGCCACCACCGCGCCGGTCTGGGCCCACGCGCACGCCATGCCGCCGATGCTCGGCCCGGGCGCGCAGGCTCCCGACGAAACCGTCGCGGCCTACGGCCCGGACGTCGCGTTCACCTACACCTTCCCGCTGCCCGGCCGCTACCTGGTCTGGGCCCAGGCCGAGCGCGGTTACGCGGTGCTGACCGTCCCGGCCGTGATCGACGTGAAAGCCGAGGTGCCCCAGTGATTCGCACGCTACGCGCTGCCGAGACGACACCGCCGCAACGAGGTGCGCGATGAATCGGCGCGATGTGCTCGTCTTCCTGGCGTTCGGCGTGGTCATCGCGGGACTCGCGGCGTGGTTGTGGTGGCCGGAGGACGGCGAGGAGCAGTCGACGCGAATCCCGGCCGGTCCCTACCTGGTTCGGCTGACCGGCCCGCTGCGCGTGGGCGCCAACACGGTCGAATTCGACATCACCGACCGCCAGGAGAATCCCGCCACGCCGACCCGCGTGCTCGTGGCGCCCGCCATGCCGCAGATGGGCCATGCCGTACCACCGGCCACGGCCGAGGCCATCGCGCCGGGCCACTATCGCGCCGCCGTGGAGCTGCCCATGTCCGGGCAGTGGGAGATCACAGTCGACGTGTCGGGCCCGCCGGGAACCGGCACCGCCACCTTCTCCATCGGTGCGACATGACCACCGCGCAAGGAGACTCTCGAGTGGAATCAGGAGCAGCCCAATGGATTTGACCGCCTCCCCGCCGGTGGTGGGGGCGGGGGCCGCCCCGGCCCCCCCCCCCCCGCCCCGGGGGGCCCGCGCGGTCCGGGAGGGGGGGGGGCGGCCCGGGGCCCGGCGCGCCG
>NZ_JARWQD010000215.1 GCF_029869545.1 Nocardia wallacei | reverse complement strand
GATCGAGTTGGGTGAGATCGATGCGGTGTTGGCGGGGTATGAGGGTGTCGATTTCGCGGTGACGGTGGGTCATCGGCTCGATAGTGGGGCAACGATTCTCGCCTCCTACGTGCATGCCGTGCCCGGTGCGCGGATCGACACTGATGAACTCATCGCCGCGGCCGGTCGTAGCCTGCCGTCGCATATGGTGCCGACGAGTGTGGTGGTGCTCGATGAGATTCCGTTGACGCCCGTCGGCAAACTGGACCGCGCGGCACTGCCATCACCTACGTTGCAGGCCAAGGAGTTTCGCGCCCCCACCGGCCGTCTCGAGACGCTGGTGGCGGAGACCTTCGCCGAACTGCTGCACACGAACGAGGCCATCGGCGCCGACGACGACTTCTTCGACCTCGGCGGCAATTCACTGATCGCCACCCAGGCGGCGGCGCGGCTGGGTGCCGCGCTCGGCGCCCGCATCCCGGCCCGGCTGCTGTTCGAGGCGCCGAGCGTCGCCGGTCTGGCGGCCGCCATCGAGCCGGTCGCGGACGCGGGCGGAAGGATGCCGCTGGCCCCGATGCCGCGGCCCGATCGCATACCGCTGTCCCCGGCCCAGCAGCGGATGTGGTTCCTCAACCAGTTCGATACCGCCTCGGCGGCCAACAACATTCCGTTCGCCGTCCGGCTGTCCGGGGCGCTCGATATCGAGGCGCTGCGGGCCGCGATAGCCGATGTCATCGAGCGGCACGAGACGCTGCGCACCATGTATCCGTCCGAGGACGGCACCGGGCATCAGGTGATCGTGCCGCCCGACCGTGCGATGGCGGATCTGGGGCCGAAAACCGTTGCGCCGGAGGAACTCGAGGCCCGGCTGATCGAGTTCGCGTTCACCGGATTCGACGTCGCGACCGAGGTCCCGCTGCGAATCATGCTGCTGGCACTGGATTCCGGCGTACCGGGCGAAGACAGCACCGACCATGTCCTCGCCATCACGGTGCACCACATCGCCGCCGACGGTGCGTCGATGGCCCCGCTGGTCCGAGACCTGGTGACCGCCTACCTGGCCCGCCACGGCGGGACCGCGCCCGGCTGGGATCCGCTGCCCGTGCAGTACGCCGACTACACGCTGTGGCAGCGCGCGATGCTGGGCGCGGAGGACGATCCCGCCTCGGAGGCCGCCACCCAATTGGCCTATTGGCGTTCGGTCCTCGCGGGTCTGCCCGAGCGGCTCGACCTGCCTATGGACCGCCCGCGTCCCGCGGTCGCCTCCGGGCGCGCCGGTCGGTACGCGTTCGAGATCGACGCCGAGACACACGGTCGGCTGACGGCACTCGCGCAGGACTCGGGTGCCTCGCTGTTCATGGTGGTGCATGCGGCGTTGGCGGTTTTGCTGGCGCGGTTGTCGGCGACCGGTGACATTGCGGTGGGTACGCCGGTGGCGGGTCGTGGTGAGCGTGAGTTGGACGGCTTGATCGGGATGTTCGTCAACACG
>NZ_JARWQD010000214.1 GCF_029869545.1 Nocardia wallacei | reverse complement strand
GGTTGGGGGGGTGGGGGGGGGGGTGGGCGTGCCGCGGGGGTGGGTTTGTTATCCTCTGGCCCCCCCGACACCTGCTCGGGGGGGGGCGGGGGCCGCGGGGTGTTACCGGACGGGCTCGAAGTCCCGGCTGGCGATGTACGTCGGTCGGGGCGCGCCCGCGGCGTACGGCTCCTGCAGGGCGTTCTCGACGCTGTTGAACACCACGAAGATGTTCGAGCGCGGGAACGGCGTGATGTTGTTGGACGATCCGTGCATGATGTTCGAATCGAACAGCAGCGCCGAGCCCTGCGGTCCGGTGAACTGCGCGATGCCGTGCTTGTTGGCCATGGCAGCGATATCAGCGTGCGCTGGCACACCGATCTGCTGCTCCTTCAACGACTCCCGGTAATGCTCGGAAGGTGTCTCGCCCTGGCACGGCACGAACGTATTCTGCGAGCCGGGCATCACCATGAGGCTGCCGTTGAACGAATAATTCTCGGTCAGTGCGATCGACAGGCTGACCGCACGCGGGGCGGGCATGCCGTCCTCCGCGTGCCAGGTCTCGAAGTCCGAGTGCCAGTAGAACCCGGCACCCTCGAAGCCCGGCATGTAGTTGACCCGGCTCTGGTGGATGTACACCTCGGAGCCGAGAACCTGCCGGGCCAGCCCGACCACACGTTCGTCCCGGATGAGTTCCGCGACCGCCCGGCTGATCTTGTGCACCTCGAAGATCGACCGCACCCGGTTCGACTTCTTCTCGATGATCACGCGCTCGTCCAGGCGCAGTTCGGGATCGGAGGCCAGCCGCTCGATCTCGATCGAGAAATCGGCCACCTCCTCCGGCGAGAGTAGCTGATCGATGATCGCGTACCCGTCGGCGTCGAAGTTCGCCAGTTCCGGCGAGGTGATCCGGCCCCACACGGTCGGATCGTTGCGTTCGATCGGCGGCACCTCGGTCAGCGTGCGGGTGCGGTAGCGATCGATTCGACTGTCGGCCAACGTCATCGCGGTGTTGTCCTCCTACCTACTCGGTAACGGCGACCAACGGGTAGACGCCGTTCTCGTCGTGCACCTCCTGGCCTGTAACCGGCGGGTTGAACACACACAACATCCGCATCTGCGTGCGTGTCTCGATGCGATGGCGTTCGTGCCCATCCAGCAGATACATCGAGCCAGGCCCCAATTCGTAGCTGACACCGTGGTCGAGATCGGTGAGGGTGCCTTCGCCCTCCACCAGCCACACCGCTTCGACGTGGTTGGCGTAGTGGAACTCGTGGGTGGTGCCTGCCTGAATCGTGGTCTCGTGGAAGGAGAAACCGACCCCGTCACCGCCGAGAATGATCCGTTTGCTCCGCCAGCCGGCGTCGGCCACATCTCGGTCGGTGCCGGTGATCTCGGCGGTGGTTCGCACGATCATGGTCAGTTTCCTCCTCGTGCCGCGCCGACCGCGTTGCCCAAGATGTTCAGGCCGTGGTCGAGCTCGTCTTCGGTGATGGTCAGCGGCGGTAGCAGCTTCACCACCTCATCTTCGGCGCCGGACGTCTCGACGAGCAACCCCTGCTCGAAGGCGATTCGGCTCACCTTGTTCGCCTCCGAGGGCTCCTCGAACACGAGCCCGTGCACCATGCCGCGGCCGCGCGTGGACACACCCTCATACGTATCAGACAGGGCGCTGAAGGATCGATGGATTCGCGCACCGTTCGCCGCCGTCGCCTCCTCGAGGCGTCCGTCGGACCAGAAGTGCTCCAGCGCCGCGGTCGCGGTCACGAAGGCCGGGTTGTTGCCGCGGAAGGTGCCGTTGTGCTCCCCCGGCGCCCACTGGTCCAGCTCGCGGCGCATCAGCACCAGCGCCAGCGGCATGCCGTAGCCACCGACCGACTTCGACAGCGTGACGATGTCGGGGGTGATCCCGGCGATCTCGAAGGAGAAGAACGGGCCGGTGCGGCCGCAGCCCATCTGCACGTCGTCGACGATCAGCAGGATCCCGCGCGCGGCGCACAGCGCGGACAGCCGCTCGAGGAACTCCGCCCGCGCCACGTTGACGCCGCCCTCACCCTGCACGGTCTCCACGATCACCGCGGCGGGCTTGTCCACGCCCGACGAGCCGTCGTCGAGCATCTTCTCCATCCAGGCCAGCTCGTCGGCGCCGTCGAGGTAGCCGTCGTAGGGCATCGGGTTCACATGCACCAGCGGCACGCCCGCGCCCGCGCGCTTGGCGGCATTGCCGGTGACCGACAGCGCACCCAGCGTCATGCCGTGGAAGGCATTGGTGAAATTGAGGATGGTGGTACGACCGGTGATCTTGCGGGCCAGTTTCAGCGCGGCCTCGACCGCATTGGCGCCCGTCGGCCCGGGGAACTGCACCTTGTAGTCCAGCCCGCGCGGCTCCAGCAGCACGCTGTTGATGGTCTCCAGCAGCTGCTGCTTGGCCACGGTGGACATATCCAGGCCGTGGGTGATGCCGTCGCGCGCGATGTAGTCGATCAACGACTGCTTCAGAACGGGATTGTTGTGCCCGTAGTTCAGTGCTCCGGCGCCGGCGAAGAAATCCAGGAATTCGCGGCCGCTGGCATCGCGCAGCCAGGATCCCTGAGCGGTGTCGAACAGCGTCGGCCAGGATCGGCAGTAGCCGCGCACATTCGATTCCAGCGATTCGAAAACGGTCATCTCAGCGGTCGTCGTCATCGATGATCCTTTCGTGTGGGGTGCGCCACGGAATGCAATGGCGCGATCCGGTACAGGTCCTCTGATTCATGACCGTCCGGAAAGTCTTCGGGTGTGAAGAGCGACTCTCGCGTCAGCTCGGCGCCCCGGCGTCGCGCCAGCGCGGCGAACATCGCCAGCGAGGCCGCGTTATCCGGGGAAACAGTGGTCTCCAGTGTTGAAACTCCTTGCCCTGCAACGTTGTCGACCAGGCCTTCCAGCATCGCCACACCGATTCCGCGGCCGCGGAACGCATGGTCGACGGCCACCTGCCAGACGAACACCGTCTCCGGTGCCTCGGGCCGGAGAAATCCGGTGACGAATCCCGCGATTTCCGAGCCGATTTCGGCAACCACGCTGGTTGCCGCGAAATCTCTGCACCACAGCAGATACGCATAGCTCGTATTCGCGTCCAGTACCTGGGAATCGACGGCGATCTGCCACATCGTCGCCCCGTCGCTGACCTGTGGCGTGCGAATCACCACTGGCACAGACGTTTCCTTTCGACTTTCGGGTCGGTCGGGAGAAGGGGATCCGAATGGCGTACTCCGCGTTCGGGTCTGCATCACTCTTTAAGGGTTGCGAACGAACTTTGAGGCCATCCGGTCGACTACTTTACGGTCGTGTTACAGAAATATGTTCGGTGAATTGCGTCACGGCGGGTAGCCGGACGGTGAACCTCGCACCCCCTCCCGGACGGTCCGTACATTCGACCATTCCCCCATGTGCCGCAACGGTTTCCGCAACGAGCGCCAGACCGATTCCGGTGCCCGTTCCGCCGCGTCTGCCGCGACGCACCGTCACGAAACGTTCAAATATGCGCTGCCGATCCGCCTCCGCGACGCCCGGCCCGGAGTCGTCGACCGTGATCAACACCTCGGTCCCGCGATGGTCGACTCCGACGCCGACCACACCGCCGCCGTGCTTCTCGGCGTTGTCGAGCAAATTCACCAGCGCCCGTTCGAGTTCCAGCTTCCGCCCGGTCACGGTGCCGTCGGCGGCGACGGTCAGCAACTCCGGCGGATAGCGCAGTTCGGCGAGGGTGTGGGTGAGCAGTTCGCGCACCGACAGCGGTTCGGCGTCGGCGCCGTGCATGCGCGCCTCCGCGCGGGCCAGCGCCAGCAAATCGTCCAGCAACCGGCGCAGATGCTCCAATTCCGCCCGGACCAGCACCAGGGCCTGCCGCGAACGCTGCGGCAACTCGTCCTCGTAGCGCGACATCACCCCGACGCTCGTGGTGAGCGTCGTCAAAGGTGTCCGCAATTCGTGACTCACGTCACCCACGAGCCGCCGCTCCCGATCGATGCGGCGCTGCAGCGAGTCGACCATCGTGTTGAACGCGTCGACCGTCGGCGCCAGATCCGGATCGTCGGTGTCGGGCAACCGGGTGCCCAGTTCGCCGGAGGCGATGCGCGCCGCGGTGCCGGTGACCCGCTGCAGCGGTTCCAGCAGGCGGCGCGTGAACCACAGCCCGAACACCGCACCGATCGCGGTGCCCGCCACCGCGCAGACGGCGAGCGTCTCCCAGAAGCCGCGGCCCAGCGCCGACACCGTCGCCGCGAGCACCGCCGACACCAGTCCGGCCGTCACCGCGAAGGCGAAAATCGCTCGGCCGCGCAGGCTTTGGCGGCTGGGCAGCCGAAACCGGCTGCGCTGCTCAGCGTTGAACATCGAGTCGATAGCCGAGTCCTCGCACGGTGACGACGATGCAGGGCTCCGACGGATCCCTCTCGATCTTGGTGCGCAGCCGCCGCACATGCACGTCGACGATCCGCTCGTCACCGAAAAATCCGCGGTCCCAGACTCTTTCGAGCAACACGCTGCGGGACAGCACGCGGCCCGGAGTCTCGGCCAGCTCGCACAGCAGGCGAAACTCCGTCAGCGTCAGGTGCAGTTCCTCCTCCCCGCGGCGCACCGTACCGCCCTCGACCGACAGCAGCAGCGGGTTCTCCTCGTCGGCGTCGAGCACCACCTCCTGCGGCGCGGGCGGCTCGGCGAACTGCTGGGCGCGGCGGCGCAGCGCCCGCATGCGCGCGGTGATCTCCTTGATCTCGAACGGTTTGGTGACGAAATCGTCGGCGCCGGCCTCCAGCGCGGCGACCACGTCGTGCGTGTCGTCACGGGCGCTGACCACTATGATCGGCACGTCGTGATCGCGGCGGATCTCCCGGATACAGGAGAATCCGTCCATCTCCCCCAGCATCAGGTCGACGATCATGACATCGGGCGCGCCGTTGTCCCGCAGGTGCTCGAGCGCATCCTCGGCCTCCTCGGCCTCCTCGACGTCGTACCCTTCATCCTCCATGGCCAGCCGCAAGGCGCTCCGTACCCTGTCGTCGTCTTCTACGATCATCAGGTTCGCGCTCATAATCTTCTTCCCTAGCAGATACTCGGCCGTTTGCCCCAGTGCCTTGACGGCACGGTTACGGAGGGCAGAGAACGGTAGCTGGAGTACCCGCTCAATCTGTTCGTAAACATGGGGCAACACCTCGGTGTGCCTCTTCCCCCAGTGTCCCCGTAAACTACCCGTCAAGACAGTTAGGCCATGGTGCGCTGCGGGGGCCCGCTCAGCAGGCGCACGGCGAGCGCAGGAGACACCATGTCAGGTCGCCGCTGCCGATTCGGTGTCGCAATGGGTGTGATCACCCTGGTGACGATGCTGATGGCCGCGTGCTCATCCTCGTCGGGATCCGGACCGAAACCGGCCCCGGCGACGTCGGGACCGGCGGCACCGGTGATCTCGGTGACCCCCGGCGACGGCAGCGAGGACGTCGATCCGCTGGGCAAGATCGAGGTAACCGCCTCCGACGGCATCCTCTCGTCGGTCACGATGACCAACGACCAGGGCAAACCGGTGGAGGGAATTCTCACACCGGACAAAACGGCCTGGAAGCCGACGGGGCCGCTCGGATACGGGCGCACCTACAGCGTCACCGCGCAGGGCGTCACCATCTCCGGCCCCAGCGGGCCCACGAAGGCCACCTTCTCGACCCTGACGCCGCGCAATCAGACCAAGGCATACCTGACCACCACCGGCGGTCAGACGCTGGCCGACGGGGGCACCTACGGCGTCGGAACCGTCATCGTGGCCAAGTTCGACGAGCCCATCCCCGACAAGGCGGCCGCCGAGAAGCGGCTGACCGTCACCACCGATCCCCCGGTGCAGGGCGCGTGGTACTGGCTCGACGACACCCGGGCGCACTGGCGCCCCCAGCAGTACTGGGCGCCGGGCACCAAGGTGTCGGTCGCGGCGAACATCTTCGGTGCCGAACTCGGCTCGGGCATGTACGGGCAGGAAGACACCAAGACCAGCTTCACCATCGGCCCCTCGCACGTGTCGATCGCCGACGACAACAACAAACAGGTGCAGGTGTTCGAGAACGGCAAACTGATCCGCACCATGCCCACCTCCATGGGCATGGGCGGCAGTCAGCAGGTCGGCGGCAAGACCATCTACTTCAACACCCCCGCGGGCATCTACACCGTGATGGACAAGGGCAATCCGGTGATCATGGACTCCTCCACCTACGGCCTGCCGGTCAACGACCGGCTCGGCTACAAGGAGACCATCAACTGGGCCACGCGGATCAGCGGCGACGGCATCTATCTGCACCAGCTCGACGAGACGGTGTGGGCGCAGGGCAGCCAGAACCTGTCGCACGGCTGCCTGAACCTCAACGGCGAGAACGCGAAATGGTTCTTCAACTTCTCGCTGCCCGGAGATGTCGTGGAGGTCCGCAACACCTCCGGCCCGCCGCTGCCCACCTGGAACAACGGCGACTGGCTGGTGCCGTGGGACCAGTGGCTGGCGGGCAGCGCGCTGACGTGACGCCCGCGCGGCGTTACGATGCGCGCTGCATGGCTGGACACCGTTCGATGGGCAGGGTGATGCCGGATGAACGCACGCAGGAAGTTCGACGGGCACCCCACCGTCATCCGGCATCGAGCCCGCGAACCGGTCGAGCCGCCGGGTCCGCTGGACGCCGCATGGCTGCGTGAGCTGTGCCTGGAGTCCGGCGCCGACGATGTCGGTTTCGTCGAGATCGAGCGCGCGGAACTCGCCGACGAACGCGCCGAGATCGACGCCGCGCTGCCCGGCGCCCGGGCGCTGATCGGCTTCGTGTGCAGGCTCAACCGCGACAGCATCCGCAGTCCCGCGAGGTCGGTGGCAAACCTCGAGTTCCACCACGGGAACGACGACACCAACGACGTCGCCCGCCGGATCGTCTCGGCCCTCGAGCGTCGCGGGGTCCGCGCGCTGAACCCCTCCGTCGGCTTCCCGATGGAGATGGACAGGTTCCCCGACCGGATGTGGGTGGTCTCGCACAAACTCGTCGCCGTCGCCGCGGGGCTCGGCCGAATGGGTATCCACCGCAACGTGATTCATCCGCGGTTCGGCAACTTCGTGCTGCTGGGCACCGTGCTGATCGACACCGAGATCGGCGAGTACTCCCGGCCGATCGACTTCGACCCCTGCCTGGAATGCAAGCTGTGCGTCTCGGCCTGCCCGACCGGCGCGATCGCCTCCGACGGCCATTTCGACTTCTCCGCCTGCTACACCCACAACTATCGCGAATTCCTCGGCGGCTTCGGCGACTGGGTGGAGCAGGTCGCCGACAGCCGCAGCGCGGGCGACTACCGCTCGCGGGTCGCCGACAACGAGACCGCCTCGATGTGGCAGAGCCTGTCCTTCGGCGCCAATTACAAAGCGGCCTACTGCATGTCGGTCTGCCCGGCGGGCGAGGACGTCATCGGCACCTACCTCGACAACAGCAAGCGGCACCTCAACGACGTCGTGCGCCCGCTGCAGAACAAGCGGGAGACCGTCTACGTGGTGCGCGGTTCGGACGCCGAACAGTATGTCGCCCAGCGGTTTCCGCACAAGCGGACCAAATTCGTCGCCCGCGGGCTGCGCCCGGCGAGTATCGACGGGTTCGTGACCGGGCTGCCGCTGCTGTTCCAGCGCGGCCGGGCCCGCGGCGTGACGGCCACCTACCATTTCACCTTCACCGGCGCCGAACAGCGCCGCATCACGGTGGCCATCCACGACGGCGATCTCGAGGTCGCGGACGGACATACGGGCGATCCGGACCTGCGGATCACCGCCGACTCCCGCACCTGGCTGCGCTTCCTGGCCCGGAGATCGATACTGCCGCGCGCGATCCTGTTCGGCCGCCTCCGCATCCACGGCTCCCCGAAACTACTGCTCACCTTCGCCCGCTGCTTCCCCGTCTGAGCGGCGGGTGTGCGGCCGATCACCTCGGCCGCTCCGCCGCGGCGCGTAGCGATTTCGTGAAGACCGGCGCCGAATCCCGCAATGACGCATAAAGACGATCACTGGGGCGCGGGCCTAGCGTCGATCACGAAAGGCGAACGAGCGCAGCGGCTACGAGGTGGTGTCCGTCCCATGCACATTCATTCCGATCTGGCGGCACTGTCGGATCTCGTGAGCCACCGCTACGTGGTGGAGGTGCTGGACGCGCTGGCCCGACGTCCGCGCACCCCGGCCGAGCTCGCGGCCCTCGCACCACAGCCGTCGGCCGTGGACAGGGCGCTGCGCGAACTCGCCGCCCGGGGCATCGTCCGGGCCGACGGCAGCTGGGACGACCCGCGCACCGTCCTCGGCCCCGTCACCCTCACCGCGGAGGGGTTCGCGATCATCGGCGCCCTCTCGCGCTTCGAGGTGTGGGAGGCCCTCTACGCGCATGCGCGGCGGCCGCTCGACCACCCCGCGCCTTGACCTTCACCCCGGCGTCAAGGTTTAGCGTCGCGGCATGAGCGAATCGAGATCGTTGCAAGGGCGGGCCGTGGTGGTCACGGGCGCGGAAACCGGGATCCGCGTGGACGGCGGCCTGGACGCCGCGTGAGGTGAAGCATGCGAATCGGTGAACTCGCCCGGCGCACCGGCGCCACCCGGCGCGCGCTGCGCTACTACGAGGAGCAGGGGCTGCTCCCGGATCGCCGCTCGCCCAACGGATATCGCGAGTACGACGAGCATGCCGTGCGGCTGGTGGACGACATCCGCCGGTTGCTGTCGGTCGGATTCACCGCCGAGGAGGTCACCGGCTCCTCCCCTGCATGCACGCCGATACTCCGCTCGAGGAACTCTGTCCGGCGGGAGCCGAGGCCGTCGCCCGCAAACTCGCCTCCGTCCAATCCACCATCGACAGCCTCACCGTCACCCGCGACCGCCTCGCCGAACTGCTGGACACTTCCCATCGGATTGGTCGTAAACGCTTACCGGACAGGGTGATTGGGCTGCAGGAGACCGTCCGGGTCGCATCGGTGCTGTAGCTCCGCGAGCCTGCGGTAGTCCTGCGGCGCGAAGGCGGAGCGGATCTCCTCGGCATCGACCGGGCCGAAGGTGAAATTCAATGCGGCTCCGAGTGCGTTGCGGGCGAACGGTTTCAGCGCCGAATCGTGAGTGGCCCGGACGAGATCCCGCTCGTCCTCGGCGACCGGGGACAGCACCGAGACCGAGTAGGCCGCGTCGCGATGGCCGACCGCGTTCGGGATCCGCGGGGGCCGGGCCAGCGCACCACCGAGATGCCGGAGCCCGGCCACGACCATGATCGGGGTCTCGGGACCGGTGGTGTTCGCCAGACCGGCCAGATCGCCGCCGTCCAACTCCGGCACCAGCAGGGTGCGGGAACGGTAGGCGTGCGGCTGATCCGGCTCGTCGAAGATCGCCCCGGATTCGGTGAACGGGCGCACGCGCAGGGTGTCGTGCCGGATCGGTCCCGCCGACCGCAGCGGGGCCACCACCGCACCGCCGTCGTCCGCCGAGCCGAGACAGGCGATCTGCACCTGGGCAATCCGCCTGCCGCGCAACCGTTCCGGCAGCATCGGGAGATCCGGGAACGACATCATCGTCACCGCCGAGGTCATCTCCTCCGGGACTCCGGCCGTCCAGCGATGCCAGGCCGCGGGCAGGTCGGGAACCTGCGTCAGGTCGAAATACAGGCTGCCGCCGTAGATTTCGGCCACCGGCAGTAGCTCGATTTCCATCCCCGTGACCACGCCGAAGTTGCCACCACCGCCGCGCAGGGCCCAGAACAGGTCCGGGTCGGATTCGGCGGTGACCTCGTGCAGCTGCCCGTCGAGGGTGACGAGGTCGATGCGGCGCACGTGGTCGGCGGCGAACCCGTACCGCCGCGCGAGCAGGCCGACACCGCCGCCGAGGGTGTAGGAGACGGCGCCCACGCCGGGAAAGCTGCCCGACAGCGGCGCCAGGCCGTGCGGGGCCGCCGCGTCGATCACGTGCCGCCAGGTCGCGCCCGCCGCCACCCGGGCGGTCCGCGTCTGCGGATCCACGCGCACATCGGTCATGTGCCGCGTGCTGATCAGCACGCCGTCGGTGGGAGCGGCCAGGCCGTGCCCGGTCGCCTGCACCGCCACCGGCAGGCCGCGGGCGGCCGCCACCCGCACCGCCGCGCGGATGTCGCGCACACCGGCCGCGGCGACGATCACGGCGGGCCGATGCTGGTCTAGGAGCTGGAAACCGCCGCGCTCGCGGTCGTAGCCGTCGGTCTCGGGTCCGTGGATCCGGCCGTCCACGCGGCCAGTGAATTCCTTGTCGATCTCGTTCATGGGAGCCACGCTAGGCGGCCTTGCGGCCACATCTTGTCCGCAAGGTGGGGCATTCTGTGTCTGTGAGCGACGACTCGGAATCCGTGCGGAAGACCATGCCGGGGCGGTTGCTGCGGCTGCTGTCGCTGCTGCAGAGCCGCCGGGAGTGGCAGGGCGCCGAACTCGCCGAGCGGCTCGGGATCAGTGCGCGGACCCTGCGCCGCGATATCGACCGGTTGCGCGCGCTCGACTATCCGGTACACAGCACCTCGGGCACCGCCGGTGGCTACCGCCTGACCTCCGGCCGCAACCTGCCACCGCTGCTGCTGGACGACGAGGAGGCGATCGCCGTCGCGATCGGGCTGACCACCGCGGCGGATGTGGCCGGGATCGAGCAGAGTTCGATGAGCGCGCTGGCGAAGCTGGAGCAGGTGCTGCCGGTGCGGCTGCGCCCGCGGCTGGCGGCCCTAGCCGAGACCGCGGTGGCGCGGCCCGCGCGGCCGGGAGTCGCCCCGGATCCCGCGACGCTGGCCGTGCTCGCCTCCTGCTGCCGCGAGCACCGGGTGGTGAGCTTCGACTACCGCGGCCGCGACGAGACCGCGAGCGCCCGCCGCGCCGAGCCCCACCACCTGGTGGTCATCGAGCGGCGCTGGTACCTGATCGCCCACGACCTCGACCGCGCCGACTGGCGCATATTCCGAGTCGACCGGATCGGCCGCCCCGTCCCCGCCCACACCCACTTCATCCCCCGCCCCCTGCCCGCCCGCACCCCAGCCGACTACCTGACCCACTCCCTCGCCCACGCCACCTACCACCACACCGCCCGCCTGTCGGTGGCCCTCGACCCGAACACATTGCACGCCAAGCTTTTCGCCCCCGTCCCCGGCGCGATCGAGCCCGACGGCCCCAATGCCTGCACCGTGCGAATCAGCGCCGACTCCGCGGAACTGGTCGCCCAGTACGTCGCTGCGATCGCCGCACTGGACACGGCCGTGGACCTGCTGGAGGTCTCGGAAGAGGTGGCCGCGGCCCTACGCAGATCGGCCGAGCGCACGAGACTGTCGTGATGTCCGCGCGTGCGAATGGAAGGCGTGCTCGGCCGACGCGAGCGAGGGGGCATCCTTGCTCGACGGGAGGTGAGAGGACGCTCGTTCGGAGGGAATGCGAAGGCGCGCCTTGAATTCCCGGGGTCGGGTGGGTCAGTTCTCGGTGGGGTGGTGTTTGTCCAGGTCGAGGTTCAGTTGGAGGACGTTTACTCGGGGCTCGCCCAGGAAGCCGAGGTCTCTGCCGGTGGTGTGGGCGGCGACCGTCGTGCGGACCTCGTCCTCGGAGATGTTGCGGGCCTTGGCTACTCGGGGGATCTGGAGGGCGGCGTAGGCCGGGGAGATCTCCGGGTCGAGGCCCGAGGCGGAGGTGACGACCGCGTCGGAGGGGACGGGGGTGTCGCGGGAGGCGTCGCCCTCGATGGGCACGATCAGTCCGGCCGAGTAGTCCTCGCCGATCTGCGCGCATTCGACCCGCACGCCCTTGTAGGTGTCGAGAAACGGTGTGGCAGGGCAGGCTTCGTTCACGCTGACCACCCTGGTGGGGTGTTCGACGCCGCCGCGCGAGTCGCGCGGGCCCAGCACCGACAGCACCGCCCCGACGCCGCTGGGCGCGCAGAACGGCCTGCTGCCGTCCACGCCCTCGCGCTCGCCGATCTCCTTGCTGCGCGAGCACACCTGGGTCAGCAGGCTCTGCTTCGCGTCGTCGGGATTCTCGGCGAGGGTGTCGACGATGCTCTCCGGGCCGAGGTTGGTGAAGCTGGTCGAGGTCGGGTCGTAGCCGTCGCCCTGACCCGACGACGACGGCCGGCTCTGGAAGTACTGCGCCAGCGCGTTGCCGTTACCGTCGGTGAACGCCTGCCCGATCAGCGACGAGCCGACGATCCTGCCGTCCTGCTCGATCAGCGACCCGTCCGCCTTGTCGTGCAGGCCGGGCAGCTGGGCGACCGCGAAAACCGCCAGGGGATAGACGATTCCGGTGATCACGGTGAGCGCGAGCAGCGCGCGCAGCGCCGCGAGGTGCTGCCGGATCCAGGTTGACATACGCATATCAGGACATCCCGGGGAGGAATTGGACGACAAGGTCGATGATCTTGATGCCGATGAACGGCGCGATGATGCCGCCGACACCGTAGATCGCCAGGTTGCGGCTCAACAGCTTCGACGCGCTCGACGGCGTGTACTTCACACCGCGCAGCGCCAGCGGAATCAGCAGCACGATGATGATCGCGTTGAAGACCACCGCGGACAGGATCGCCGACTGCGGGCTGTGCAACCGCATGATGTTGAGCACGTCCAGCCCGGGGAACAGCGCCACGAACAACGCGGGAATGATCGCGAAGTACTTGGCGATGTCGTTGGCGATGGAGAACGTGGTCAGCGCACCGCGGGTGATCAGCAACTGCTTGCCGATCTCGACGATCTCGATCAGCTTGGTCGGATCCGAATCCAGATCGACCATGTTCCCGGCCTCCTTGGCCGCCGAGGTGCCGGTGTTCATCGCGACACCGACGTCGGCCTGGGCCAGGGCGGGGGCATCGTTGGTGCCGTCGCCGGTCATCGCGACCAGGCGGCCGCCGTACTGCTCGGTCTTGATCAGCGCCAGCTTGTCCTCCGGCGTGGCCTCGGCCAGGAAGTCGTCGACGCCCGCCTCGTCGGCAATCGCCTTGGCGGTCAACGGATTATCGCCGGTGATCATCACCGTGCGGATGCCCATGCGGCGCATCTCGTCGAAACGCTCGCGCATGCCCTCCTTCACGACGTCCTTGAGGTGGATCACGCCGAGCAGCCGGGCCTTCCCGTCCCTGATCTCGCCGACCACCAGCGGGGTGCCGCCGGAGGCGGAGATCCCGTCGACCGTCACGCCGACCTCGCTCGGGACGGAGCCGCCGTTGCCGCGCACCCACTCGGTGACGGCGCTGGCCGCGCCCTTGCGCAGCTGATGGCCATCGTGCAGATCCACGCCCGACATGCGGGTCTGGGCGGTGAATTCCACCCAGTGCGCGCCGGTCAGCTCGCCCGGCGTGCGCTCGCGCTTGTTGTAGGCCCGCTTGGCGTACACCACGATCGAGCGGCCCTCGGGCGTCTCGTCGGCGAGGCTGGAAAGCTGTGCGGCATCGGCGATCTCGTCCTCGGTGACGCCGGGCATCGGCACGAACTCCGATGCCTGACGGTTGCCGAGGGTGATGGTGCCGGTCTTGTCCAGCAGCAGCGTGTTCACGTCCCCGGCGGCCTCCACCGCCCGGCCGGACATGGCCAGCACATTGCGCTGCACCAGGCGATCCATGCCCGCGATACCGATCGCCGACAGCAGCGCGCCGATGGTGGTCGGGATCAGGCACACCAGCAGCGACACCATGACGATGCCGGTGACGCCGTGCACGTCCAGCGCCGAAGTGTCGACCACGCCAGGGTTGTTCGCCTTGGAGAAGATCGCCATCGGCTGCAGCGTCACCACCGCGAACACGAAGATGATGGTGAGCGCGGCGAGCAGGATGTTCAGCGCGATCTCGTTCGGCGTCTTCTGCCGCGCCGCGCCCTCGACGAGCGCGATCATCTTGTCGATGAACGACCCGCCGGGCTCCTGGGTGATTCTGACGACGATCCGGTCCGACAGCACGGTGGTGCCGCCGGTGACGGCCGAGCGGTCGCCGCCGGATTCGCGGATCACCGGCGCGGATTCGCCGGTGATGGCCGATTCGTCCACGGACGCAATGCCTTCCACGACATCGCCGTCGCCGGGGATGACCTGTCCGGCCTCCACCACGACATGATCGCCGCGCTGCAGCTCCGGTGCCGCGACCCGCTCCTCGGTCACGCGCTCCTGTCCGGGATGCCATTCGACCAGCCGCCGCGCGACGGTATCGGTCTTGGCCTTGCGCAGGGTGTCGGCCTGCGCCTTACCGCGCCCCTCGGCGACGGCCTCGGCCAGGTTGGCGAAAAGCACTGTGAGCCATAGCCATACGACGATCGCCCAGGCGAAGAACGTGGGCTCGGCAATGGCCAGGACGGTCGACCACACGGCGCCGATCTCGACGATCAGCATCACCGGGTTGCGCCACAGGGTGCGCGGGTCCAGCTTCCGGAGGGCCTCCGGTAGCGACTTCACCAGCATCTGCGGGTTGAACAGCCCGCTTCCCGTTGTCATGAATGGATTCCTTCGGCGAGCGGCCCGAGCGCCAGCGCGGGCAGGAAGGTGAGCGCGACCAGGATCAGCGTCACGCCGACGACCATGCCGACGAACTGCGGGCGATGGGTCGGCAGCGTGCCGATCGACTCGGGCGTATGGCCCTGCGCGGCAAGCGATCCGGCCAGCGCGAGCACCAGGATGATCGGCAGGAAGCGGCCGAACACCATGGCCAGGCCGAGCGCGGTGTTGTACCAGTCGGTGTTGCCCGACAGGCCCGCGAAGGCCGAGCCGTTGTTGTTGGCCGCGGACGCGAAGGCGTACAGCACCTCGGTCAGGCCGTGCGGGCCGGTGTTGGCCATGCTCGCGCGCTGTCCGGGCATCGCCATCGCGCTCGCCGTACCCACCAGCACGATCAGCGGACTCACCAGGAAATACGTTGCGGCCAGCTTGATTTCGCGCGGCGTGATCTTCTTGCCCAGGTATTCCGGCGTGCGCCCGACCATCAGCCCGGCGACGAATACCGTGATCACCGCGAGAATCAGCATGCCGTACAGTCCGGCACCGACACCGCCGGGCGCGACCTCACCGAGCTTCATGTTGAACAGCGGCCACAGACCGCCGAGGCTGGTGTAGGAGTCGTGCGCGGAGTCGACGGCACCGGTCGAGGTGAGTGTGGTGGCCGCGGCGTAGGTCGCCGAATTCGATACGCCGAAGCGGGTTTCCACGTCGGCCATCGCCGAACCGACCGCCGTCGGCACGGTGCCGTGGTGCATCAGCTGGAACAGGTTGGTCAGCGTGACGCTGATGATCGCCAGCGTGGCCATCACCGCGGTGATGGCGTAGCCCTGCTTCGGGCTGCCCACCATGCGGCCGAAGGTGCGCGGCAGCGAGAAGGCGATCATCAGGATCAGGAAGATCTCGAGCCAGTTCGTCCAGGTGGTCGGGTTCTCGAACGGGTGCGCGGCGTTCACGTTGAAGAAGCCGCCGCCGTTGGTGCCCAGTTCCTTGATGACCTCCTGGCTGGCGACCGGACCACCCGGCAGGGTTTGTGATCCCGTACCGGCCACGGTCTGCGCGACCTGGTCGTAGACGTGGAAGTTCTGGATCATGCCCGCGGCCACGAACACGATCGCGAACACGAAGGCGATGGGCAGCAGAATGCGGATGGTTCCCCTCACCAGATCCACCCAGAAGTTGCCCAGATCGCTCGTGTTGCGGCGGGCGAACCCGCGCACCAGCGCGATCGCCACGGCCATCCCGACCGCGGCCGACACGAAGTTCTGCACCGCCAGGCCCACCATCTGCACGGTGTGCCCCATCGTGGACTCGCCGCCGTAGTTCTGCCAGTTCGTATTGGTGACGAAGCTGATCGCGGTGTTCCAGGCCAGGCCGCCGGTCATCTCGGTGCCGGGCTCGCTCAGATGCCACGGCAGATGCCCCTGCAGCAGTTGCAGGAAGAACAGGAACAGCACGCCGATCGCCGAGAAGGCCAGCACGCTGCGGGCGTACACGCCCCAGTTCTGCTCGACGCCCGGCTGCACGCCGATCACCTTGTAGATGCCGCGCTCGACCCGCGAATGCTTCTCCCCCGCGTACACCCGGTACATGTAGTCGCCGAGCGGGATGTGAATCACGGCGAGCGCGATGATCAGGGATACGACGAACAGTATCCCCGCAGTGGTCGTGTTCACCTAGAACCTCTCCGGAAACAACAGCGCCGCAACGACATACAGCGCGACGCCGACGGCCAGAACCAGACCGATGATGTTCTGCGTCACAGCCGCTCCACTCCCCGTTGGATCAGGCCGAGCAGTGCGAAGACCGCCACGGTCAGCAGCGTGAACACCACGACAGACATGTGCCGAAACCTCTCGTAGACAGCAACGCACCCAAGATGCGCCGCAGTGAGTCAAGCGGTCGTACGGTCGTTTTTCGAGATCGTTAACGCCTTCTTAGCGCCGTAAACGTCCGCATTGACGACCCGCTTACGGATTGCCCGATCTGTCGCCAGGATGACGTCAAGGTAGCCGAACACGCCGTCAAGAAGTCGTAAGGAACCGTCCACACGCGATTCACGGAGGTACACAGTGGTGTGTTCGGCTGCGGAAACGAACCCGGTCGGCGCACACACAGTGATGTAAGGAGATGACTGTGCCGGATTTCGCGGTCACCGCAGCGGTGCTCCTCGGCTTCCTGACCTGCGCACTGGTCCTGCGGATACTCGCCACGGGCACCCCGATCCGCGCGCGCGTGCCGCGGCGGCCACGCGGAGCGTCGCGCGCGATGATGGACGAGTGAAGCGCGGTCAACTACGGATCTACCTCGGCGCCGCCCCCGGTGTGGGCAAGACGTTCGCGATGCTCGGCGAGGCGCACCGTCGGCTCGAGCGCGGGCGCGACGTGGTGGCCGCGGTGGTGGAGACCCACGGCCGCAAGAAGACCGCCGAACTGCTCGAGGGGATCGAGCGGATCCCGCCCAAGCAGGTCGAGTACCGCGGGACCACGCTGCCCGAACTCGATGTCGAGGCGGTGCTGCGGCGGCGGCCCGCGGTCGTCCTCGTCGACGAGCTGGCGCACACCAACGCGCCCGGCTCCGAGAACGACAAGCGCTGGCAGGACGTCCACGAACTGCTCGACGCGGGCATCGACGTGATCTCCACGGTCAACGTCCAGCACCTCGAGAGCCTCAACGACGTCGTGCAGCAGATCACCGGCGTGGTGCAGCGCGAGACCGTGCCGGACTGGGTGGCGCGCGGCGCGGAGCAGGTGGAGCTGGTCGACATCACCCCGGAGGCGTTGCGGCGCAGGATGTCCCACGGCAACGTCTACGCCGCGGAGAAGGTCGACGCCGCGCTGCGCAACTACTTCCGACCCGGAAACCTCACGGCGCTAAGGGAATTGGCGCTGCTGTGGCTGGCCGACCAGGTCGATGCCGCGCTCGCCAAGTACCGCGACGATCACAAGATCACCGATACCTGGGAGGCCCGCGAACGCGTCGTCGTCGCGGTGACCGGCGGCCCGGAATCGGAGACGATCGTGCGGCGCGCCAGCCGGATCGCGACCAAATCCAGCGCGGACCTGATCGTGGTGCACGTGGTCCGCGGCGACGGACTGGCGGGCGTGTCCACGCGAAGACTCACGCGGCTGCGGGATCTGGCCAACAGCCTCGGCGCCAGCCTGCACACCGTCACCGGCGAGGACGTGCCCGGCGCGCTGCTGGACTTCGCCCGCCAGGTCAACGCCACCCAGCTGGTGCTGGGCACCTCGCGGCGCTCGCGCTGGGCCCGCATGCTCGACGAGGGCATCGGCTCGGCCGTGGTGCAGGCGTCGGGGAAGATCGACGTGCACATGGTCACCCACGAGGAGTCCAACCGCGGATTCCGCTGGTCGTCGGTGACGCCGCGCGAACGCAAGCTCTCGTCGTGGCTGACCGCGGTGCTGGTGCCGTCGGTGATCACCGCGGTGTGCTTCTTCTGGCTCGACAACCACCTCGATCTGGCCGGGGAGAGCGCGCTGTTCTTCACCGGCGTCATCGCGGTCTCACTACTCGGTGGCGTCGCCCCCGCGGCGCTGTCGGCCCTGCTCGGGGGGCTCCTGCTGAACTGGTTCTTCGTCTCCCCCCGGCACAGCCTCACCGTCGCCGAACTCAACAACTTCCTCACCATCGTGGTGATGCTGATGGTGGCCGTGGCGGTGGCGGCCCTGGTGGACGTCTCCGCCAAGCGCACCCGCGAGGCGCGGCGGGCCTCGCAGCAGGCCGAACTGCTCACGGTGTTCGCGGCCGCCGTGCTGCACGGCGCCGACCTGCACGATCTGCTGGAGCGCGCCCGCGAGACCTTCGGCCAGCGCGCGGTCAGCTTCGTCTCCGACGACGACGTGATCGCCTGCGTCGGTGACGATCCGCCGCGCCGGGTCGCCGACGCCGACGTCGCGATCGAGGCGGGCGACGATATGCACTGGCTGCTGCTCACCGGCCGCTCCCTCACCCCCGGCGACCGGCTGGTGCTGGGCGCGGTCGCCAACCAGGCCGCCGGGCTGCAGCAACGCCGCAGGCTGGCCGACGAGGCTCAGGCGGCGGCGAGCGTGATCGCGGCCGACCGGCTGCGGCGCGCATTGCTGTCGGCGGTCAGCCACGATCTGCGCACGCCGCTGGCGGCCGCCAAGGCCGCCGTCTCCAGCCTGCGCAGCGACGATGTCGAGTTCTCCCCCGAGGACACCGCCGAATTGCTGGAGACCATCGAGGAATCCACCGATCAGCTCACCAGCCTGGTCGGCAATCTGCTCGATTCGTCGCGCCTGGCCGTCGGCGTGGTGCGGCCGCAGCTCAAGCGGGTGTACCTGGAGGAGGTCGTCAATCGGGCGGTGGTCGGCGTCGGGATGGGCACGCGCGGGTTGCGCCGCGCGGCGATGGAGCGGATCAAGGTGGAGGTGGGCGAGGTGTCGGTGCGGGCCGACAGCGGCCTGCTGGAGCGGGTGCTGGCCAACCTCATCGACAACGCGCTGCGCTACTCCCCGGGCGACACTCCGGTCCGCGTGACCGCCGAACACACCGGCGACCGCGTGTCGATCACGGTGGTCGACTACGGTCCCGGAGTGCCGACGGGGTTGGAAG
The DNA here is from genome assembly GCF_029869545.1 of Nocardia wallacei. Classification (GTDB taxonomy): domain Bacteria; phylum Actinomycetota; class Actinomycetes; order Mycobacteriales; family Mycobacteriaceae; genus Nocardia; species Nocardia wallacei_A. The sequence continues at coordinate 21,331 of NZ_JARWQD010000214.1, read as the reverse complement.
ACCAGATGTTCGAGCCGTTCCAGCGTCTCGGCGATCGCGACAACTCCACCGGCGTCGGACTCGGACTGTCGGTGGTGCGTGGATTCGTCGAGGCGATGGGCGGCACAGTCCACGCCGAACCGACCCCCGGCGGCGGCCTGACCATGGTCGTCGACCTACCGGCGGGCGAATGAGGGAAAGTACCGACCCACCCACGAGACCCCTTGGACAGCACGAGAACAGGAGAACCGGTGACGACACCGAGCGACGGGCCCGCGGCGCGGGTGAGCGATCAGCACACCGTGCGCTCGCCGATGCCCGTGGCGAGCGCCGCGCGGGCGGGAGCGACGGACCCGGACGAGGCGGCCCGCGTGGCCAAGGAGGGTCCCGGGAACGCCGCGCTCGGACGCGGCAGCGCGCGCAATCCCGGTGCGGCGCGTGAGCGCGACCAATCGGTGGCGCCGACCAAGGTGCTGGTGGTCGACGACGAGCCGCAGATCCTGCGCGCGCTGCGCATCAACCTGTCGGTGCGCGGCTACGAGGTGATCACCGCGGCCACCGGCGCCGCGGCCCTGCGCGCGGCGGCGGAGAAGCATCCCGAGGTCGTCGTGCTGGACCTCGGGCTGCCGGATATGGACGGCATCGACGTGCTGGCCGGGCTGCGCGGCTGGACCCAGGCGCCGGTGATCGTGCTGTCGGCCCGCACCGACTCCGCCGACAAGGTCGAGGCGCTCGACGCCGGTGCCGACGACTACGTGACCAAACCCTTCGGCATGGACGAGCTGCTGGCCCGGCTGCGGGCCGCGGTGCGGCGTGCCGCGACGATCGGCGAGGGCTCGGACCCGGTCATCGAGACATCCTCGTTCGTCGTCGACCTGGCGGCGAAGAAGGTCACCAAGCACGACATCGACGTGCACCTGACACCGACGGAGTGGGGGGTGCTGGAAATGCTGGTGCGCAACCAGGGCAAGCTCGTCGGGCGGCGGGAGCTGCTGCGCGAGGTCTGGGGGCCGTCGTACGCGACCGAGACCCACTACCTGCGGGTGTATCTGGCCCAACTGCGGCGGAAACTCGAGGATGACCCGTCCCACCCGAAGCACCTGCTGACCGAGGCGGGCATGGGCTACCGGTTCCAGTCCTGACGCCGTTCACCTGAACAACGATCGTGCGGTCTGCGGGCGTGCTCGCGCGAATGGCAGGATCGGGGCATGGCTGAACAGACCGTCCCGAACACCACCGCCGCGACCGCGAAGGTCCCGACCGAGCTCTGGGTCGAGCGGACCGGCACCCGGCGCTACACCGGGCGCAGCTCGCGCGGCGCGCAGGTGCTGATCGGGTCGGAGGGCGTCGAGGGCGTGTTCTCGCCCGGTGAGTTGCTCAAGATCGCGCTGGCGGCCTGCACCGGCCTGAGCTCGGATTTTCCGCTGTCCAACCGGCTGGGCGACAGCTACGACGCCACCATCCGGGTGTCCGGCGCCGCCGATCGGGAGAACGAGGTGTACCCCGAACTCGAGGAGGTGCTGGAGCTGGACCTGTCCGAACTGGACGAGGCGGGCCGCGAGCGGCTGCTGGTCACCGTGCAGCGCGCGATCGACAAGGTGTGCACGGTGGGCCGGACCCTGAAGGCCGGGACCAAGGTGAATCTGACGTTCCAGGTCGACGCATGACCGGTGACTCCGTGCGGCTGAGCGCCTGGGTACACGGCCGGGTGCAGGGCGTCGGCTTCCGCTGGTGGACTCGTTCCCGCGCATTGGAATTGGGTCTGACCGGCTTCGCGCGTAACACTCGCGACGGCAGAGTCCATGTCATTGCAGAGGGTCCTAGGGACCGATGTGACAAACTGCTTGCGTTGTTGCGGTCCGGCAACACTCCTGGCCGCGTCGATCTGGTTGTGGAAGACTGGGGCGCCGCACAGGGCGAATTGACCGGATTCGAAGAACGATAGTGGCGGGGAACAGGGAGTCGATCGTTGGCAACTGAAGAATCCGGCAACCGGCCCGGCAACTCCGGAGACCCCGGTAGAGACCCTGAAAAAGACACCGGCAAACCCGATCCGGGGGCGCCGTCCGATCACCCCACGGCGCCTTTCGCCGAGCCGGGTCCCACCGCGCCCATGCCGGGCATGCCGGACCCGTTCCCCGGCCCCACGGAGACCGGCGGCATCGGTGTGCCGCCCGCCCAGATGCCCGGCGGCCCACCCGGATCCGAGCCGCCACGCCCCCTGCGCGGCAGCATCAACCGGCAGGAACCGGGCGTCACGCAGCCGCGGCCGCCGACGGTGGCCGAAGCGCGCGCCCGCGACAAGGCCCGCCGGCGCGCCGAGGAGGCCCAGCGCGCCGCCGAGCAGGCATTGGCCGACAAGAAGAAGCAGCGCAAGCGCCTGCTGATCGGCGGCGTGGCCGTGGTCGGCATCGCCGCGGTGGTCGGGGCGGGCTATCTCACCTATCGGGCGGTCACCGCGCCCGACGAGGTCACCGCCTCCTGCGTCATGGAAAAGGACGGCCAGCAGATCGTCGTCCCCGACGAGGACTGCGAACGGGCGCAGAACGCGTCCAGCACCCATCACTACGGCGGGGGCTTCCCGGGCATTTTCATCCTCGGCGGCAACCAGTACCGCTACTACTACGGCGGCAACCAGACCGTCGGGCGCCCGCCCGTCGGCGGCAGCACGGTCGAGCCGAAGAACGCCACGGTGAAGACCAAGAGCGGCACCATCGTTCGCGGCGGGCTGGGTTCCAAGGCCGGTAGCACGAGTGGAGGTTCCTAGTGCGGCGGGTGCACAGCCAACCGCGACCGGGCTGGCAGCGGATCATTCAGGATCAGGGCCTGGTCTTCGGATCGCCCGGCCGCGACGTCAACGGCCACCCGCGGCCGTACTGGGACGAAACGGTGCACTACGAGTTCGACCTCGACGAGATCCTCGCGCTGGAGGCGCAGGTCGAGGTGCTGCATTCGATGTGCCTGCACGCCGTCGAGCAGATCATCCTCACCGAGCGATTCGCCGATTTCGGTCTGCCGCAATGGAGTTGGGAGCCGATCAAGCAGTCCTGGCAGCGGTCGGACCCCTACGTCTACGGCCGCTTCGACCTGCGCTACGACGGCCGCGGCCCGGCGAAACTGTTGGAGTACAACGCCGATACGCCCACCTCGCTGCTGGAGGCGGCGATCGTGCAGTGGCACTGGCTGACCGACACCCACCCCGACGACGATCAGTGGAATTCGTTGCACGAGAAGCTCGTCGAGCGCTGGGCCGAGCTGCGCGAGTCGCTGCCCGTCGGCGATCTGCACTTCACCTGGTCGAGCGCGGACGCCTCCGGCGAGGACAACATCACCACCGCCTACATGCAGGAGACCGCCGCCGAGGGCGGATTCCACACCGTGGCACTGCCGATCGAGGAGATCGGATACGACACGGAGCTGGAGCGTTTCGTCGATCTGGCCGAGGCGCCGATCGAGTCGGTGTTCAAGCTGTACCCGTGGGAATGGGCGCTGGACGACGAGTTCGGCAAGCGCGTGGTCGACTCGCTGCCGGAGACGATGTGGATCGAGCCGCTGTGGAAGTCGGTGCTGTCGAACAAGGCGCTGCTGGCGGTGCTGTGGGAGATGTATCCGGGCCACCCCAACCTGCTGCCCGCCTACATCGACGATCCGCACGAACTCACCGAGTACATCAAGAAGCCCAAGCTCGGCCGTGAGGGCGCGAATATGACCATCGTCGGTGCCGGGATGGAGGCCGCGACCGGCGGCGTGTACGGCGAGGAGGGCTACGTCTACCAGTTGCTCGATCCCCTACCGGATTTCGACGGCATGCGCCCGGTGCTGGGCGCCTGGATCGTCGGCGACGCCTCGGCGGGTCTGGGCATCCGGGAGACCCCGGGCCTGATCACCGACGACAGCTCCACCTTCGTCCCACACCGCATCCCGCAGCACTGACACCGAACCACACCTGGAGGACAATCCATGACCACACTTGCGCTCGAATCGGGGTATTGGGGCACTATCGGCCACGGCATCGGCGCCATCATCGCCTACGCCGTCCTGGGCCTGGCCCTGATGCTGATCGGCTTCTACGCCATCGACATCACCACGCCCGGCCCGCTGCGCCGGCTGGTGACCTCCGGCAACCCGAACGCTGTCGTGGTGACCGCCTCCGGTCTGGTGAGCATGGCGCTGATCGTGGTGCTGGCCATCTACTCCGCGGGTGGCAAGCTCGCCGAGGGCCTCATCGCATCGGCCATCTACGGCCTGATCGGCATTGTGGCGCAGGTCATTTCGGTGCGCGTCCTGGAGTGGGTCGTCGGCCTGGACATCGACGATCTGCTGCACGCCGACACCTACAAGGTGCAGTCGCTGCTGGTGGCGGCCGCGCACCTCGGCATCGGCATGGTCGTCGCGTTCGCCGTCCTGTAGGCAAGCTCAGGCGGCGGCGAACTCCAGCAGCTCGTCCACCGGCCAGGTGTTGATGATCCGTTCCGCCGCAACGCCGTTGGCCAGGGCTCGCTCGCATCCGTAACCCTGCCAATCCAATTGGCCGGGCGCGTGTGCGTCGGTATCGATGGCGAAGTAGCAGTCCATCTCCACCGCCAGCCGCATCAGTCGGCTCGGCGGGTCGCGGCGCTCCGGTCGGCTGTTGATCTCCACCGCGGTGCCGTAGCGTCGGCACGCCTCGAACACGACCTCGGCGTCGAACTGCGACTCCGGCCTGATCCCACGCTCGCCGGTCACCAGCCTCCCGGTGCAGTGGCCGAGCACGTCCACATTCGGGTCGGCCACCGCGTACACCATGCGCCGCGTCATGGTAGCGCTGTCGGCGCGCAGCTTGGAATGCACACTGGCGACGACGATATCGAGCCGTGCCAGCAGGTCGGCCTGCTGGTCGAGGGTGCCGTCGTCGAGGATGTCGACCTCGATGCCGGTGAGGATGCGAAACGGCGCCAGCTCCTCGTTCAGCCGCGCCACCACGTCGAGCTGGCGGCGCAGCCGGTCGGCGGACAGCCCATTGGCGACGGTCAGCCGGGGCGAATGATCGGTCAGCGCACAGTATTCGTGGCCCAGCGCGGCGGCGGTGCGCATCATCTCCTCGATCGGGCTGCCGCCGTCGGACCAGTTCGAGTGGGTGTGCAGGTCACCGCGCAGCAGGGCGCGCAGCGGCGCCCCGCCGGGCGCGATCGGCCTTGCCGCCGTGCGTAATTCGGCCAGCTTGTCGGGCACGTGCCCGGCGCATGCCTGGATGATCACGCTGGCCGTCTTCGGTCCGATGCCCGAAATCTCTTGCCAGCCACCGCTTCTCCGGTAATCGTCGTACTGCTCGGACGACAGGTCGGCCACCGCGTCGGCCGCCCGCCGATATGCCTTTACCCGATGCGTCTGCGCCCGGGAGCGCTCCATCCAGAAGGCGATCTCCCGCAGCAGGTAGGCAACCCGCTCCTGCTCTCGTTCTCCCTTTCCCGAAGGGAACTGTCGGGCCACTAGCGAATCCGCACGTATTTCACGAAGGCCACACCGTCCTCGAAGACACGGCTGGTCAGCACCCGGAATCGCGCCGGTTCGGGTAGCTGCCCGCCCGCGCCGAACAGCGGGCGGCCGCGCCCCAGCACGATCGGGTACAGCTTCAGGAACACCTGGTCGATCTCCGGCAGCAGCGCCTGCGCGAGTTCACCGCCGCCGCACAGCCAGATGCCGAGGCCGTTCTCGCGCTTGAGTTCCCGCACCCGCGCGAGCGGATCGCCGGAGACGAGTTCGACATCCGGGTCCGGGCGCTCGGGCAGCGTCGTGGACACCACGATCTGCCGCAGATGCGCGTACGGGCTCGAGGTTCCGGTCCGGACGCCGAAGTCGTGGGTCTTGCGGCCCATCAGCACGGTGTCGAAATAGCTGCCGAGCTTGTCGATGCCCAGCGATTCGCGCACCTTGGTCGGCAGGGTCTCCGGGTACTGCGCCGTGATCGCCGGGCCGTGGTCACCTCCGACGGGGAAGAAGTCGACCGAACCGTCCTCGGTAGCGATGAAACCGTCGATGGTCGATGCGACGTAGTAGGTCAGTTTGCGCATGCTCCCCCGCCTCTCCGCGTCTCTTGCCGATCGTGAGTACCACCGAATTTACCGACCCAGCCCGTGGTTGGGTACCGAGCCACACCCGCGCTCAGGTGCGCGGCCTCGGCTGACAGCGCGGGCAGGAGAACGACGAGCGGTTCATGAACTTCTCCCGCCGCATCGGCGCCCCGCAGCGGCGGCACGGTTCGTCCTCGCGGCCGTAGGCGGCCAGGGCGCGCTCGAAGTAGCCGGATTGACCGTTGACGTCGACATACAGCGCGTCGAAGGAGGTGCCGCCCGCCCGTAGCGCCTCGGCCATCACCGCGCGCACCTCGGTCAGCAGGCCGTGCAGGGCGGGCTTGGTGAGCTTGGCGGCGATGCGCTCGCCGTGGATGCGGGCGCGCCACAGCGCCTCGTCGGCGTAGATGTTGCCGATGCCCGACACCACGGTCTGGTCCAGCAGCACCCGCTTGATCTCGGACTGCTTCGCCTTCAGCCTTCGAACCACCGCGTCGGCATCGAAGTGGGGATCCAGCGGGTCACGGCCGATGTGCGCCACCGCCTCCGGCACGGCGGTGCCGTCCACCTCGACGATCCGGTGCAGCGCCCAGCCGCCGAAGGTGCGCTGATCGATGAATCGCAGCTGCGCCCCCGAATCCAGGACCGCGACGATGTGCGCGTGCTTCTCCAGCGGCGCGTCGGCGGGCTGCACCAGCATCTGGCCGCTCATGCCCAGATGCACGACCAGCGCGGTGTCGGGATCGTCGAAGGTCAGCCACAGGAATTTGCCGCGGCGCTGCGCGGATTCGATGCGCAGCCCGGCCAGCTGCGCGGCGAGATGGTCGCCGCCCAGCAGGTGGCGGCGCACCGACCGTGGATGCTTGACGGTGACGGATTCGATGACGCTGCCGACCACATGGTCGGCCAGGCCGCGTCGGACGACCTCGACCTCGGGAAGCTCAGGCACCGCGATACTCCTTAGAATCGCTCACCAGTGTAGAAACGACCACCGACAGAAAGGCCGCCCGGCCATCGGCGAGCGGCTTCCGGGAAATCGCGGATCAGACGGAGCCGTTGAGCGACTGCCAGGCGGCACCCGCGGCCTTCTGTTCGGCTTCCTTCTTCGACCGGCCGACGCCCGTACCGTAGGCCCGCCCGCCGACGACGGCGGTCGCGGTGAATTCCTTGTCGTGATCCGGCCCGGTCGAGGTGATCTCGTAGCTGGGCACGCCGATACCGCGCTCGGCGGTCAGCTCCTGCAGGCTGGTCTTCCAGTCCAGTCCGGCGCCCATGCGGGGACCGCGCTCGAGCAGATCGGCGAACAGGCGCAGCACCACGCTGCGCGCGACGTCGATGCCGTGCTGCAGGTGCACCGCACCCAGCAGCGACTCCATGCCGTCGGCGAGAATGCTCGGCTTGTCGCGGCCCCCGGTCAGCTCCTCGCCCTTGCCGAGCAGCAGGTGGCGGCCCAGCCCACCGGCGCCCAGATCCCGCGCGACCTCCGCCAGGGCGTGCATGTTCACCACGCTCGCGCGGAGTTTGGCCAGCTCGCCCTCGGACTTGTCCGGATGCTCCAGGTACAGGCGCTCGGTGATGCTCAGGCCGAGCACCGAATCGCCGAGGAACTCCAGCCGCTCGTTGGTCGGCAGGCCGCCGTTCTCGTAGGCGTAGGACCGGTGGGTGAGCGCGAGCCGGAGCAGATCCGGGCGCACGTCGACGCCGAGTGCCTCGAGCAGAGGGGTGTGATCAGCGGCTTCGCCTACGGCGAGTGCGTCTGCTCCGTCCTTGCTGGCGGTCACGTTCGGCTACCGGGCTGGGTGATCAGACAGCGGAGGTGACCTGGCGGCCCTTGTACGTGCCGCAGTTCGGGCACGCGATGTGCGGCAGCGTCTTCTGACCGCACGCCCGGTTCGGGCACGTGATCAGGGTCGGCGCGGTGGCCTTCCACTGGCTGCGCCGCGAGCGGGTGTTGGCACGAGACATCCGGCGCTTCGGAACGGCCACGACTACTTCTCCTCTGTTCTGGAACTCGCCGAGCCGTTACGGCCCGCGAGAGATCGGTCTTCGTCTGATTGTGCTGCGGTGCCCGGGGCACCGGTGCCGGGTGCCTCGGCCGCGAAATTCGCGAGCCCGGCCCAGCGGGGGTCCAGTATCTCATGCTTGTGATCCGGACCTGCAATCGCCATCCGCACACCGCATTCCGGGCACAGTCCGGCGCAGTCGGGCTCGCACAGCGGCTGCAGCGGCAGCGCCAGGCCGACGGCGTCGACGACCACCGGTTTCAGATCGATCATGTCATCGATCAGCCGGTAGACCTCGTCGTCCTCGGTGGTCTGCTCGGTGGCGCTGTCCGGATAGGCGAACAGCTCCGTCAGCTCCAGCTCGATCTCGTCGGTGAACGGCTCGAGACAGCGCGAGCACTCCCCCGACACCGGTGCGGACACCGTGCCGGTGACCAGGACGCCCTCCGAGACGGCCTGCAGGGTCAGGTCCAGGTCGACCTCGCCGCCGACCGGGACGGCGACCATGTCCAGGCCGATCCGCTCCGAGACGGCGACGGTGCGCCGCACCTGCCGCATCGAACCGGCGGCGCGTCCGAGGCTGCGCGTGTCCAGCACGAAGCCCGCGTCGGTCTGACGACGACGCGAACCGGAACCGGATTCGGCGGGCATCACGAACTCACTCACGATCGGGTGTGGGATTTGGGCAACCAGTCCACAATACTGGACCGAGCACCGGGCGCCCAAACCGCAGGGCGGCCCCTCCCTCAGCGGCGGAACTCGGCGGCGTAGTCCGGCACACCCGCACCGGACCGCAGCTGCTGACGCCCGCGGCCGACCGTTCGCAGGGCACCGTGCAGCGTCTCCTCGAAGTCGGCCAGCTTGGAGTCGACGTAGTGGTCGCACTCCTCGCGCAGCCGGTCCGATTCGGCGTTCGCGGCGTCGATGAGCCGGGCCGATTCCGCATGCGCGGCCCGCACCACCTCGGTCTGCGACACCAGGCGCTCCTGTTCGGCGCGGCCGTCGGCGACCGACCGGTCGTAGGACGACTGCCCGGCCGCGATCATGCGCTCGGATTCGGTCCGCGCCCGGCCGGTGACCGACTCGTATTCGGCCTTGCCGTCGGCGATCACCCGGTCGGCCTCGGCCTGCGCGGTGGCGACCAGGTGATCGGCGTGGGCACCGGCCTCGGCGACCATCCGATCGGCGTGCGCCTTGGCGTCGGCCAGGATCCGGTCGGCCTCCTCGCGGGCGGCCGTGACGGTCTGCTTGGCCTGGTCGTCGGCGGTGGTGACGGTGGTCTCGGCGGTCGAGCGGGCATCGGAGACGATCTTGTCGCGATGGTCCAGGACGTCCTGGGCGTCGTCGAGCTCGCCCGGCAGCGCGTCGCGCACGTCGTCGAGCAGCTCCAGAACCTCGCCGCGCGGAACGATGCAGTTGCGCGTCGGCGGGATGCCGCGCGCCTCCTCCACGATCGCGACCAGTTCGTCGAGTGCTTCGAATACGCGGTACATCCTGCTGACCCCACTCTCCTACCGAACTCTCACGACGGAGCCCGCCGTCTGGCCTTCATGCAGCCTGGGCCCAGTGTGCCCCTCGTCACGATCATCTGCCCAGTTCACCCGCGGTGTGTCGTGGGTGTGTTTCCAAAGCCACAGAAATCAAGTGGAGGAAATCTCTCCACTTGGTGTTATCTTTTTTACTGAGCGGTAGACCAGTCGGGTCGCGGAACAATCCGCGCCCGGCGCTGTTGGATCGGAAATGACAATGGCTGTCCTGTATCCGGTACTGAAGGGCCCCGGGGCGAACACCCCGCCCGGCCCCGGCGTACCCGTGCGGTCCGACGGCACAACCGCGGGACAGGCGGCCGAACCCGCCCCTTCTCCGTTTCATTGGCTGATCTGGTTGAGCATGGGCTTGACCGTGCCGCCGCCCGACATGTTCCGGATGCCGGTGCGTCCGGCCGAATCCCCGGCCGCATCGCCCGCCCGCAAGCCGACGCTGCTGTCCCGGTTGGTCACCGGCCAGTTGTCCCGCGGCCGCGCCAGGCATCTGCCCACGGTGCCGGAGCCCCTCGCCGCGGGCGCCCCGGCCGAGCCGCGCACTGGCTCCGTGGCCGTGCTGGCGCCGGAGGAAGCGATCGCCGACGGCCCGCGCACGACGCGGCGCGCGCTCGGGCGACTGGGCGCCTACCTGCGTGGCGACAAGTGGCTGCCGCAGCTGGTCCGGTTCGCGCTGGTCGGCGGGCTCAGCAATATCGGCTACTTCCTGCTGTTCCTCGCCTTCTACGGCGGCGGCGCGCAGCTGGCCAACCTCACCGGCTCGATCGTGAGCACCGCGCTGGCCAACGAACTGCACCGGCGGCTCACCTTCCACGCCGCCGACCGGGTCGGCTGGCTCACCGCGCAGCTCGAGGGCGGCGGCCTGGCGCTGGCCGGGCTCGCGATCACCTCGGCCGCCCTGGCGATCCTCGATTTCGTCGCCCCCGGCATGAGCGACGTCGCCGAGGCCCTGGCCGTCATCGCCATCGCCGCCGCCGTCGGCACCCTCCGCTTCCTCACCCTCCGCCTCTGGGTCTTCTGACCGCCGCGGGTTCCTGTCGCGTCTCCGGGTCTCGTAGGCGCCCCAAACTTCCCGCACCCCTTGTTCGTTCCCGCACCCCCTACGTGCCCCTGCAAACGGTGTGGGAACGAACAGGGGGTGCGGGAAGAAGCTGGTCAGGCGAGTAAGGAACCGCATCGGAGTACCCCGCGTCCAATCTGAGCAAACGGTGTTGGCCGAAGACTCGATGTGGAGGTTGAGCAATGAAATATTGCAGGGGATGTCGCACGTCGTGGCGGAACGGGCTGAGCCCCGATATCTCGCGGGTCCGTCCGGTCGTCCGGCCCGCCGAGCTGTGCGAACGCCACACCTCGCGGCGAACGCGGCGGCCGCGGACCGATCGCGAGCCCGAATGACCGGCGCGGACGGATCGCCTCGCCGCGAGCTGCCGGGCCCGTGGACGGCCTGCGTATCCGCCGAGAACGACCAGGCCGACAACGGAATCCGGCGCCGGGACGAGATCGTCCGCGGCGGGGTGACCGACGATGAGATCCGCAGGCGATGCACCGGCGGACGGTGGCGCCGGCTGCGGCGCGGCGCCTACACCGACGAGGCGGCATTCGCGGGGCTGGACGCGGTGGCGCGGCACCGGATACTCGCCGACGTCGCGCTGCACGATCTGTCCGACGATGCGATTCTCAGCCACCAGTCGGCGGCGGTGGTCTACGGGGCACCCGTGTGGGTCGCGTTGCTGCGGCGCGTGACCGTCACTCGCAACCGGCGCAACGGCGGCCGGATCAGACCGGATGTCAAGGTGCACTGCGCGCCGTTCGACGCGGTGGCGGAGCTGGACGGGTTCGTCCTGACCACCCCCGCGCGCACCATCGTCGACCTGGCCCGCACGACGCCGTTCGAGGCGGCCGTCGTCGCCGGCGACGCGCTCGCCCGCGAATACGGTGTGGCCGCAGGCGATCTGGCGAACGAATTGGAGCTGGCCAAGCGCCGCCACGGAATGGCCGCGGCGCGGCGCGTGGTGCAGTTTCTCGACCCGCACAGCGAGAGCGTCGGCGAATCCCGCAGCCGCGTGATGCTGCGCCGGCTCGGCCTGGCTATGCCGCAGTCCCAGGGCGACGTGTACGGCGGCGACGGCCGCATGCTGGGCCGGGTCGACTTCTACTTCGGCGACACCGGCGTCGTCGGGGAGTTCGACGGGCGCGTCAAATACGGCCGCCTGCTCGAGCCGGGTGAGGAGCCGGGAGATGCCGTCTTCGCCGAGAAGAAGCGAGAGGACGCCATGCGCAGCAACGGTTTACAGGTGGTCCGCTGGACCTGGGACGACCTCACGGGAGACGAGGTCGCCCCGCGTCTGCGAGCGGCCCACGCCCGCGCCCGCCGCACCCGCCCCGACGCCTTCATCTGCCAAGCCCCCCTCCCCGAACCCAAACCCCTTGCCCTACGCAGACTCTGACCCGCTTCCCGCACCCCGTACGTGTTCCCGCACCGCCTGCAGGGCCATGTACGGGGTGCACGAACGCGTAAGGGGTGCACGAACGCGTGTTAGCGTTCGGGCATGGCTGGAGCACTGTGCCCCGGGTCGTTCGATCCGGTGACCAACGGGCATCTCGATGTGATCGCGCGGGCGGCCGCGCAGTTCGACGAGGTCGTGGTGACCGTGAATGTGAACAAGAGCAAGAAGGGCATGTTCACCGTCGAGGAGCGGATGGAGATGCTGCGCGAGGCCACCGCCGAGCTGCCGAACGTCCGCGTCGAATCGTGGTACGGGCTGACGGTGGAGTTCGCCCGGGAGCAGGGCATCACCGCGATCGTCAAGGGTCTGCGCGACGCCACCGATTTCGGGTACGAACTGCAGATGGCGCAGATGAACAAGAAGCTGTCCGGCGTCGACACCTACTTCCTCGCCACCAACCCCGCCTACGGCTACCTGTCCAGTTCCCTGGTCAAGGAGGTCGCCACCTTCGGCGGCGACGTCACCGACATGCTCCCGCCCGCCGTCCACAAGCGCCTGTTGTCCCGCATCGCCGAACGCACGGCCTGAGCTCGGCCCGTCACAAGCCGTGGCGGTTGCCTGTTACCAGCTCGCTGACCCGGGCTTCCGAGGCGGCGGAGAAGGCGGCGCGGGCCGACTCGACGGCTCGGCGGGTCTCCTCGGTGACGAGGTCCATGTTGATCTGGGCTCCGGCGTTCGCGCCCGCCGCCGCGGCGGGGCCCACCTGGGCGGACGGGTCGGTGACGTTGCCCGCCACCCACACTCCGGGCACGCTCGTGCGACCGGCCGGGTCGGCGGGGATGTGCTCGCCCATTCCGCTCGGATGCTCCACCGGATGCAGGCCGAGGCCCGACAGGAAACCGGCGCGGGCCACCATGCGCGAAGGAGCGGCCAGCACCTGCCGGGCGATCACCGTGCCGTCGGCCAGCCGCACTCCGGTCAGCCGATCGTCGACGACCTCGACCGATGCCACCTCGCCGGGCACCACGCGGATGCCGCGGGCCGCCAGCTGTTCGGCCTGTTCGCCGGTCGGTTCGGCCATGGTGTGGGTGAACAGGGTGACGTCGTCGCTCCACTGCCGCCACAGCAGCGCGCCGTGCACCGTCATCGGCCCGTTGGCGAGTACGCCGATGGCCCGGTCGCGAGACTCCCAGCCGTGGCAGTACGGGCAGTGCACCACGTCGCGGCCCCAGCGGTCCCACAGTCCGGCGACATCGGGTAGCTCGTCGGTCAATCCGCTCGTCACCAGCAGGCGTCGCGCCCGCACGGTCCGCCCGTCGGCCAGGGCCACCGTCAATCCGTCGTCGTCGCGGGTCACTGTCTCCACGGTTCCGGCGACGACCTGACCGCCGTAGCGGCGGACCTCCTCGCGGCCGCGTTCCAGCAGTTCGGCCGGGGGCATTCCCTCGCGACCGAGCAGGCCGTGCACGCCGTCGGCCGGTGCGTTGCGCGGCTGTCCCGCATCGATCACCACCACCGAGCGGCGTGCCCGCGCCAGCATCAGGGCTCCGTTCAGGCCCGCGGCGCCGCCGCCGATCACCACCACGTCGTAGCCGTCCATCAACTGATCGGTCATATGACCACCTCCTGCTTCCGACAATGCGGCTGGATCGGCGATCCGGGCAAACTTCTTTGCCGAAATGGCAAACTGGTGGTGTGGACGATGTCGATCAGGCGCTCGACGCGGTCGGGCCGCGGCTGCGGGCCCTGCGCAAGCAGCGGGAGACCACGCTCGCGGACCTGTCCGCGGCGACGGGCATCTCCGTCAGCACCCTGTCGCGCCTCGAGTCCGGGGCGCGGCGGCCGACCCTCGAACAGCTCCTCCCGCTGGCCCGGGCGCACGGCGTGACGCTCGACGAGCTCGTCGACGCCCCGGCGACGGGCGATCCGCGCGTGCACATGCGCCCGGTCACCCACCACGGCATGACCATGGTGCCGCTGACCCGGCGCCCCGGCGGTATCCAGGCGTACAAGATGGTGCTGCGACCCGAGGCGCACCCCGGTGAACCACAACCACAGACGCACGAGGGCTACGACTGGGTCTACGTCCTCAACGGACGGCTCCGCCTGATCCTGGGCGAACACGACCTGGTGCTGTCCCCCGGCGAGGCAGCGGAATTCGACACCCGCGTACCCCACTGGTTCGGCACCGCGGGCGAAGAACCCGTAGAACTCCTCAGCCTCTTCGGCAGACAGGGCGAACGCGCCCACCTACGAGCCCGCCCCAAAGACCAAGCCGGATAGGGACTTTCGCGCTCAGGTCGGGCACAGCGTGGCGCATTCGGGGAGCGGGTAAGGAAGCCGCGCGGTTTGGGTCAGGGGGCGAATTCGGCCAGTTCTATGCGAGTTTCGCCATAGCGGCGGGGCTTCAGTGGGGAAAATGTTGGGGGCCAGGCGATCTCGGGCGAGCGGGTCGGGCGTTCGAGGACCACCAGGGCGTCCTGGCGGAGCCAGCCGTTGGTGGTCAGGGCATGCAGGTCGGCGGCGACGTCGGTGCCGTGCAGGGCGTAGGGCGGGTCCGAGAAGACGATGTCGTAGGGCGCGGCGGGCGGGACGGCGAGCACGGAACTCACTGTGCCCAGCCGCAATTCGGCGCCGGGCAGGCCGAGGTCGGCGATATTCCCGCGCACCACGGCCGCCGCCTTGCGGTCGGACTCCACGAGCAGGGCATGGGAAGCCCCGCGCGACAACGCCTCCAGGCCGAGCGCCCCGGACCCCGCATACAGATCCAGCACCCGCACCCCATCGAATTCCAGCCGCGCGTCCAACATGCTGAACAGCGCCTCCCGCACCCGATCCGACGTAGGCCGAGTCCCCGCGGCCGGAACCCGCAACCGCCGCCCCCCAACCACCCCCGCCACAATCCGCGTCAAAGCGCCACCCGCGTCACTCTGCTGCGGCCTCGTTCAGGTTGAGGTCGACGAGGAGGTCGCCGCCCTCGACCTGCTGGACCTTGCCGATCGCGACGCGGCGGACCGTGCCGGCGCGAGGGGCGGTGATGGCGGCCTCCATCTTCATGGCCTCGATGGTGCCGATGGTGTCGCCGGCGGCGACGCCGTCGCCCTCGGAGACCACCAGCGTGACGACACCGGCGAACGGGGCGGCGATGTGGCCCGGGTCGGTCTTGTCGGCCTTCTCGGCGGCGGGCACATCGCTGGCGACGGAACGGTCGCGGACCAGGACGGGACGCAACTGTCCGTTGAGAATGCACATCACCGTGCGCATCCCGCGCTCGTCGGGCTCGGAGATGGCCTCCAGGCCGATGAGCAGCGTGACGCCCTTCTCCAGCTGCACCCGGTGTTCCTCGCCGTGCCGCAGCCCGTAGAAGAACTGATTGGCCGACAGACCGGACGTGTCGCCGAATTTCTCACGGTGCGCGAGGAATTCGCTCGCCGGGCCGGGAAACAGCAAGCGGTTCAACGTCGCCCGCCGCTCCTCCGAGGTGCCGCCGAGCCCCGCCTCGTCGGCCGCGGTCAGCGCTGTCTCGGGCTTGGCCGGTCCACGACCCGCCAGTGCCCGGCTGCGGAACGGTTCCGGCCAGCCACCGGCGGGGGTGCCGAGTTCGCCACGCAGGAAACCGATCACGGAATCGGGAATGTCGTAGCGGCCCGGATCGCTCGCGAAATCCTCGACATCGATGCCCGACCCGACCAGCGACAGCGCGAGGTCGCCGACCACCTTCGACGACGGCGTCACCTTCACCAGCCGCCCCAGCAGCCGGTCCGCCGCCGCGTATTTCGCCTCGACCTCCTCGAACCGGTCACCGAGGCCGAGCGCGATCGCCTGCTGCCGCAGATTGGACAGCTGCCCGCCCGGGATCTCGTGGTGGTAGACCCGCCCGGTCGGCCCCGGCAGCCCGGATTCGAACGGCGCGTACACCTTTCGCAGGGCCTCCCAGTACGGCTCCAGGTCGCACACGTTGTCCAGGTTCAGCCCGCTGTCGTAGTCCGAATTCGCCGCCGCCGCAACGATTGCCGACAGCGGCGGCTGGCTGGTCGTCCCGGCCATCGGCGCGCTGGCACCGTCGACGGCGTCCGCACCGGCCTGCCACGCGGCCAGATACGTCGCCAGCTGACCACCCGGGGTGTCGTGGGTGTGCACGTGGACCGGCAGGTCGAAATTGCTGCGCAGCGCGGTGACCAGGGTGTGCGCGGCGGGTGCGCGCAGCAGCCCGGCCATGTCCTTGATGCCGATGACGTGCGCCCCGGCGTCCACGATCTGCTCGGCCAGCTTGAGGTAATAGTCGAGCGTGTACAGGTTTTCGTCCGGGTTGGACAGATCCCCGGTGTAGCTCATCGCGACTTCCGCCAGCGCCGTGCCGGTTTCGCGCACGGCGTCGATGGCCGGGCGCATCTGGTCGACATTGTTCAGCGCGTCGAAGATCCGGAAGATATCGATACCGGTCTCGGTGGCCTCGGAAACGAAAGCGCGCGTGACCTTCTCCGGATACGGCGTGTACCCGACGGTATTGCGCCCGCGCAGCAGCATCTGCAGGCAGATGTTGGGGATCGCCTCGCGCAGCGCGGCCAGCCGCTCCCACGGGTCCTCGTACAGAAACCGCAGCGCCACATCGTAGGTCGCGCCGCCCCAGCATTCGATCGACAGCAGTTCCGGCGTCAGCCGCGCCACGTGCCCGGCCACCTGGATCAGGCTGTTGGTGCGCACCCGCGTCGCCAGCAGCGACTGGTGGGCATCGCGAAACGTGGTGTCGGTCACCGCGATTCCGCGCTGTTCGCGCAGCGCCTGCGCGAAACCCTCGGGACCCAGACGCAGCAACCGCTGCCGCGACCCGTCCGGCGGCGGCACCGTGGTGTCGATCGGCGGCAGCTTGTCGTGCGGATACACCGCGGTCGGGCGCTCACCGTGCGGCTTGTTGACGGTGATGTCGGCGAGGTAGGTCAGGATCTTGGTGCCGCGGTCGGCGGACCCGCGCTGGGTCAGCAGATAGGGCCGCTCATCGATGAAGGAGGTGGTCACCCGCCCGGCCCGGAAGTCGGGATCGTCGAGCACCGCCTGCAGGAACGGAATGTTGGTCGCGACGCCGCGAATCCGGAACTCGGCGACCGCCCGCCGCGCCCGCGCCACCGCCTGGCCGAAGTCGCGCCCGCGGCAGGTGAGCTTCACCAGCATCGAATCGAAATGCGCGCCGACCTCGGCACCCAGGTTCGCGCCGCCGTCGAGGCGGATGCCGCCGCCGCCCGGGCTGCGGTAGGCGGTGATGCGCCCGGTGTCGGGCCGGAAGCCGTTGGCCGGATCCTCGGTGGTGATCCGGCACTGCAGCGCCGCGCCGCGGATGCCGATCGCATCCTGGCTCAGCCCCAGCTCGCCGAGGGTCTCCCCGGCCGCGATCCGCAGCTGCGACGCCACCAGATCGACGTCGGTGATCTCCTCGGTCACCGTGTGCTCGACCTGGATGCGGGGGTTCATCTCGATGAACACGTGGTTGCCGCGCTCGTCGAGCAGGAACTCCACGGTGCCCGCGCAGCTGTAGCCGATCTGCCGGGCGAAGGCGACCGCGTCGGCGCAAATGCGTTCGCGCAGAGCGGGATCCAGGTTCGGCGCGGGCGCCAGCTCGATCACCTTCTGGTGCCGCCGCTGCAGCGAACAGTCGCGCTCGAACAGATGCATGACGTTGCCGTGCTCGTCGGCGAGAATCTGGACCTCGATATGACGGGGGTTGATCACCGCCTGCTCGAGGAACACCGTCGGATCGCCGAAGGCCGATTCGGCCTCCCGCATCGCGGCCTCCACGGATTCGCGCAGCTGCGCCCGGTCGGCGACCCGCCGCATCCCGCGCCCGCCACCACCGGCGACGGCCTTGACGAACACCGGGAACCGCATCGACTCCGCCGCCGCCAGCAGCTCCTCCACGTCGGCCGACGGCGCGGTGGAGTCGAGGACCGGCAGCCCCGCGGCCCTCGCCGCCGCGATCGCGCGGGCCTTGTTACCGGTCAGTTCCAGCACCTCGGACGAGGGGCCGATGAACGTGATCCCCTCGCGGGCGCAGGCCGCCGCCAGGTCCGGGTTCTCGGAGAGAAATCCGTAACCGGGGTAGACGGCGTCGGCCCCCGCCGTCTTGGCCGCCTTGATGATCTCCTCGATCGATAGGTACGCCCGCACCGGATGACCGGGCACCCCGATCTGGTACGACTCGTCGGCCTTCAGCCGGTGCACCGAATTGCGGTCCTCGTAGGGGAATACCGCGACGGTGCCGATGCCGAGTTCGTATGCGGCGCGGAACGCCCGGATGGCGATTTCCCCGCGGTTGGCGACCAGCACTTTGGAGAACATTCGATTAAGGTACCTGGCCCGCCGGCGCGCCCGGACATCGAATACGCCTTCGCAGCCAACCTCACAACCGAACCGTGCCTATTTGCGAAGTTGCGTAATCCGCTGGTAATCACCGTGGGCACCGCCTTCGCAGTGAGGCCATACCGACCGCCGGGAATATTCACCGGCCGAGGTGGCTTATCCTTTTCTACGCAGCTGGTTCGCTGCGCCGGCGAGTTGGAGCCCCGAGCGCCGGGCGGCAGCGTCGAAACCGGTCCGTAGCGACCGGCCAGAGGGAACCCGGTGGGAATCCGGGACTGTCCCGCAGCGGTATGCAGGAACGACCGCCGTCACCAGCACTGAGTGCATACTTGGGAAGCGACGGCCACTAGGACCACCCGACGGGGAATGCCTGCGAGTCCGAAGACCTGCCGGCTGTGCCGGGTACGCCGTACCCGGCGGCCACCGCCTCGTGGATTCGGGCGGGCGGACACCAGTGCACCAGCATCTCGGGCTCCGTCTGCTCTGTATGGCGGTGACCTGTGGCTTCCAGCACTGGAGAGAGACCGTGACTGTTCACAAACCTTTCACCGCAACGGTTCTCGGCATTCCGCGGATCGGGCCGCGGCGCGAGCTCAAGCGCGCGACCGAGAGCTACTGGGCCGGGCGTATCGACGCCGGAGAACTGCACGCCGTCGGGCGCGAGCTGCGCGCCGAGCAGCTGACCGCGTTGACGGCGGCCGGACTGGACTCCGTTCCGGTCGGCACCTTCTCCTACTACGACCAGATGCTCGACACCGCCGAGATGTTCGGCGCGCTGCCCCTGCGGGTGGCCGGGATCGCCGATCCGCTGGACCGCTATTTCGCGGCGGCCCGGGGCACGGACGAGGTCGAGCCGCTGGAGATGACCAAGTGGTTCGACACCAACTACCACTACCTGGTCCCCGAGATCGGCCCGGGCACGGCCTTCGCGCTGCATCCGGACAAGCTCCTCGGCGAACTCCGCGAGGCTCGTGAGCTCGGCGTACCGGCGCGTCCGGTCGTCATCGGACCGCTGACCTTCCTGAAGCTCGCCAAGGGCCTCGACGGCATCGCGCCGCTGGATCGGATCAACGACCTGCTCCCCTACTATCGCGAGTTGCTGGGGCTGCTGGCGGCCGAGGGCGCCGACTGGGTACAGATCGACGAGCCGGTCCTGGTCACCGATCTGACCGATGCCGAGCTGGCGCTCATGCGGCGCACCTATGCGGACCTGTCGGGGCTGACGCGGCGACCGGCGATTCTGGTGGCGACCTACTTCGGCCACCCGGGTGCCGCGCTGCCCGCCCTGGCGGACATGGGAATCGAAGGCGTCGCCCTCGATTTCGCCTCCGGCACAACGGTCGACGAGGTGGCATCGGTCCCGGCACTGGCGAACAAGCTGGTGGTGGCCGGTGTGGTCGACGGGCGCAACATCTGGCGGACCGACCTCGACCGGGCGCTGGCATCGCTGGGCACGCTGCTGGGCAGTACCGGCGCGCTCGCGGTGTCGAGCTCCAGTTCGCTTCTGCACGTGCCGTATTCGCTGGACGGCGAGACGGAGCTGGATCCGGCTCTGCGGTCGTGGCTGGCCTTCGGCGCGGAGAAGGTCGGCGAGGTCCGGCTGCTCGCCACCGCGCTGCACGAGGGCACCGGCGCGATCGCCGACGAGCTCGCCGCCGCGCGCGCCGCGCTGGCGAGCCGGACCACCGATCCCCGGCTTCGCAACGATGCGGTCCGGGCGCGGCTGTCGGCACTGGGCGAGGATGCCACGCGGCGCGCCCCGGCGGCGGAACGCCGTGCGCTGCAACGGGAGCGGCTGCGGCTGCCGCTGCTGCCCACCACCACGATCGGCTCCTACCCGCAGACGACCGCGATCCGCAAGGCGCGCGCGGAGCTGCGCAAGGGCGAGATCACCGTCGAGCAGTACCACGAGCGGATGCGCGCCGAGATCGCCGATGTCGTTGCGCTGCAGGAGAAGCTGGGCCTCGACGTGCTGGTGCACGGGGAACCCGAACGCAACGACATGGTGCAGTACTTCGCCGAGCAGCTGGACGGCTTCTTCGCCACCGCGAACGGCTGGGTGCAGTCCTACGGCACCCGCTGCGTGCGGCCGCCGATCCTGTACGGCGATGTGGTGCGGACCGCGCCGATGACAGTCGAGTGGATCGGGTATGCGCAGTCGCTGACCGGCAAGCCGGTCAAGGGCATGCTGACCGGGCCGGTGACGATCCTGGCGTGGTCGTTCGTGCGCGACGACCAGCCGCTGGCGGAGACGGCACGGCAGGTCGCGCTCGCCATCCGGGACGAGACGGTGGATCTGCAGTCGGCCGGGATCGGCATCGTCCAGGTCGACGAGCCCGCGCTGCGGGAGTTGCTGCCGCTGCGCGCGCAGGCCGAGCAGGCGTACCTGGACTGGGCGGTGACGGCGTTCCGGCTGGCGACCAGCGGCGTGGCCGATACCACCCAGATCCACACCCACCTGTGCTACTCGGAGTTCGGTGAGATCATCGGTGCCATCGCCGATCTGGATGCCGACGTCACCTCGATCGAGGCGGCTCGCTCGCGCATGGAGGTGCTCGATGACCTCAACGCGGCCGGTTTCCATCTCGGTGTCGGCCCGGGCGTCTACGACATCCACTCGCCCCGGGTGCCGAGCGTGGAGGAGATCACCACGTCGCTGCGCGCGGCACTGAAAGCCGTTCCGGCCGAACGGCTCTGGGTCAACCCGGACTGCGGCCTGAAGACGCGCGGACCGGCGGAGGTGGAGGCCTCGCTGCGCAACCTGGTGACCGCGGCACACGCCGTGCGCTGACCGACGGTGGCGGGGGGCCCGGCCGCGCGCCGCCGGGGGGGGGGGGGGGGGCGGCGGGGCGCCGGGGGGGGGGGGGCTCCCCGGGCACCCCCCGGGGGGGCGCCGGCCCTACCGGGCCGCCCCCCGCCGCGACGACGCCGAGGCGGCGCTGGCGATCGGCGTCTACGGC
>NZ_JARWQD010000213.1 GCF_029869545.1 Nocardia wallacei | reverse complement strand
CACCCCCCCCCCCGGCGGGGCCAGCGCCCCCACCCCCCCCCCACCACCACCCCGGCGGCCCCGCTGCCCGCGGCCGCCGCGCCGCGCGCCCGGGGGGGGGGGACGCCCGCGCGGCCGCGTCCGGCGCGCGACGGCAACCGCCCCCCGTCCGGCCCGATCACCGGCGGCCACCGGGCCTCCGCGGGCGGCGCCCCGCCTTCCGGTCCGCCCCCGCGCCGGGGCGGCGGCGGTTCCGGCGGTTCCGGTCCCGGCGGGCGGCGCCCGCAGGCGAAGAAGAAGTCGCCGTGGCGCATCGTGCGCCGCGTGCTGTATGTGCTCGTGGCACTGGCGATCGTGGTGCCCAGCGCGATCTTCCTGGTCTCCTACACCACGGTCAAGGTGCCCCAGCCGGGCGACCTCAAAACCAATCAGGTCGCCACCATCCTCGGCTCCGACGGCAGCACGGAGATCAGCAAGATCGTGCCGCCGGAGGGCAACCGCACCGACGTCACCATCGACCAGATCCCGCCGCACGTCCGCAATGCCGTACTGGCGGCCGAGGACCGGGACTTCTACACCAACCCGGGCTTCTCGATCTCCGGCTTCGCCCGCGCCGCCCGCGACAACGTGCTGGGCAAGGAGAGCGCCGGCGGTGGGTCGACGATCACCCAGCAGTACGTCAAGAACTCCATGGTCGGCAATCAGCGCTCGGTCAGCCGAAAGCTCAAGGAGCTGGTGATCTCGGCGAAGATGGCGCGGCAGTGGAGCAAGGACGACATCCTCGCCGCCTATCTGAACACCATCCCGTTCGGCCGCGGCACCTTCGGCATCGACGCGGCGGCCCACGCCTACTTCGACAAGCCGGTGCAGGAGCTGTCGGTGGAGGAGGGCGCGGTGCTGGCCGCGACCATCCAGCAGCCCTACGGCCTGGACCCGGAGAACAACCCCAAGGGCGCCGAGGCCCGCTGGAACTACGTGCTCGACGGCATGGTCGGCGGCGGCACCCTGGCGGCGGGCGACCGGCAGAAGATGACCTACCCGCACGTGGTGTCCTCCAGCGCGGCCACCGACGACCCCGTCGATTCCGGCCCCAACGGGCTGATCAAGCGGCAGGTGATGCGCGAGCTGTCCGAGGCCGGTATCAGCGACACCCAGATCAACACCGAGGGCCTGCAGATCACCACCACGATCGACCCGAAGATGCAGCAGGCCGCGGTCAACGCCGCCCAGAAGAATATGAAGGGCGAGCCGGAGCAGCTGCGCACCGCGGTGGTGTCGGTCGACCCGAAGACCGGCGCGGTGAAGGCCTACTACGGCGGCGAGGACGGGCAGGGCTACGACTTCGCCAACGCCGGGCTGATGCCGGGCTCGTCGTTCAAGGCGTTCGGCCTGGCGGCGAACCTGGAGCAGGGCAAGCCGCTGTCGACGATGTACGACAGCGGCCCGCTCACGGTGAACGGCATCAAGATCACCAACGTGGAGGGCGAGTCCTGCGGCACCTGCACCATCGCCGAGGCGCTCAAGCGGTCGTTGAACACCAGCTTCTATCGCATGCAGCTGGATATGAA
The DNA here is from genome assembly GCF_029869545.1 of Nocardia wallacei. Lineage (GTDB taxonomy): Bacteria > Actinomycetota > Actinomycetes > Mycobacteriales > Mycobacteriaceae > Nocardia > Nocardia wallacei_A. Next base: position 1,034 of record NZ_JARWQD010000213.1, on the reverse strand, counting down.
GAACGGCCCGCAGAAGATCGCCGACATGGCGCACAAGCTCGGTATCCCGGACACCATCCCGGGCGTGGGCAAGACCCTGGTCGATCCCGACGGCGGCCCGCCCAACAACGGCATCGTGCTCGGTCAGTACCAGGCCCGACCGCTGGACATGGCCTCGGCGTACGCCACGCTCGCGGCCTCGGGCATGTACCACAAGCCGCATTTCGTCTCGAAGGTCGTGACCGCCGACGGTCAGGTGCTGCTGGATCGCGGCGACGTCGCCGGTGAGCAGCGGGTCCCGGCCCCGATCGCCGACAACGTGACCTCCGCGATGCAGCCGATCGCCGGCTGGTCGCGCCACCACGATCTGGCCGGTGGGCGCGCCTCGGCGGCCAAGACCGGTACCGCCCAGCTCGGCGAGACCGGCGAGAACCGCGACGCCTGGATGGTCGGCTACACGCCGCAGCTGTCCACCGCCGTGTGGGTCGGCACCGAACAGGGCGAGAAGCTGCGCAACGCCAGCGGCGCGATGATCTACGGCTCGGGCCTGCCGTCCGACATCTGGAAGGACACGATGGACGGCGCCCTGAAGGGCATGCCCAACGAGAACTTCCCGAAGCCCGGCCCCATCGCCGGTCAGGCGGGCGTGCCGTCGTGGACCGCGGCCTACACTCCGCCCTCGACCACGCAGGAGTACGTCCCGCCGGTCGTGGTGCAGCCCTCGCAGGTGGAGATCCTGCCGGGCGTCACCATTCCGGTGCCGGGCCTCGCGCCCAATCCGCGGCAGCAGCCGCAAGGGCAGCAGGGACAGGGCCAGCAGCAGGATTCGGGCCAGGGCCCGCTGCCCGGTCAGCCGGTCGCCCCGAGCGGGGAATCCGGTGCGGGTGACGGGAATTCGCCGGGGACAGGGAACGGTACGTCGCCGCGGCAACGGTAGCCTCGGGTGCCGTGATCGAGCAGCAACTGGTGAACCGACCCACCGCCGGGGACGCGGGCGCCGACGGCACGCGCGGCGACGCGTCCCCGGCGGGGGCGGCCCCGGGGCGGCGGGCGGG
>NZ_JARWQD010000212.1 GCF_029869545.1 Nocardia wallacei | reverse complement strand
GATGACACGCCTGTAGCAGAGGTTCAACGTACGCGAAACGGTCTCGTCAAGCGCGCGAGGAAGACTCGCGATGCCGGAGCCCGCCCCGGATCCACGCCCCGGCCCCCGGGGGGGCCCCCCCCCCCCCCCGCGCCCCGGCAGGGGCGCCGCCAGGGGGGGGGGGTGCGCGCCCGGCCGCAGCGCGGGGGATGCGCTGGGGGGGTTGGTGTGGGGTGGGGGGGGGGGGGGGGGGGCCCGCCGGGGGCCGGGGCGTGGATCCGGGGCGGGCTCCGGCATCGCGAGTCTTCCTCGCGCGCTTGACGAGACCGTTTCGCGTACGTTGAACCTCTGCTACAGGCGTGTCATCGGCGCTGTGAGGTCCCGGTGCGCCGGTGCGCGAATCGGGCTGTGACGAGCCGGTTTTCGGCGAGGTGTGCCCGGGATCGGCGGGGATGTTCCCCTCGGGGGAGCCGGTTGCGGCCCTGCTGCGCTGCGCGGCATACAGCGAGTCCTTCATCGGCCCGGGCGGCAGGGTGGGGAAGGGATCGGGCTGCGGCCCGGGGGAATGCTGGGCGGCGCGGTCCGCGGCGAGGCGGTGCCTGCCGAGGCGCTCGCCTCCGGGCCCGGCGCCTGGGTGATCGTCCGATTGCCGCCCGCCGCGCCGGTTCTCGCCGTTGCCGGGGAGAACGGACGGAAGCACGGAACCGGTGGAGCCGGGCAACGGCCCGTCGGACGCGGTGGTGCGCCCGCCCGCCCCGCGGCCTGCGCCGGTTTCGTCTACGGCGGGCCCCGGGGTGCGGTCTGCGCCGGTCGTGTGTGCCGCGGGCCCTGGGGAGTGGGCGCCGGTGGTGTGTGCGGCGGTCCCTGGGGTGCGGTTTGCGCCGGTGGTGTGTGCGGTGGGCCCTGGGGAGTGGGCGCCGGTGGTGTGTGCGGCGGGCACTGGGGAGTGGTTTGCGCCGGTCGCGGGGGCGGCGGGCATCGTGGCGCCGTCGACGGTCGGTGTTCGAACTGTGGATGTTCGGGCCGCGGGATCGTTCGCCCCGCCCGGCGCGGGGCGCGCCGGTGCCCGATCGCCCGGCACCTGCCGATCCGGTTCGTATCCGTTCGATTCGTGCGAGTCCCGCACGGCGTGCTCCACCTCCTGCGTGGTCTCCGGCCGGGGCGCGTGGGGATCGGCCAGCAGCGTTCCCGGCAGCAGCAGCCGCGCGACCACGCCGCTGACCGGCGACACCATGAGTTCCACCTCGATGCCGAGCCTGCGGGCCAGCCGCCCGACGACGTAGTGGCCGAGGAACCGCGTCGGCGCCACCAGGAAGTCCGCCTCGCCGCGCAGCCGGGCATTGGCGTCGGCCAGATGCTCGGCCGACATCCCCACCCCGTGGTCGACGACCGCCAGCAGGTACTGCTGGGCCAGGCGCCGTCCGTAGATCTCGACCTCGAGATCCGGGGGCGAGAAGGCCAGCCCGTTCTCGATGAGCTCGGCCAGCATGTGCGCCAGCTCGCTGACCGCCGCGCCGGTGATCGGAACATCGTCGATGCGACGCAGCGCCACCCGCCGGTAGTCGTCGACCTCCGACAGCGCGGCGCGCACGACGTCGGTCAGCGGGATCGGCTCCGCCCAGCGCCGCGGGCTGGCCTCGCCGACGAGCACCAGCAGGCTCTCGGCGTTGCGGCGCATGCGGGTGGCCAGATGGTCGAGCTCGAACATGTTGGCCAGCATCTTCGGGTCGAGTTCTTCCTTCTCGAACTCGCTGATCAGCGCCAGCTGCCGGCGCACCAGATTCTGGTTGCGCCGCCCCAGATTCGCCAGCGATTCGGTCGTATTGCGTTGCAGCAGCGCCTGTTGCGAGGCGAGCTCGTAGGCGGTGGCCTGCACGCGATCGAAAGCCTCTGCCACCGAGACGATTTCGGTACTCGCACCGGCCGGGGTGCGCACCGGCCGCGGCGGATCGGGTTCGGTGCCGGTGGTGGTGTGCCAGGCGTCGATCAGCTCGGGCAGCCGCCGCGTGGCGACGTCGTCCGCCTCGCTCGACAGCGCCGCCAGCGGGCGCACGATGGCGCGCGCACTCGCGACCACCAGCACGACCAGCGCGAGCAGGGCCAGCACGGCCGCGCCGGTGTACACCCCGAGCTTGATCGCGGCGTCGGTGCGGAGCTGGTCGGCCCGGCGCTCGATGGCGGCGCCGACCGTGCCCTGCACGCCGCGCTGGGCGTCGATGACCGAGGTCATCTGCGTCCACCACTCCGCGGCGGCGACCGGCCGCGGCAGCGGGCCGCGGTCGGCGGCGAGCGCGACGGCCTCCGTCTCGGCGGCCCGGACGGCGTCGTCCGACCGTGCCACCGCGTCGAATCCGGCCCGCTGGTCCGGGTCCGCATTCTGCTCGAAGGCCGTCACCGCGGCCTGCCGGGCCGCGCGAATGGTGAGGAACTGCGAATATTCGCCCGGTCCGAATCCGCCCGCCGTGAAGACGCCGTTGAGGAAGCCGCGTTCCTGCGCGGCGAATTCCTTGGCCTCGCCGAGCGAGTAGAGGGCCTGCAGCCCGCGCCACACCCGCTCGTCGCGGGCATGATCGAGGCCGGGCCGCGCCTGACCGAGCGTCCCGATCGCGCCGGTATAGAACTGGAAGGCCCCGGGCCGGTCGACGCGGCGATTGTCCACCTCGTCGCGCGTGCCGCCCAGGGCGCTGAGCTGGCCGAGCGCGGTGCGGACGCGGCTCGCGCCGGGCGCGTCGGCGAGCAGTGCGGCATCGAGCGCCCGCCGTGCCGCGTCGGTGGCCGCGCGCTGGGTGTCGAGGGCCGGGCGCAGTGTCGCGTCGCCGCTGAGCAGGCCGTTGGTGAGGCCGCGTTCGCGCTGGAGCTCGTGCATCAGATCCTGCGCCGACAGCGCGAGCGAGACCGCGCGGGCGGTGGCGTCGGTGTCGCGATAGGACCCGACCTCGCGCGCGACGATCACCCCGAGCAGCACCAGCGCCAGCGCGATCGACGCCACCAGCACCCGGGTCAGCTGCCCCAGAATTGTGCGCGGCCGGACCAGCCGGACCGCCGTTGTGAGCTTTTTGCTACCTGTCGGCAACAACCGCGTTCGGCGGAATCGCACTTGCTACTCCTCGCTTTCCGCTCGACGCCCGACTCCCCGTCGCACGCCACGGAGAATCAGAAGCAACCTGGCACACCCGGCTCGGTTCCGCAACAGCAATCGGGCCGCGCGACGGCAGGTGGCGCGAATGCGACACGCCCTCCGCGGCGCGCCGGAGATGACACGTCCAGTGTGGAAAGTCCCATAGATTTCGCGCCCGATGCGAAACAATTGATCGCACGACGGCTCGTCGACGAGCCGAATACGCCCGGAAGGAGCGTGATCATGAATTCTGCAGCACCCGCGTACCCGGTCCGCGTGCGCGGTGACCTGGATCCCGGCCTGTCACGATGGCAGTGGATCGTCAAATGGATTCTGGCAATTCCGCATTACATCGTGCTGTTCTTCCTGCACATCGCGTTTGCCGTCGTCACGGTGATCGCGTTCTTCGCCATATTGTTCACGGGCCGTTATCCCCGTGCGCTTTTCGACTTCAACGTCGGCGTGCTGCGCTGGTCCTGGCGCGTGGAGTTCTACGCGCTGTCCGCGCTCGGCACCGACCGCTATCCGCCGTTCAGCCTGCAGTCGCGCGACGACTATCCGGCCGATCTGGAGGTCGATTATCCCGAACGGCTCAGCCGCGGACTGGTTTTGATCAAATGGTGGCTGCTGGCGATTCCGCACTATCTGGTGCTGTGGGCCTTCACCGGCGGCTGGCAGTCGTGGGGAGATCACGACGGCGACTACGGCGGCGGCGTCTTCTTCGTCTCGCTGCTGACCATCCTGCTGCTGATCGCGGTGATCGGCCTGCTGTTCACCGGCCGGTACCCGGGCGGGTTGTTCGCGTTCGTGATGGGTCTGAACCGGTGGATGATCCGGGTGTACTCCTACGCCACGCTGATGCGCGACGAGTACCCGCCCTTCCGCCTGGATCAGGGCCCACGGGAACCGGAACCGGCGGTAGCGCCGAGCGCGGGTGCACCGCTGCGCGGGCCCGGCGAAGCGCCGCCGGAACCGGCACCCGATCAGGGGCCGAGCGAGCCCGGCCCGAGCGGGCCCGGGGCCGCGTCGTAGATCCGGCGCACCACATCCTCGATGTCGGGCTCCTCGATGGACAGGTCGCGGACCTCGGTGTGGGCCGAGACGGCGGTGAGAAGCTGTGCGGCAGTGGTGGTTTCGGGGTCGAAGGCCAGCCGCTGCCGGATGCCGCCGCCCTCGCTGGACACCAGCTGAGCGCCCGGCAGGCCGACGAGATCGGTGGTGGGTGCGGCGAGGTCGACCACGAGCACGCGCCGCATCCCCACCGTCGCGGCCAACCCGGTCAGGGAACCGTTGTAGGCCAGTCGGCCGTGGTCGACCACCAGCACCCGCTCGCACAGCCGCTCGATATCGCCCATGTCGTGGGTGGTCAGCAGCAGGGTGGTGCCGCGCTGAATCCGCTCGTAGGACAGGAATTCCCGCAGCCGCTGCTTGGCCAGCACGTCCAGGCCGATGGTGGGCTCGTCCAGGATCAGCAGTTCGGGTGAATGCAGCAGGGCCGCAGCGATTTCCGCGCGCATGCGCTGCCCGAGCGACAGCTGGCGCACGGGCGTGTCGAGGGTGTCGGCCATCTCCAGCTGCTCGACCAGCTCGTGGATGCGCTTGCGCGCGGCGTCGGGATCGAGGCGGTGGATCGCGGCCAGGATCCGGAACGATTCGCGCAGCGGCAGATCCCACCACAGCTGCGAGCGCTGCCCGAACACCACGCCGACGCGACCGGCCAGTTCGCGGCGCTGCCGCACCGGTTCCAGTCCGCAGGTGCGCACCGAGCCGGAGGTGGGGACGAGGATGCCGGTGAGCATCTTGATGGTGGTGGACTTCCCGGCCCCGTTGGCGCCGATATATCCGACGGCGGAACCGTGTTCGACCCGGAAGCTCATGCGGTCGACCGCGGTCAGCACCTCGCGGCGGCGGCGCCAGTGCCCCTCCTCCTTGCGCCGCAGCACGAACTGCCGGGTCAGATCCGTGATCTCGATCGCGTTCATCCACCGCCTCCCTGATAGTGCCGTACACCCAGCTGCCAGCACGCCAGTGCGAGAACCCAGATCCACAGTGCCGCGATCGGCGTGGCCCACGCCAGTGCCGAGGGCAGCCAGGGCGGGCCGGGCAGCCGGAGCAGCGCGATCGTGGGCAGGTAGGCGACGAAGGCCACCGGTACGGCGAATCCGAATACCAGGATCAACGGTCCGGAGAACACCGATGCCGGTTGCTGGGAGGCGAACGAGCCGCCGTAGGTGAAGCTGTTGGTGAGTTCTGAGCCGTCGATGAGAAAGAACTGCAGCCCGGCGGCGCAGACGAACAATCCGGCGAAGATGGCCACACCGGCCGCCAGCGACAGTAGCAGCAGTGCGAATGTCCCTGCCGTCCAATCGATGTCGTTGACCACCAGGCCCGTGCACAGCACCGCCGCGGCCACGCCGGCGCGGGCCAGGCGGCGCAGCGAGATATCGCTGGTGATCAGTTGCAGCAGCAGCGGCTGGGGCCGGAGATGGAAGGCGTCGAGGGTGCCCATGCGAATGTAGGTGGGCAGGGTGTCGGTGTGCCCCACCGCGATCTGCGCCAGCGCGAAGGCGAGATTGGACAGCCCGAACAGCAGCAGCATCGCGTGCAGATCGAGTCCGCCGAGCACGCGCACGTTGTGGTAGATCACCCAGACCTCGGCGAACTCCACCAGGCCGATCAGCAGCGAGGACAGCAGGTCGGCGGCGAACGACAGCGGGTAGGCGCGCTGGGAGCGCACGCGCGAGCGCAGCACCGCGACGTACGGCCGGAGCCAATTGCCGTATGCCGCAGGAGGTTCCGGGGCTATTCCGGGGGGTAGGTCCGCATCAGCCACCCTGGACCTCCAGCTTCCGCCGCCCCGCCCGCAGCAGCAGCCGCCCCAGGGCGACCCCGGCGATCACCCACAGCACCTGCACGCCGATGACGTGGAGCGCCGCCAGCCCGCTCGCCCGCCCCGACAGCACATCGATCGGGGACTGCAGCAGCGAGGGGAACGGGGTGAGCTTCGCCAGGGTGTACAGCCAGCCCGGGAACAGGTGCACGGGGAGGAACAGGCCGCCCAGGAAGGTGGAGACGATCTGGTACAGCAGCCGAATCCCGCGCGTCTCCACCAGCCAGAAACCGACCAGGCTCACCGCGAACAGCAGCAGGAACGAAATCGTCACCGCCAGTACGACGCTCACCGCGCCGAGCAGGTACGGCATGCCGGTGTGCGGCAGGCCCAGGCTCATGGTGAACATGCCCGCCGCGACGCTGGGCATCCCGCGCAGCAGCAGCGTGCACCCCGCGCGGCCGAGATCGGCGGCCAGATGGGAGAACTGGATGTCGACGGGGCGCAGGAAGTCGACGGCGATGTCGCCGTTCTTGATTCGTTCGACGATATCCAAGGGTGGCCCCATCACCCCGAGCGCGCCCAGCAACCCCTGGGACAGCCACACGTAGGCGCCGATCGAATCCGTGGTGTACCCGCCGAATTCGGTCGTGGATCGTACCGCCGCCAGCAACACCGACGCGCGCACCAGCCCGAACACCACATTGGTGAACATGCCCGCGAACATTGCCAGCCGATAGTGCCACTGCCTGCGGAAACCCGCCTCGGCCAGGCAGAGGTAGACACGAGGATCGGCGCGCACAACCAAGTCACGCTACGGCCATAGTGTTGCGTTCACAACAGGATTCGGGAATCGAGGGCGTTCCGATAGTGATACCGGGCGGTTGCTGAGTCGGTGTGAGCGGTCGGCGTCGGCGCAAAGATTTCGTGTGGGAAACGGATGGTCCGTGGGTTCACGCGTAAAGGGCACGTATGGAGCGACGATCGCGCCGGGGTCCTGTGCCTAGCATGCCGAGATGGTTTGTCGTGGGCCCGATCTGGTGACATCCCTTGTGCGCTATCGGATTTGCGTCGATTCGGCGCGGTGGATCCGCTGTGGGGATCGGCGATGACCCGCCCGACCCCGTGGCAGCTGAAGGAACGCCCACCCAGCGCGGCTCCCGTACGCGGGGGTCGGTGGACGGCTTTCCGCGGCCGTGTGGCCCGACTGCGCGGGCACGGGATCTTCCTGGCCGCCGCCGGGGCGAACATCCTCACGTTCTGCCTGCTGTTTCTGCCCTGGCTCACCGTCACCGGGCCGGACGGGACCGCGCGTGCCAACGCCTTCGGGCGTATCCAGGCCACGACCACCTACATGATGGGCTGGTCCAAGGGCGGGCCGACCACCGCGAACATCAGCGGCACCTGGGCGGTGCTGACCAGCGCGGCCATCATCGTGATGGTGACGGTGGTGGTGATCAACCTGCGGCGCCGCTCGCGGGCGCTGTCGCGGGCCGCGGCCGCTTCCGGTGTGGCCGCGGCGCTGTGCGTGCTCCTCACGCTGCGCCACCTCAACAGCCGGGCCTCGGATCTGTACGACATGACGCAGCGCGGCTGGGATACGGGCGGTCAGGTCGGATCGTGGATCCAGTGGGCCGTCGCGGGCGGTGATCTGGTGCTGCCGGGCGCCCGGCCCTCCCCGTACGCCACCACCAGCATCACCGCCGCCGCGATGATCGCCTGTGCCGCCTCGATCGTCGCGGCCGTGGTGACGGTGACGGCTGCGCAATCGCGTCGATGACCGAAGTGTGCCATTGCGGGGAATGTCGCAGGGCACAGTAGTTTTCGGAAATGGTCGTGTTTATCTACAGTGGGAAGCGGATATCGTTTACCCGCCGGGGGTAACCGTGAACAATCGACGTTCGGTTATGCGGCATCGATGATCCACCTGCAAGTAGATTTGGACAGCTTTCGTGGAAGAGACGAATCCACCGATCGTGCTCAGTGTCGTGATTCCCGTTCTGAACGAGGCGAAGAGCATCACTCGAACCCTGGACCACCTGGTCGCGCAGGCCGCCGTCGACGAGATCGTCGTCGTCGACAACGGAAGCACGGACGGCACCCGGCAGCTCGTCGAGAATTATTCCCGGGAACATCCGCGGGTGGTGGTCGTCACCGAATCGCAGCGGGGTGTCGCCCGCGCCCGCAACACCGGATTCGACACGGCGCGGGGCGAATACATCGGGCGCACCGATGCCGATACGCTGGTTTCTCCGGACTGGGGTGCGGTCATCCGGCGGCATTTCGACGACAATCCCGATTGTGCCGCGGTGACGGGTATCGCGACCTATCACGATTCGCCGGTCGGTGTCCTGCTCGAACTGGGCATTCTCGTGCAGCGCGGACTCGGAAAGCTCGGCGGGCGCGTGGGCAATATGTACGGGCCGTCCATGGCGATCCGCCGCACGGCCTGGGAGAAGGTGCGCGGCGACACCTCCGTCCGGCCCGACGTGGTCGACGATCTGGACCTGGCGATCTGCCTGTTCCGGCACGGGCAGATCATTCACCAGCTGGTCGATATGCGGGTGCGAACCTCTTCTCGTCGCCGTCGGCTCAGCCCGCGGCGCTGCCTGCAATTCCATCGGGGCGGGTTACGCACGGCCCGGCGGCACGAGGTCCCGATCCGCTGGCCGCACTACGCGATCATCGCCGCCGCCCTGATCTCGCACACCGTGCAGTGGCCCCTCTACCGATTCTGGGACTTCGACCGCCGCCGCTTCACGCTGCGTCCGGACGCCGAACGCCAATTCCCCCTCGGCGACTGAGCGCGGCCGCCTACTTCTGGGGCCGGTAGCGGATGTCGCGGACGTAGGTGACCTCGGGTTTACCCTCGCCGGGGCTGCGACCTTCCAGGTCGAACAGGGTTGTGGCGGTGAATAATTCGCCGAGCTTGGTGTAGCCGTAGGTGCGGGGATCGAAGTCGGGACGCTGCTTGTTGATGATGGAGCCGACGCCCGACAGCATCGCCCAGCCGGAGTCGTCGGAGGCCGCGTCCACGGCGTTGCGCAGCAGGTTCATCAGCTTGGCATCGCCCTTGAGCTGGTTGGTCGCGGTCTTGCGGGACTTGGGGGTCGCGGCCTCTTCCGTTGTGGCGGTGAGGTTTTCGGTATAGATGAACTTGTCGCAGGCGGCGACGAACGGCTTGGGGGTCTTGCGCTGGCCGAATCCGTAGACGGTCAGGCCGGATTCCCGGATGCGGCTGGCCAGCCGGGTGAAATCGCTGTCGCTGGAGACGATGACGAAACCGTCGAGATTGCCGGTGTAGAGCAGGTCCATCGCGTCGATGATCATCGCCGAGTCGGTGGCGTTCTTGCCGGTGGTGTACCCGAACTGCTGGATCGGCTGGATCGACTGGTCCAGCAGCTGTTCCTTCCAGCCCTTGAGGTTCGTATTCGTCCAGTCCCCGTAGGCCCGCTTGACGTGCGCGGTGCCGTACTTGGCGACCTCGGCCAGTAGCCCGTCGGCATTGCCGGGTTGCGCGTTGTCGGCGTCGATCAGTACGGCGAGCCGGGTGGCGTTGTCACTGGTCATCGGTCGGCTCCCGGTTCTCGAGGGATTCCAGCTCGGCGCGCATCTTCGCGACCTCGACGGCGAGTTCGTCGCGCAGCTGCTCGCGCTCGAGCAGGCTGATGCGCAGGCTGTCGATGGTGTCGTTCATCGAGGCCAGCTTCCGGTCGGCGCCCTCGAGCTGCCATTCGAGGACGGCCCGGCGGCCGACGTGCAGGCTGGCGTCGGCGACCCAGCCCACGACGTGGTCGAGCCACTCGGGCTGCTTGGGCATGGGCACGGATTCGTCCCAGCCGCGCCGCAGGGCGGGCTTCGACGAGAGCACGCGCTCGGCGGCCGGGCCGGAGACGGGGGCGTTCATCTGCGCGAGGCTCAGCTTTCCCGCGCTGGTCACGACGGCCGTGAGCCGGTACAGCCCGGCCAGGTGCATCCGCAGCTCCGCCGTGCCCCGCCCGTCGGCGTCCATCGCCCCGAGCCAGGGCCCGTCCGCCGCGTCGAGGATCGACTCGATCACCCCCAGCTGACCGACCCCGCGGCGCAGCCGGGTCGCCCGTTTACGCAGGTCGTCGGCCGTGGCAGTCATCTGATCCCAGTGCACACTGACGAGGGTAGGCGCTACCGCGACCTCCGTGGCGGACCAGCGGTCGGGGCGGCGGGCGCGCGTGGCGCCGGGTCAGGCGAGCGGCAGCAGGGCGGTCGGGGCGTCCGCGGCGGTCTCGGCGAGATCCTCGAACTCGGTCACCTTGTCGATGTCGGCGGCACCCATGGCGATATTCGTGACCTTCTCCAGGATGATCTCGACCACCACCGGCACCCGGAACTCCGCGGCCAGCCGCCGGGCCCGGTCGAAGGCGGGGCCGATCTCGTCCGGATTCTCGACCCGAATCGCCTTGCAGCCTAGGCCCTCGGCGACCCGCACGTGGTCGACGCCGTAACCCTTGGCCTGGCCGATCGAATCGTCGCCGTTGATGTTGTCGAAGCCCAGCTGCACGTAGTAGTCCATGTCGAAGGCCCGCTGTGCCTGCCGGATCAGGCCCAGATACGAGTTGTTCACCAGCACGTGCACATAGGGCAGGTTGAACTGGGCGCCGACGGCGAGTTCCTCGATCATGAACTGGAAGTCGTAATCACCCGACAGCGCAACGACGTTCGCCTCCGGATCGGCCGCGACCACGCCGAGCGCCGCGGGCACCGTCCAGCCCAGGGGACCGGCCTGGCCGCAGTTGATCCAGTTGCGCGCCTTGTAGACGTGCAGCATCTGGGCGCCCGCGATCTGCGAGAGCCCGATCGTGGACACGTAGCGGGTGTCGCGCCCGAACGCCCGGTTCATCTCCTCGTACACCCGCTGCGGCTTCACCGGGACGTTGTCGAAGTGGGTCTTGCGGTGCAGCGTCCGCTTGCGGTCGAGACAGTCGGCGACCCAGTCCGAGTAGTCCGGCAGAGTTCCGGCCTGTTTGCGCTCCTTCGCGACCGCGATCATCTGCTCGAGGGCGGCCTTGGCGTCGGAGGCGATGCCGTAGTCGGGCGGGAACACGCGGCCGATCTGGGTCGGCTCGATGTCCACGTGCACGAAAGTGCGTCCCTTGCGGTAGGTTTCGAGCCCGCCGGTGTGGCGGTTGGCCCACCGGTTACCGATGCCCATGACGAAGTCCGAGGCCAGCAGGGTGGCATTGCCGTAGCGGGTGGCGGTCTGCAGTCCGGCCATGCCCGCCTGCAGTTCGTGATCGTCGGGAATGATGCCCCAGCCCATCAGCGTCGGAATCACCGGAACCCGCAGCAGCTCGGCGAGTTCCACCAGCAGATCCTCGGCACCGGCGTTGATGATGCCGCCACCGGCGACCAGCAGCGGGCGCCGGGCGGCGGTCAGCATGTCCAGCGCCCTGGCCGCCTGGGCGCGCGTCGCCGCCGGTTTGTACACCGGCAGTGGCTGATACGTGCCGGGGTCGAAGTCGATCTCGGCGAGTTGCACGTCGAGCGGCAGGTCGATGAGCACCGGGCCCGGACGTCCGGATCGCATCAGGTGGAACGCCTGCTGGAACGCCCCGGGCACCTGCGCCGGCTCCAGCACGGTCATCGCCATCTTGGTGACCGGCGCGGCGATGGCCGCGATGTCGACGGCCTGGAAGTCCTCCTTGTGCAGCCGGGCGGTCGGCGCCTGGCCGGTGATGCACAGGATCGGAATCGAGTCCGCGATGGCCGAATACAGGCCGGTGATCATGTCGGTACCGGCCGGGCCCGAGGTGCCGATGCACACGCCGATATTGCCGTGCGCGGCCCGGGTGTAGCCCTCGGCCATATGCGAGGCGCCCTCGACGTGGCGGGCGAGCACGTGCTTGATGCCGCCGTGGGCGCGCAGCGCCGAGTAGAAGGGGTTGATCGCGGCGCCGGGCAGGCCGAACGCCTGGGTGGCGCCCTCCAGCTCCAGAATCTTCACGGCCGCATCGACGGCTCGCATCCGTGTCATGACGTGGTACTCCAATTGTCCTGTGTAAGTGTGGTTTCCGGCGCGGTCAGGTGGTGACGGTGTTTCCGCGGTAGGTGCGCCAGTCGCCGATATCGGAGATATCGATCAGTTCCGGCGAGCCGAGCCGGTCCTGGCGCAGCACGGTCGCCAGGCAGGCGGTGCCGTCGTCGAGTTCGATCAGGCCGAGCTCCAGTTCCGGGGGCTCCGCCGGAATCAGGTTGTCGCGCAGCACTTCCATCGGCACGTCGTAGACCTCGCCGGCGACCGCGCGGCCGTCGGCGTCGGTAGCGATCATGGCCGGGAAGCGGTCGCCGACGGAGTAGTAGCGGTACTTCGGTGCGCTGCGCGCGGTGCGCACCAGCGGCGCGCCCGCGATCTGGTCGTGCAGGCGGCCGCCGCGCATACCGTCGCCGTTGAGGAACATGAGGACCATCGGGATCTCCGTTCGGTCAGTCGCCGGATGTGGCGGTGAAGCGGTCGTGCAGATGCTGCCTGCCGGTCGCGGTGAGCGAACCGTACAGGCGCAGGCGGGCGATGCCGCCGTCGGGAAAGACGTTGAGCCGCACCTGATTCACGGGCCGGTCGCCCGCGAGGCGGAACCGGTGCGGGGCGTCGGGCTGCAGGGCGACGGGCTCCAGCAGCGATACCAGGTCACCGCCGGGGGTGTATCCGTCCAGCGAGATCCGGGCGGGTGCGTTGCCCTTGTAGTGGGTGGTGTCGAGTTCCAGTACGGACGGGACCGCCTCGGCGGCCAAGGCTATTGTGGCCCAGTCGTTTCCGTCGTCGCGGCGGCGGCGCGTCTCCCAGCCGTCGGCCATGAACCGCGAAATACCCGGCTGCAGCATGTTGTTCGGCGGGGAGAAGAACCCGTCACTGCAGGCCACCGCACGGCCGCCGTTGCGCAGCGCCACCAGATCGAACGGCACGTCGTCGATCCATTGCGGATCCGGGACCGCGGTGCCGTGCACCCGCAGTCGCGCGATACCGCCGTCGGGATGCATGTTCAGCCGCACGTGCGTCAGGCGCCGATCCTCCGACACCTCGAACACGTTGTGGCTGTCGCCCTCGACCGGCGAGCGCGGGACCACCGTGTGCCAGTCGGCGGCCAGCAACTGCTCGACCGTGGGCTGGCCTGTGACACAGGCGCCTTCGATCGACACCTGCGGGGGATAGTTCCCGACGAAGTGCGCGGTGTCGACGACGAGCGCGGCGGGGACACCGGCGATGCCGAGACGGATGAGCGCCCAGTCGGGCCCGGGACTGCCGTCGCGGCGGCGGCGGGTCTCCCAGCCGTCGTACTCCTGACCCTTGTTGTTGAAGGTGTGCGGGCGATACACCGGCGCCGCGTCGGCGATGAGATTCTCCCGCTCGGCGAAGAACTCGTCGTTCGCGGCGACCACGCTGCCGCCGACCCGGCGGACGGCCAGGTCGGGTAGCTGGGACCAGTCGCTCATCTAAACCCCTTTCTGCAGCAGGCGGCCACGGGGGTGGTCGCCGGTGATGTGCTCGCCGCGCAGCCAGGTGGATCGCACCACGCCGCGCAGCGTGCGGCCGTCGTAGGCGGTGATCGGATTGCGGTGCTGCAATGCCGTCGCGTCCACGACGAATTCCTCGTGCGGCGCGAAGACGCACAGGTCCGCGTCGGCGCCGATCGCTATGCGGCCCTTGTGATTCAGGCCCACCAGGTCGGCCGGGCCGGTGGCCATCCAGTGCACGACATCGGTGAGTCCCGCCCAGTCCGGCGCGTCGAACGGCACGATCTCGGCGATGCGCCCGTCCCGGACCACCACCGACGCCGCGACCTCACCGTTGGGCGTGATGACCCGGCGAGCGCGAAACACCTTGGGTGCGTTGGTATTCACGGAACTCTCCTGTACAGATACGAAGCTCGAATGTGGCTCCCCGCCGCCGAGCAACGGAACGTCCTGTCCTGCCGCAGGTCGCTGCGGCGCTCGCGCTGTCGCCCGGATGCGCCTCTCGTCGCCCTCGGCGCGGGCCCGGGCGGGTCCGCGCGCCGAGGACGCGCAGCGGTCGACGGTGTCCCCGGTCCCGGACAGGGCCGGAACGCGGGTCGTGCGGCCGCAGCGGCGGTCGGGTCCGCGGCGGGACAGGATGGCGGCGGGGAGCCGGGGCGGCCGGCACCGCCCGGTCCATGGACTGTGCGGATGCTCCGTCGGCCCAGCGGAAGTCGGGACCCATTGACGGCGGGATGGGTGCCCGGCCTCCGCAGGGCCGACGGCGCGGCCAGCGGGAGTGGGGTGGTCATGGGGTGGGGGTGGGGAGGAAGGCTTGGGCTATGTGCTCGGCCTGGCGGGTCAGGAGTTTCGTGGCGTGGTCCTGGCAGCGTCGGACGTCGGGTTCGAGATCGGTGAGGGGGTAGGCCGCCGCGAAACCGGCCGAGTGCAGTTGGTCCGGGGTGAGAAGGGTGCGGCCCGCGACCGCGACCGTGGGCACGCCGGCGGCGGCCGCGCGGGCGGCGACTCCGGCGGGGGCCTTGCCGTGCAGGGTTTGCTCGTCCAGGGAACCCTCGCCGGTGATGACCAGGTCCGCGTCCTTCAGGCTGCGGTCGAACCCGGCCAGGTCGAGCATGACCTCGATGCCACCGGCGCGGCGCGCGCCGAGGACGGCGATCGCGGCGAAGCCGATGCCACCGGCGGCACCGGCGCCGGGCCGGGCGGCGGCGTCGAATCCGGTGCGCCGGGCGACCAGCCCGGCCCAATGCGTGAGGCCCGCCTCCAGCGCGGCCACCGCACCGGCACCGGCCCCCTTCTGCGGGCCGAAAACGCTTGCGGCACCGACGGGTCCGAGCAGGGGATTGTCGACGTCGCTGGCCAGCAGCAGATCCACCTCGTGGATGCGGGGATCGAGCTGGTGCAGGTCCAGGTAGGCGATGTCGGTCAGCCCACCGCCCCCCGGACCCGCCGGACGCCCGTCCGCGTCCAGCAGCGCCGCGCCCAGTCCTGCCAGCAGGCCGGCGCCACCATCGGTGCAGGCGCTGCCGCCCACACCGAGAACCAAGGTGCCGCAGCGGGTGTCGAGCGCCGCCCGGATCAACTCGCCGACCCCGCGACTGGTCGCGGTCAGCGGGGCGGGCGTGCCGCCCGGCAGCTGCGACAGCCCGCATGCCGCGGCGGCCTCCACCACCGCGACACTTCCGTTGTGCGCGAACGCCGCCCGCACCGTCTCGCCGGTCGGCCCGCTGACATCGGCTGTGGCGCGGTCGAATCCGGCGGCCACCGCCGTGTCCACCGTCCCCTCCCCGCCGTCGGCCACGGGGACCCAGCGGATGTCGGCGTCGGGGCGAACCCGGCGGATTCCGGCCGCCACCGCATCGGCGACCTCTCCGGCCGTCAGTGACCCCTTGAACTTGTCGGGAGCCAGGACGATTCGCGGTGCGTTCATGCGTTCACCTCTGCGCTACTACTTCTCGCCGCGGCCGTTGAGGTTCTCGATCACCTTCAGCAGCGCCGAATGATCGAGCGAGCCGAGGCCCTGGGCCCGGCCCGCGGCGATGAGCGACCCCACCAGCGCGCCGATCGGCAGCGCGATATCGGCCTGCCGGGCGGCGTCGGCGACGATGCCCATATCCTTGTGGTGCAGGTCGATTCGGAAGCCGGGGGCGAATTCGCGGGCCACCATGGACGTGCGCTTGAGCTCGAGGATGCGGCTCCCGGCGAGCCCGCCCGCCAGCACGTCCAGCCCCTTGCCCGCATCGACGCCCAGCGCCTCCATCAGCACGATGGCCTCGGCCACCAGGGCGTAGGTGCCGCCCACGACCAACTGGTTGGCCGCCTTGACGATCTGCCCGGCGCCGTGCCCGCCGACGTGGATGAAGGTCTTGCCGACAGCGTCGAAAATCGGTGTGGCGGTGGTGAAATCGGGTTCGGCGCCGCCGACCATGATCGAGAGCACGCCCTGCTCGGCCCCGGCCTGCCCGCCGGACACCGGCGCGTCGAGCACCCGGAACCCGCCGTCCGCGCCCGCCTCGGCGATCGCGATGGAGCTTTCCGGCCGGATGGTCGAAAAGTCGATCAGCAGAGCACCTTTCGGTGCGTGCGCGAACACGCCGTCCGCGCCGAGGACGACCTCCTCGACCTGAGGATGGTTGGGCAGCATGGTGATGACGATCTCGGCGTCGCGCACCGCCTCCGCGATGTTCCCGGCCCGCTTGCCGCCCTCGGCCTCCAGCTTGTCCAGGGCCTCGGTGTTGAGGGTGTAGCCGGTGACCTCGTGTCCGGCGCGTACCAGGTGGCCCGCCATGGGTGAACCCATGATGCCGAGGCCGATGAATCCGATCTTGCTCATGCACTTGCTCCTTATCGCGTGGGCAGCCAGGCGAAGCTGTCGGCGCTGGCGCCGGAGGGGATGTATTCGGCGGCGATATGGCCGCGGTATCCGGCCGCGCCGATCTTGTCGACGTAGCCGAAGAGGTCGAGTTCGCCCGTGCCGGGCTGGTGCCGCCCGGGGGCGTCGGCGATCTGCACGTGGGCGATCCGGTCGCCGTAGTGCTCGATGACCTTGTCCAGGTCGTCGCCGTTGGTGGCCAGGTGATAGAGGTCCGCGAGCAGGCCCAGGTTCGCCGCCCCCTGCGCGGCGCGCACCCGATCGAGCACGCCGATCACGTCCGCGGCGGTCTTCAGCGGATAGGCGGCGATGCCGCTGACCGGCTCCAGCAGCACGGTGCCGTCGATCTCGGCGATGGCCCGCGCGGCCAGGCCCAGATTGCGCAGCGCCACCTCGTCCTGCTCGCCGGGGTCGACCCCCTCGATTCTGTTGCCGTACAAGGCATTGAAGCCGCGGCAGCCCGACCGGCGGCCGATTCCGACGGCGACGGCCACGCTGTCGGCGAACTCCTGTTCACGCCCGGGCCACGACACCAGGCCGCGTTCGCCCGCGGGCATATCACCGGCGAACAGGTTCAGGCCGATCAGCCGCACCCCCGCCTGCTCGATGGCCTGCACGAACGCATCCACCTCGGCATCGGCCGGGGTGGCGGTGTCGAAGGGCCACCAGAACTCCACGGCGTCGAAACCGGCCGCCTTGGCGGCAGCGGGGCGGTCGAGCAGGGGGATCTCCTTGAACAGGATGGACAGGTTCACCGCATAGGGCAGTGGTTGTTCGGTCATGTGGCCTCTTCTTCTCACGGTGCCGGTCGACGAGTCGGTCGAGGATAGATGTCCGGGAACGCGCTGGTCGGAGCGCTGTTCGGACCTGTCACGGAGGGCGTCGATGCCCTGGCGCTCATAGCGAGGCGGTTCCGTGATGTGAAATCTTTCTTCCGCTATTCGACGGTAGCGGCAACGGAGTGTGGCGGTCAACACTTTGGCCGAAATCCGGGTGATCCTCGTCGGACCCGTTGACAGGTCGTTGTGATCGGCCTTACATTCGGTTCTACGGAATTTGAATTCCGCATTGCAGAAGTTACAGCGACCGGTCTTCCGGATGGAGGTGCGTCCGGTGACGGAACCGCAGTCGATCGCCCGGCTCAACCAGCTGCCCGCCGACGCCTGGCGGGCGGCACTGGAATCCGTTGTGGCCGTGGCGGAATGGGTCGAGGAGGTGGTTTCCGCCCGGCCGTATCCCGACCGGGCGGCGCTGCTGGACCTGGCCGAGCGGTCGGCACTCGCGCTCACCGGGCCGCAGGTGCGGCAGGCCCTGGCCGACCACCCGCGCATCGGCGCCACCACAGCGCCCGGGTCGCGGGCCGCGCGCGAACAGTCGGGGGTCGACGCCGCCGACGCCGAACTCGCCGAGCGGCTGCGCGACGGCAACCTCGCCTACGAGCGGAAGTTCGGCCACATCTACCTGGTGTGTGCCTCGGGCCGCAGCGGCTACGAGATGCTCGCCGACCTGTCGCAACGGCTCGGCAACGAGCCGGGCGACGAAATCCTGGTCACCCGAAGAGAACTCGCCGCCATCGCACGAAAGCGGCTGGAACGGATGGTTGTTCAATGACCCGTAGCGCCATTACCACCCATGTGCTCGACACCGCGGCCGGTCACCCGGCCCGGGGTGTCGCGGTGCGCCTCGAGGCCCGCGCCGGTGACGGCTGGCGAGAGCTGGGCACCGGCCGCACCGACGACGACGGCCGGATCACGGCCATCGGCCCGGAGCGGGTGGACGCCGGCGACTATCGCCTGATCTTCGACGCCGCAGGCTATTTCGGCGATCGCGACCGATTCTTTCCCGAGGTGACGGTGACCTTCACCGTCGCCGATCCGCGGCAGCACCACCACGTGCCGCTGCTGCTGTCCCCGTTCGCCATCTCCACCTACCGAGGGAGCTGAACTTCCATGGCCATCCAGCTCGGGCCCAATCAGTACGGCAAGGCCGAGAACCGTCTCGTGCGAGTCTTCCGCGACACCGCGCGGCACCGGATCCGCGACCTCAACGTCTCCTCCGCGCTGCGCGGCCGGTTCGACGACGCCCACATCACCGGGGACCAGCGCGACATTCTGCCCACCGACACCCAGAAGAACACCGTCTTCGCCTTCGCCAAGGAGAAGGGTGTGGAGGCGATCGAGGATTTCGGCCTCACCCTCGCCGACCACTTCATCGCCCGCTGCCCGGGCGCCGACGGCGCGCGCGTCGAGATCGACGAGTATGCCTGGGAACGCATTCCGGTCGACGGCATCGGCCACGACCACTCGTTCGTGCAGCGCGGCGGGGGCGTGCGGACGACCGTCGTCAATGTCGACGGGGTGGGTCCGGACCGGCGCGCGCACGTGGTCTCGGGCATCAAGGATCTGGTGGTGCTGAAGTCGACCGGGTCGGAGTTCCACGGCTACTTCAAGGACAGGTACACCACGCTCGAGGAGACCGACGACCGGATCATGGCCACCTCGCTGGTGGCGCGGTGGCGTTACGACCACACGGATGTCGACTGGGACAAGTCCTTCGACTCCATTCGCTCGATCCTGTTGCGGCAGTTCGCCGCCGTGCACTCCTACGCCCTGCAGCAGACCCTCTACAGCATGGGGCGCGCCGTGCTCGAGCAGCATCGCGAGGTCGCCGAGATCAAGTTCTCGGCCCCGAACAAGCACCACTTCCTGTACGACCTGGGACGTTTCGGCATCGACAACCCCGGCGAGGTGTTCATCGCCGCGGACCGGCCCTACGGGCTGATCGAGGCCGCGGTCGAGCGCGACGACGCCACCGACCGGGGCGCGGCGTGGCACGGGATCCCCGGCTTTTGCTGAGCCGCCTTCCGGCAATCCGAATACAGGAGGTGCGGCGATGGCTACGTCGGGCGTGAAACCCGAAGAACCCGTACGACATCCGGTCGAGGGGGGGGCGAGCCCCCGGGCGGGGGGGGGGGGGGGGGGGGGGGCCCGAGCGGGGAGGGGGGGGGGGGTGGGGGGGGGGG
>NZ_JARWQD010000211.1 GCF_029869545.1 Nocardia wallacei | reverse complement strand
GGGGGGGGGGGGGGGGCGGCGGCCCCGCCGGGGCTCTTTCATTTAGGCGCCCCCGCCCCGGCTCTACCCCCCCGCCGGGGGGGCGTGGCCGGGGCGCCCCGGCCAGTCCAGGATCCCGCGCACGGGGCGGCCGGGCAGGGGCCGAAGGTCCATGGACGTCGCGCCGAAAGTCCTCGCCGCGCCGGAACCTCGCTACTGCGGCACGGTGACCGGATCGGTGCAGCTGCCGGGGGTGTCGACCAGGGAGCAGGCGGCGGGCGCGCGGGTCGGTCGATAGTCACCGGGAACGCCGCCGGACCGCGTCAGGCCGCTGTAGGCCGCGACGGCATCGGTGGGGCGGCGGGTGAGGGCCGGATCGGTGCGCACGTCGACGGTGTAGAGGCCGAAACGCGGTGTGTAGCTGCCCCATTCGTAGTTGTCGGTGATGCTCCAGTAGTTGTAGCCCATGATGTTCATGCCGTCGGCCTTCGCGCGCTGAATCCAGTAGACGGTGTCGCGCAGGTCGTCGGCGCGGCTGTAGCCGTCCGCGCGGGGCGCGCCGTTCTGCGTGGGCATGCCGTTCTCGACGATGTACAGCGGCATGCCCGGGAAGCGGCGCGCGTAATGGTCCAGCGCGTAGTAGATGCCCTCCGGCTGCAGCGGGACCTTCCACAGCTCCTTCATGTTGGTGGGCGGGTCGGCCAGCATCGCCTGCGGGGTGAAGCCGTAGTAGTAGTCGATGCCGAGGTAGTCGAGCTTGCCCGAGATCGGCTCCACGATCGGCCCGTTGATCAGCGGTTCGGTGGCGCCGAGGATGTAGGCGACATTGCTGGTGACCAGCGCGCCCGGCTGGACGGCGTGAATGTGGTCGTAGATCGTGTTGTGCGCCTGGGCCAGTCGCTGCTGCATCGCCGGGATCGCGGTCGCGGGCAAGCCGCCGTTGGACGTCTCGTTGAGCACGTAGAAGGTCGGCTCGTTGAACGTGACCCACAGCGGATCGCGGGATGCGTAGCGGTCCACCACCTTTCGGGCATTGACCAGCCAGTCGTCGACCATCGCCGGGTTACCCCAACCGCCGCGCTCGGCGGCCCAGCCGGGATAGACCCAGTGGTCGAGGCTGAGCATCGGGCGGATGCCCCGGGCGGCCATGGCGTCGAGCACGCTGTCGTAGAAGGCGAATCCCTCCTCCGACCAGCGGCCGGGCTGCGGCTGCACGCGCGCCCACTCGACGCTGATCCGGTACACGCCGACGCCGAGGCCGGAGGCCAGGCCGATATCGGAGGGGTAGCGGTTGTAGAAGTCGACCGCGTTCTGGTAGCGGTCGTAGTCGGGATGCGAGTCCACGTACCGGGTCCAATTGCTGTCCGGCGCATGGCCTTCGCACTGGAACCCGGCGCTGGCCACACCCCACAGGAAGTCCTCACCCAGTGCCGGGACGGTCGCGGGCGGGGCCGGGCGGGCTCCGGCGAGCGGCGCGGGCCCGGCGAGCGCGGCGGCGGTACCGGCCGCGAACAGGCCGAGAGCGTGGCGGCGGGTGAACTGGCGCATCGGACTCCTCGACATCGGGATCGGGATCGGTTTCGGCAACGCTAGCCGGATCCTAGGGCCGACCGAGTGACCGCTCGGGAATGTTGCCGTTCCGATATTGAACTGGTCGCCTGTCCATCTTCCCTGTGCGGGCGCGGCGGGGTGTCGGTGCCGGGCGTTACGGTGGAGATCATGACAACGCATCTGACGCACTGGGGAGCGTTCGAGGCCACCGCCGACGGCGAGCGGCTGACCGAGGTGCGGCCGTGGCGCGGCGATCCCGAACCCATGCCGCTGATCGAGAATGTCGCCTCCGCACAACATCATCCGACGCGGATCGACCGCCCGCACGTGCGTCAGGGCTGGCTCGAGCACGGCCCGGGGGCGCCCGGCCGCGGCGCCGAGCCGTTCGTCCCGGTGTCCTGGGAGAAGGCCCTCGAGCTGCTGTCGGGCGAGCTGCGCCGGGTGTACCGCGAGTACGGGGCGGGCTCGGTGTACGCCGGGTCCTACGGCTGGGCCAGCGCGGGCCGCTTCCACCACGCGCAGAGTCAGGTACACCGGTTCCTGAACTGCCTCGGCGGCTATGTGCGCCATGTCAACAGCTACAGCCTCGGCACCTCCACGGTGCTCATGCCCTACATCCTGTGCGACCTGTACTGGCTGCTGGGGCACGGCACGGCGAAATCGGTGCTGGCCGAGCACTCCGAGCTGGTGGTCGCCTTCGGCGGGCTCTCGCCGAAGAACGCGGCCGTCTCCCCGGGCGGCGTCTCGCGGCACAACGCCCGCTCCTGGGTGGCGCGGGCCAGCGAGCGCGGCTGCCGATTCGTCACGGTCGCGCCGCTGCGCGACGACACCCCGGCCGAGGCGCGGGCCGAGTGGATCGCCCCGCGCCCGAACACCGACGCCGCGCTGATGCTGGCGCTGGCGCAGGTGCTCGACGCGGAAGGGCTGGCGGACAACGACTTTCTGGACCGCTGCACCGTCGGATTCGACCGGTTCGCACGGTATCTGCGCGGCGCGACCGACGGTGTGGTGAAGGATCCCGCCTGGGCCGAGGCCATCACCGGCGTCCCCGCCGACCGCATCCGCGCGCTGGCCCGCGAGATGGCCGGGAGCCGCACCTTCATCACCGTGAGCTGGTCGCTGCAGCGGGCGCGCCACGGCGAGCAGCCGCTGTGGCTGGGCGTCGTGCTCGCGGCCATGCTGGGCCAGATCGGCCTGCCCGGCGGGGGATTCGGCCACGGCTACGGCTCGGCGGCCAACGTGGGGGAGCCGACGCGGCAACTGCGGGTGCCACACCTGCCGCAGGGGGAGAACGGCGTCGACACGTTCATCCCCGTCGCGCGCATCGCCGACATGCTGCTGAATCCCGGTGCGTCCTACCGATACAACGGGCAGGAGCTGACCTACCCCGAGATCAAGCTGGTCTACTGGGCGGGCGGCAACCCCTTCCACCACCACCAGGATCTGGCACGGCTGCGCGAGGCCTTCACCCGTCCCGACACGGTGGTCGTGCACGATTCGTTCTGGACCGGCACCACCCGCCACGCCGATATCGTGCTGCCCGCCACGATGACCATCGAGCGCGACGATTTCGGCTCCGGCGACAACGACCGCATGTTCTTCCCGATGCGCGCGCTCACCCGCCCGCACGGCGAGGCCCGCGACGATTACGCCATCTTCAGCGAGCTGTCCGAAATGCTGGGCGTCGGTAAGGAATTCACCGAGGGCCGCACCACCGAGCAGTGGCTGCGGCACCTGTACGAGCAGTGGCTGGCCGACCAGGAGGACGGGCGGTGGCCGGGCTTCGACGAGTTCTGGGCGGGCGACGGTCTCGAACTGCCGGTCGCCGAACCGGCGCAGGTGGCGTTCGCCGACTTCCGCGCCGACCCGCAGGCGCACCCGCTGACCACGCCGACCGGCCGCATCGAGATCTTCTCCGACACCATCGACGGCTACGGCTACGCCGACTGCCCGGGCCATCCGGTGTGGTTGGAGCCCGAGGATTGGCTGGGCAGCCCCGAGGCCGCGCGATACCCGATCCAGCTGGTCGCCAACCAGCCGCGCAGCAAGCTGCACAGCCAGCTCGACGTGGGTTCGCACAGCCGATCGACGAAGGTCGCCGGGCGCGAGCCGGTGCGGCTGCATCCCGAGGAGGCGGCGGCCCGCGGCGTGCGCGACGGCGATATCGTGCGCCTGTTCAACGACCGCGGCTCCTGCCTGGCCGGTCTGGTCGTGGACGAGGCGGTGCGCCCGGGCGTCGCCCAGCTCTCCACCGGCGCCTGGTACGACCCCGATCCGGCCGACCCGAGCTGCTGCCGCCACGGCAACCCGAACGTGCTGACCGCCGACCGGCCGTCATCGACGCTGAGCCAGGGCTGCACGGGCCAGCTGACGCTGGTGGAGATCGAGGCGTATCGCGGTGCGCCGCCGGATCTTTCGGTGCTGCGACCACCCGCCACCACCGACACGGCGCGGGAGGTGAGCGAGCGCCCATGAGCAACACCGAGATGCCCGACCGTTCGAAGGTCACCCGGGTCGCCGTCGAGGCCACGCTGGACGAGCTGGAGTCGCGCTACGAGCGGTCCGTACGCGCGCTGCGCGCGTCGGTGAAGGACTTCGTCGACAACGGCGTCGTGCCCACCAGCCTCGCGCGCGAGTCCGGCGCCTTCGTCTATCCGGAGCTGCGCCTGGGCTGGGACGGCCGGGCACAGCCGAAGAACCGCTCGCGGGCCTGGGGCCGGCTCACCCGGCCGGGCACCTACCGGACGACGATCACCCGCCCGGCGCTGCTGCGCGAGTACCTGGCCGAACAGCTCACGGTGATCCTCGACGACTACGACGTCCACATCGAGGTCGGCCCCTCGCAGCAGGAGATCCCGTTCCCGTACGTGATCGACGGCGCCGAACTCGGCCTGGACCGGTCCATGAGCGCGGACCTGGCGAAATACTTCCCGACCACCGATCTGGCCGATGTCGGCGACGAGATCGCCGACGGCATCATCGACACCAGCGGCCCGCTGCCGCTGAGCCAGTTCGACGCGCTGCGCACGGATTTCTCCCTGGCCCGGCTGCGGCACTACACCGGCACTCCCGTCGAGCACTTCCAGTCGTTCGTGATGTTCACCAACTACAGCCGCTATGTCGACGAGTTCGTGCGGTGGGCCTGCGACCTGATCGCCGACCCCGACAGCCCCTACGACCGCCTGTCCTGCGCGGGCGGCACGGTGATCACGGCCGACGTGCGGGACCGGGAGTCGATGGTGGCCGACGGCGCGTGGAAGAAACACCAGATGCCCGCGTGGCACCTGATGTCGCCCACCGGCCACGGCATCACGCTGGTGAATATCGGTGTCGGGCCCGCCAACGCCAAGAACATGTGCGACCATCTCGCGGTCCTGCGGCCGCACGCCTGGCTGATGATCGGCCACTGCGGCGGACTGCGGGAGAGCCAGGAGATCGGCGACTACGTGCTCGCCCACGCCTACCTGCGCGACGACCACGTCCTGGATCCGGTGCTGCCGCCGGACATTCCGATCCCGAGCATCGCCGAGGTGCAGCGCGCGCTGTACGACGCGACGAAGCTGGTCAGCGGCATGCCCGGCGAGGATGTGAAGCAGCGATTGCGCACCGGCACCGTCGTGACCACCGACGACCGCAACTGGGAGCTGCGCTACTCGGCGTCGGCGCTGCGGTTCAACCTCAGCCGCGCGGTCGCCGTGGATATGGAGAGCGCCACCATCGCGGCCCAGGGCTACCGGTTCCGGGTGCCCTACGGCACGCTGCTGTGCGTGTCGGACAAGCCGCTGCACGGCGAGATCAAGCTGCCCGGTCAGGCCAACCGCTTCTACGAGGGCACGGTCTCCGAGCATCTGCAGATCGGCATCCGCGCGGTCGAGCTGCTACGCGCCGAGGGCGACAGCCTGCATTCCCGCAAACTGCGCACGTTCAACGAGCCGCCGTTCCGCTGAGCGCAGCGCCCGCTGGTACGGCGCACTGGGCAACCGCGGCGCGGCGTGGCACGATCACACCTGTGACCAGCACACCCGCGGATCAGCACCTGCGCGACCTCGCGCGGTTGCGCCGCGTCCGCGACCGGATCGACCGAGAATTCGCGCAGCCGCTGGATGTGGAGCGGCTCGCCCGCGATGCCCACATGTCGGCCGGGCACCTCAGCCGGCAGTTCAAGCTCGCCTACGGCGAATCGCCGTACGCCTATCTCATGACGCGCCGCATCGAGCGCGCGATGGCGCTGCTGCGCCGTGGCGACCTCTCGGTTACCGAGGTCTGCTTCGCGGTCGGGTGTTCCTCGCTGGGCACCTTCAGCACGCGCTTCACCGAGCTGGTCGGCGTCCCGCCCAGCGTCTACCGGCGGGACGCGGCGCACGAGACGGAGGGCATGCCGTCGTGCGTGGCGAAACAGGTCACCAGACCGATCAGGAATCGAGAAGCGCAGGTGGTCGGGCAGCGCTTAGCGTGAATGCCATGGATATCACCATTCAAGCCAGCTTCCTCCCGCAGAACGACCCGGAGGCGGCCACGGCCTTCTATCGCGACATTCTGGGCTTCGAGGTCCGCAACGACGTCGGCTACAACGGGCTGCACTGGATCACCGTCGGCCCGCCCGGCCAGCCCGACACCGCCATCGTCCTGTACCCGCCGGAGGCCACCCCCGGCCTCACCGACGACGAACGCCGCATGGTCACCGAAATGATGGCCAAGGGCACCTATGCCAGCATCGTCCTGGCAACCAAGGACGTCGACGGCACCTTCGAGCGCTTGCAGGCCGGCGACGCCGAGGTGGTCCAGGAACCCACCGACCAGCCCTACGGCGTCCGCGACTGCGCCTTCCGCGATCCCGCGGGCAACATGCTCCGCATCCAGCAAGCAAGCTGACCGCGTGGCCCAGGGCCCTCATTTCCCGTCGTGGCCTGGGGCTCTCATTTCCCGGCGTCGCCTAGGGCCCCTTATTTCCCGGCACGCTTTTGGCCGGGATCCCGACTCATTCACAGAAAGGTAGTCATGTCAGAACAGTCGGCGGGCAAGCGGAAGCCCGGTACACCCGGTGCATTCTCGCGCTGGATGCAGCAGACGATGAACGCCCGCATGAACCGCAAGATCCGCCGCGGCCGCGGCACCTTCATGGGCATGGACGTCCTGATCCTCAAGACCGTGGGCCGCCGCAGCGGGCAGCCCCGCGAAACCCCGCTGGCCTGGTTCCCCGACGGCGGCGACGCCTGGCTGATCGTGGGATCCGGCGGCGGGAGCCGCAACCCCGACTGGCACGCCAATCTGATGGCACATCCGGACCGGGTGTCGATCGAACTGCCCGGCCGCGGCGACGTGGCCGTGACACCGCAGCCGCTCGACGGCGACGACCGCGAGCGGGCCTGGCAGCGCATCGCCACCGACCAGCCCCGCATCGCGAAGTATCAGGCCAAATCCGACCGGACGTACCCGGTCGTCCGCCTCGCACCGCGATAACCGCACGCTCGAGAGGAGGCTCACGATGAACTGGAGCGCCTGGGACCGGCAGCTGCACCGCTGGCTGTCCATCATTTTCACGACAACGGTCGTCGTCGCCATGGTCGCCGCCGCGCTGGGCATGACGGAGTCCGCGGCCTGGCTGTTCTATCTGCCGCTGCCTCCGCTGCTGCTGCTCATGGCCACCGGTCTGTACATGTTCGTCCTGCCGTACCGGATGAAGCGCCACAGCGTCGGCCCGTCCACCGGGATCGATCGGGTTTAATCGACCATGCCACGCCGACGGAGCCCGCGCCGGCGCCCCGCGTAGAACAGATGGAGACACGATGACCACGGCCACGAAGAACGGCGCCAAGAAGGTCACGAAGAAGGGCGAGAAGTCCCCGGCGCTGCCCGCCGCCGACAGCCACGACCTGATCCGCGTGCACGGTGCGCGCGTGAACAACCTCCGGGATGTCAGCATCGAGATCCCGAAGCGCCGACTGACCGTGTTCACCGGTGTGTCCGGTTCGGGTAAGAGTTCGCTGGTGTTCAGCACGATCGCGGCGGAGTCGCAGCGGTTGATCAACGAGACCTACAGCGCGTTCGTGCAGGGGTTCATGCCGTCGTTGGCGCGGCCCGAGGTCGATGTGCTCGAGGGTTTGACGACGGCGATTATCGTCGATCAGCAGCGGATGGGGTCGGATCCGCGCTCCACGGTCGGCACCGCCACCGACGCCAATGCGATGTTGCGGATTCTGTTCAGCCGGATCGGTTCTCCGCATATCGGTTCGCCGCAGGCGTTCTCGTTCAATGTGGCCTCGATCAGTGGTGCGGGCGCGGTCGCGGTGGAGAAGGGCGGGCGGACGGTGAAGGAGCGGCGCAGCTTCAGCATCACCGGCGGTATGTGCCCGCGGTGTGAGGGCCGGGGTTCGGTCAACGATATCGACCTGACCCAGCTCTACGACGACAGCAAATCGCTCGCCGAGGGCGCGTTCACCATCCCGGGCTGGAAGTCCGACAGTTTCTGGACGGTCCGGGTCTACGCCGAATCGGGCTTCGTCGATCCGAACAAGCCGATCCGCAAATTCACCAAGCGGGAGATGAACGACTTCCTCTACAAGGAGGCCGTGAAGGTGAAGGTCGACGGCGTCAATCTCACCTACGAGGGCTTGATTCCGAAGATCCAGAAATCGTTCCTGTCCAAGGACAAGGAAGCGATGCAGCCGCATATCCGGGCGTTCGTGGAGCGGGCGGTCACCTTCACCACCTGTCCCGAGTGCGACGGCACCCGGCTCAGCGAGCTGGCCCGGTCGTCGAAGATCGCGGGCATCAGCATCGCCGACGCGTGCTCGATGGAGATCCGCGATCTCGCGGAGTGGGTGCGCGGCCTCGACGAGCCGTCGGTCGCGCCGTTGCTCACCGCGCTGGGCGGCACCCTGGATTCGTTCGTGGATATCGGGCTGGGCTACCTGTCGCTGGAGCGGCCGTCGGGGACGCTGTCGGGCGGTGAGGCGCAGCGCGTCAAGATGATTCGCCACCTCGGGTCGGCGCTCACCGATGTCACCTACGTGTTCGACGAGCCCACCATCGGGCTGCATCCGCACGACATCCAGCGGATGAATGACCTGCTGCTGCAGCTGCGCGACAAGGGCAACACCGTGCTCGTGGTGGAGCACAAGCCGGAGGCGATCGCGATCGCCGATCACGTCGTCGATCTCGGCCCCGGTGCGGGCACACAGGGCGGCACGGTGTGCTTCGAGGGCACCGTCGACGGGCTGCGGGCCAGCGACACCAGTACCGGCCGTCATCTCGACGACCGCGCCCAGCTCAAGAAGACGGTACGCAAACCCAAGGGCGCGTTGGAGATTCGCGGCGCGACGGCGCACAACCTGCAGAACGTCGATGTCGACGTGCCGCTCGGGGTGCTCTGCGTCGTCACCGGCGTCGCGGGCTCCGGGAAGAGTTCGCTGATCCACGGCTCGATTCCCGCCGAGGAGGGTGTGGTGTCGGTCGACCAGGCGCCCATCCGCGGTTCGCGGCGCAGCAATCCGGCGACCTACACCGGGCTGCTGGAGCCGATCCGCAAGGCGTTCGCGAAGGCCAACGGCGTGAAACCGGCGCTGTTCAGCGCGAATTCCGAGGGGGCGTGCCCCACCTGCAACGGCGCCGGGGTCATCTACACCGACCTCGGAATGATGGCGGGCATGGAGACCACCTGCGAGGAGTGCGAGGGCAAGCGGTTCCAGGCCTCCGTGCTCGAGTATCACCTGGGCGGCCGCAATATCAGCGAGGTGCTGGGGATGTCGGTGGCCGAGGCGGAGGAGTTCTTCGGTTCCGGTGCGGCGAAACTTCCTGCCGCACATGCCATTCTGGACCGGCTCGCCGATGTCGGGCTCGGCTACCTCAAGCTCGGCCAGCCGCTCACGACGCTGTCCGGCGGCGAACGGCAGCGGCTCAAGCTGGCCACCCACATGGCCGACAAGGGCGGGGTGTACGTCCTCGACGAGCCGACGACCGGCCTGCACCTCGCCGACGTCGAGAATCTGCTCGCCCTGCTGGACCGGCTGGTCGAGTCCGGTAAATCGGTGATCGTGATCGAGCACCACCAGGCGGTCATGGCCCATGCCGACTGGATCATCGACCTCGGCCCGGGCGCGGGCCACGACGGCGGCAAGATCGTCTTCGAGGGCACTCCCGCCGACCTCGTCGCCGCCCGCTCCACCCTCACCGGCGAGCACCTGGCGGACTACGTCGGCGCCTGACACCGCACCGGCGGCGGCCGGTTTACCGTCGGCGCCGTGTCTCGAATCGCGCACTGCATGAGCCGGGGATCCGGCAATCAGCGGATGCGCAGCGGCAGGCTCCGATGGCGGCGCACGAAGATGCTGGGCACCCACACCGGCG
The DNA here is from genome assembly GCF_029869545.1 of Nocardia wallacei. GTDB lineage: Bacteria > Actinomycetota > Actinomycetes > Mycobacteriales > Mycobacteriaceae > Nocardia > Nocardia wallacei_A. The sequence continues at coordinate 23,281 of NZ_JARWQD010000211.1, read as the reverse complement.
GGGCGTCGTCGACCAGGCCGATGGAGGTGCTGCGTTGCAGCAGCGTGGTGATGGCGACGGTGGCTTCGAGTTTGGCCAGCGCGGAGCCGACGCAGAAGTGGATGCCCTTGCCGAAGGCCAGCTGCCAGCGGGCGGCGTTGCGGTCGAGGTCGACGACGTCCGGGTCGGTGAATACGGCCGGATCCCGGTTGGCCGCACCCCACAGCAGCAGCAGGTGACTCCCGGCGGGCAGTGCGACACCACCGAGTTCGGTGTCGGTGGTGACGTGGCGGTGATGACCGCGAAACGGGGACTCCAGCCGCAGTGCCTCGTCGAGGAACGCCGCGATCCGATGCGGTTGTTCGCGCAGCATTTCCGCCAGCTGCGGATCGGTCGCGAGTAGGCGCGCCGCGCTGGCGAGCAGGCCCGCGGTGGATTCTCCGCCCGCGCCGACCAACTGCACCAGGTTCAACACCGCGGCCTCGTGCGACAGCTCCCCGGCCTCGACCGCGGCGGCCAGGACACCCAGCAGGTCATCGGTCGAGTCCGCCCGCGCCGCTGCGGTTCTCGCCGCGGCGAGCTGTTCGTGCAGGTAGGCGGTCAGCTCCGCGGCCGACATCACCACGGTGGCCAGCCGGTCGGCGGGCAGCACCCCGCCCAGCATCTCGGTGCTGTCGTAGGCCCAGTCCAGCAGCTCGGCGACATCGGTGGCGGGCAGGCCGATCACGGCCGCCACCAGCGCGAGGGGGAGTCGGTCGGCCATGCCGGTGGCCCAGTCGATGCGGCCGTCGCGCAGGTGTTCGGCCCACAACCGGTCGACCAGACCTTCCACGGTCGGCCGCAGGGCGCGAATCCGCTTGGACAGCACCGCCGAGACGAGCCTGCGGTGCAGCCTGTGGTCGGGGTCGTCGGCGGTGGCCAGCACATGAACGGCCTGCCCGCCGTGATCCATATCGAAAACCGCCGCGCCGCCACCGGGCTGCCGGACCAGCGCCGCGGTCAGATTCGAGGAGAACTCCGCGCTGCGCGCCGTCACCTGCGATACCAATTCCCACGAGGAAACGAGATAGAAATCGGTGCCCGGCACCCGATACACCGGGGCCTGCGTTCGCAGGAGGCGATACATCGGGTACGGGTTCTCGAGATGCGCCGGATCGAAGATGTCGATCTCGGGCGCCGACCGCGGTGTCATACACACTCTCCCTGCCGGAATCGCTGTTGCTGGGCGCCAAGCTCGCAACCGCTGACACGGTTGTCAACAGCCATATCGGGCTGAGACTTCGAGAGTCCGCTGCCGATCGCGACCCGCGGTTGCCCGGAGAACAAAAGTCGCCTTGATCTCGGGGTATTCTTCCGCGTCGGCTGAGACATATAATCGGGAACGTCTCGTGCTGAGACTGCTGATCGGCATCACGCGATCGCGAGGAGTTCATATGGCAGACCGGCGTTCGGATTGGCTCGCCGGTGGCGACCGGCGTTCGATCGCCCGCGAGCGGATCCGGGCCGCCGCCGCGGAACTGTTCGTCGAACGCGGCATCGCCGCCGTCGGGCTCGACGAGATCGCCGCCCGCGCCGGATGCTCGCGCGCCACCGTCTACCGCCACGCGGGCGGCAAGGCCGACCTCGTGCAAGCCGTGATCAACGCCTCGGCCCGCGTCGTCGCCGACCGGGTCGCCGCGCACGTCGCCACGCTGCACGGTCGCGAGCGCATCGTCGAGGGCATCGTCGCCTCGGTCCGCGCCATCCGCGCCGACCCCACCCTCGCCCACTGGCTGGCCAATATCCGCGCCGGTGGTGCCGACGAATACCTCTCCACCGCACCGGAACTCGGCCAGATCGCCATCGCCCTGACCGCGACCACCCCCGACGCGGAAGCCGCCCAGTGGATCGTCCGGGTCGTGCTCGCACTACTCGCCTGGCCACTTCCCGACCCCGGCGCCGAACGCCACCTGATCGAACGCTTCGTCGCCCCGACCCTCGACTCGCGGCCCGAACACAAGGCGACCACGCACCGGTTTCCATCCGCCAGGGACACGGATCGTTGAGACCGGGACAGGCACCATCCGCCCCCTTCCACGGCGATGGGTCGGATACAACGTTGCCCACGAATGCCGTTACAGCCCCAATTTGGTTACGGCATTGTCTTCCAAGGGGTTTGCGGTGCGGATGTAGCCGTGCACGGTGCGGGGGTTGGACCAGCGGCCCTGGCGCATGATCTCGCGGTCGCTGGCGCCGCCGAGGGCGGCCTGGGTGGCGAAACCGGCGCGCAGGGAATGACCGGAGAACAGGGCGGGGTCCAGGCCCGCGCGGGCCGCATAACGTTTGACCAGCTCGGCCACGGCGCGGCCGGACATGGCGGCGGCGCCGATGCGGCCGTGCCGCGAGACTGTCGGGAACAGCGGCAGGTCGGGGTCGGCGAGGGTCGCGCCGGGGAATCCGTGGCAGCGATGGATGTCCGGGCCGGTGGTCGCGGGAGCGGCCAGCCAGGCGCGCAGTCCGTGGGTGCCGTGCTCGATGTGCTTCTCGCGCAGGCGAATCCAGTCGGCGAAGGCGCAGACGGGGCAGGTGTGCGGATGCCGTCCGCGGGGGAGGGCGACGCGCTGGGCGGTGACGCCCGTCGGATCGGTCTTGGTGGCGGGGAGCTGGATAAGCAGGACGGGTTCGCCGCTGGTGTGGTCGAGGTCGACCCGGACATCGGAGATCCGCAGTCCGGCGATCTCGCTGCGGCGCAACGCACCCGCGAATCCGACCAGCAGGACCAGCGTGTCCCGGCGGCGCGCCGGTTCGGTCGGCCAGCCGGGCGCGGGCAGACCGTCGAGCAGCTGCTCGAGGGTGTGCAGGAGTACCGGGCGTTTGCGCCGGGGCTGGGTGCGGCGGGTGCGGCGGATACCGCGCAGGGTCAGGCGCACCACATCGGATCGGGTCGGCGAGGGTAGTCCGTTCGCCGCGTGGACGGCGGCGATCGCGGCGCTCTTGCGCTCCAGAGTCGCTGCGCCGAAGGCCCATTCACCGGACGGTTTGCGGGTATCGGCGGCCGCGGCGAGGTAGACGGCGACATCGAGGGGATCGGCGGGCAGCGCCTGCCGCCCCTCCGCCGCACACCAGCCCGACCACGCGATCCAGTCGGATCGGTACGCGCGCACCGTATTCGGCGACTGCGACGCCTCCAGGTATCGTCGCAACGCCCCGGCCTGCTCGTCGTCGAACCGCTCCCGCACCACCCGCAGCGCCGCCGCGTCCACGAGCACACTCCGCACACCCCGCCGCAACTCGCTGTGCACCACATCAGGCACCACAACCCGCCCACCCTCAGCGGTAGACCCGGCAACTGTACTCATCGCAGGCCACAGTACCGGGCATCCACCCGCGACCGAGCGAACGCCGCACGCGGTAGCCGCCTTGTGCCCAGCGCTTTCATCGGCTGGAATGCGGTGCGGCCTGCTGCTCAGCGGGTGCGGCGGGAGATGGCGACGCCGAGGAGGCAGAGGGTGCCGCCGAGCAGGCCCCAGGCGGTGGGGATTTCGCCGAGGAGCAGCCAGGACAGCAGGATCGAGATGGCGGGGACGGCGTAGGTGGTGGCGGTGAGGCGACCGGCGTCGGTGCGGCGCAGCGCGTAGGACCACGTGGTGAAACCGATTGCGGTGGGGAACAATCCGAGGTAGATGCCGTCGAAGACGACGCGGCCGGGCGCGGCGGACAGCTCGGCGATCAGCTGCGGTGTCCAGGGCAGCAGCACCACGGTCGCGATCACACACCCGAGCCAGATCGCGGTGAGCGCGTCGACATAGGTCATCGCGGGCTTCTGCACCAGCACACCGGACGCATAGAGAACGGCGGCCAGCAGGCACAGCAGCACACCGAGCCCGTCGCGATGCCCGCCGGAGCTGAAGGCGATGATCGCGACCCCGCCCAGCGAGACCAGCGCGCCGGTGAGCAGCAGCGGCGACAGCCGCTCGTCGAGCAGCGCCGCGGCCCCGAACGCGACGAGCAGGGGCGCGAGATTCACCAGCAGCGCGGCGGTGCCCGCATCGACGTGGCGCTCACCGGCATTGAGCGCCACCGTATATCCGGCCAGCCACAGCACCGCGTAGGCCGCGACCAGCAGCAGCGCCCGCTTCGAGCGCGGCACGCGCCGCACGCCGCCGCGCCGGACGCCGACCAGCACGGTCAGCGCCACGGCCGCGACGGCCAAGCGCAGCAGCGCCATCGGCGCGGGCGACAGCGCGGATCCGGCGTCACGGATGGCAATGAAGGCGGAGGCCCACAGCACCACGGTCACCAGGGCGGCGGCCGCGGTGGACAGATCCGGGTTGCTGCGCGGCGACAGTCGGGCGGCCGCGCGAGTGCGAAGGTCGGTGGTCACCCCGACATCGTCACCGGGCCGGACAGGACAGCACAAGCGAATAATAGACATCTAATGTTCAGCCCAACTGTACAATTCGGCCATGCTCGACATCACCCGGTTGAATCTGCTGCGCACGGTCATCGCCACCGGGTCGCTGCGGGCCAGCGCGTCCGCGCTCGGATACACCCCGTCGGCCGCCAGCCAGCAGCTGGCCGCGCTGCAGCGGCAGACCGGGTTGCGGTTGGTCGAGCGCGCGGGGCGGGGCATCGAGCCGACCGCCGCCGGGCGGGCGCTGGCGTCGGAGTCGGGCCGGTTGTTCGAGGAGCTGAGCCGGCTGGAGGGCGTGGTCGGGGATCTGCGTGCCGGGCGGGTCGGCAGCCTGTCGATCGGCTACGTCGCCTCGGTGAGTTCCACCTGGCTGCCGCCGATCGTCGACGCGCTGCGCACCGAATTCCCCGATCTCCGACTGGAATTGCGGATGTCGGAGTTCGCCGAGGGGCAGCGCGACGTCGAGATCGTCATCGAGGATCCCGGTGCCGGGCCGCCGCCGGGCGTGCGGGTCCATCGCCTCGCCACCGATCCGTACGTGGTGGCCGTGCGCTGCGACGATCCGCTGGCCGCCGGGACCGAGGTGCCGCTGAGCGCGCTCGACGACCGCACCTGGATCGATAACGAGCCGAGCGACGGCCCGTGCCGCCGCATCCTGCTCGACGCCTGCGCCCAGGCGGGGATCACCCCGCGGTTCCAGGTGCAGACCCCGGACTACCGCGCGGCGCTGTCCATGGTCGCGACGGGTATCGGCGTCACGGCCCTGCCCCGCCTCGCCGCCGTGGATCTCCCGCCCACCGTGGTGGCCCTGCCGCTGACCGATCCCACCCCGATCCGCGTCGTCAGCGTCGCCGTCCGCGATTGCGCCGCGGCCAACCCCGCCACCCGCCGCGCCGTCGAGTTGTTCGCCGCCGTGGCGAGACGCCCCGCGCAGCAATGACCACCGTGGTCCCGGGACGAGTTCTCGTCGTCAGTCGGTGATGACCGCGGTGTCGTACGCGCTCAAGGAGATCGGGCCCTGTCCGGTCCAGTCCTCGACGCCGATCGTGAGGGGTGTGCCGGTCTTGTTGACCAGCAGCAGTTTTCGCTGCCCTGCCGGGGTGAGGAAACCTTGGGCGTGCACCCTGGCGTCCGGGAGTCCGGGGATGCCGGTGGTGGTCGTGACGAGCCGGTCGCCCGGCCGGAAGTGTTCGAGCAGCAGCGCCAGCGCCTCGTAGCGCGCGTTGGGCGCCCCGGTTTCCCAGTCGAGCAGGGTGGTGCCGGGGATCATTCCGGGATAGTCCATGAATTCCGCGATGCCGAGCAGGTCGATGCCGAGCGCGGTCAGGCGCGACCAGAGGTAGGAACCCACCGCGGCGCTGAGCCGCCAGTACTCGGGAGGTATGTCGGGAGCGGGGTTCATCAGATCGGGGGTGAAGGTTCCGACCTCGTTGATGAAGGTGGCGGTGTCCGGGGCGAGCCTGCGGCGGATGGACTCGATATAGCGGACCTGATCGATGAACCCGTCGGCCTGCGCGAAGAATACGTCGCGCCACTGCGCGTACGGCGGGTTGCCTTCCGGGGCGAACGGATTCACGATCTCGGGCGAGGCGTAGAAGTGATAGGAGATCGCGTCGATCGGGATGCCGGGGCGGTGGTTGGCCGAATCCAGGAAATGCCAGAAGTATTCGGGTTCGTGGTGAACGTGCGACAGCGACAGCCCGATGAACTTCATCTCGGGATCGAGCGGGCGCAGGCGCTCGACGATCGTGTCGTACAGCCGGGTGTACACCTGCGGGGAGAGCTTGTGACCGAAATCCGGTTCGCACAACACCTCCCAGTACGCGAAGCGGTAGCGGTGCCCGGACTCGTGCCATCGGCCGAGTTCGTCGGTGAACCCACCGGCGATGTACCAGCTGGCGACCCGGAAGAAGTAGTCGGCGACATCTTGCAGCGTCTCGTCGCGAAACACCGAGCCCTGCTCGTAGTCCCAGTGGATCTCGTCGGGATCCTCGGACACGGCCACCGGTTCGGGGGTGACGAACATCCAGGAGGGGATCGTGGCGAAATCGGCGACGATCGGCCTGCCCTCGGCCGCCCGGACGAAGTCCTCCACGAACGGGTCGAGAAGGTCGAAGTTCCACGACGTCTCGGTGTCGGTGGGCGGGGACAGCTCGGCCACGCTGAGACGCGGATGGGAGAACCAGGGCAGGAACCGGACGAGGTCGGCGCGCAGCGCCCGCAGTGCCGCGAACGCCTTGTCATGGATCGGCGAGCCTCGCCGCAGCGGCGGCGCGGCCCACAGATGCGTGGTCAGGGTCGTGCGTGAGGTTGCGCCGACATCGGTCCAGTCCGCGCGGACGGGGATCGGGGATGGTGCGGTCACGATGATCTCTTCTCTTCGGTGCGCGGAAGCCCGAGCGCGGGCAGCAGCGCCTGGTCGACGATGGCTTCGCGAGTTCGCCGGTCGGGCAGCCGCCCGGTATCGATGTGATGCTTGATCACCAGCGCCTCGGCGATATCGACCACGACGGGCGACAGCAGCCGCCCGTCGATATCGCCCAGCCGCGCGTAGTGTTCGAGCACGGTGCGCGTGAACCTGCCGCCGCGCGGATCGAACACCCGCGCGTACAACGCCTCCACCAGGTCGGGCCGGCGCGCACGCTCGGCTATGACCGCCGCGGCGGCGGCACCGGCCTGCGACGACAACCAGCCGTTCAGCTGCTCGAGCGCGCGCAGCAGATCCTCCCGCAACCGGCCGCCCCGGGGCGCGGGCACCTCGACCGGATGCGCGTGGGCGAGCGCGTCGAGGAGGAGATCCTCGGCCGTGGGCCAGTACCGGTACACCGAAGTCTTGGCGGTACCGGCACGGCGCGCGACCGACTCGATCGTCAACCGCCCGAGCCCGACCTCGCACACCTCGGCGATGGCGGCCGCGCGGCACGCGGACATCAGATCCTCGGTGGTGCGCCGGGCTTTCGAGGACTTGGCAACGTTCACGAACCTAATCTAGCTACGGACACGTAGCTAGTCAACAGTAGCTACGATGCAGTTGCTTTCCTCGAAACGTGCGACGGTCAGCGAGTGGGGGTGGTGATGCCGAACGGCGCCTGGCTGGGCCCCTGATCCGTCGAAACGTCCCGGTCGGAGTTGTCTCCGGCGGCGGGCGCTTCGCACAGCATGACGCAACCCGGTTGCGTCCCTTGATATGTCGCCGCCGGTGGCGGCAGGATCATCGTGCCCTGCAGGCTCCCCTCCGCCTGTACGGTCCACGTCGAGTTCCCGCCCCGGGCCGGGGCATCGTCATCGATCACCGGCCCCGAATCGCACAGCATCGTGCAGTCCGGAGATACGGCACCCGGCTGCGGATATCCCGAACCCTGATTCATGGAGATCGTCACCGGTGCCACCACGGTAGCCGTCACACCGATTCCGACCGCGACGATCACGATCATCCCACTGGCCTTCCGACAAACACGGATCTCGCACCCGGACACGGGAACTCGCGGAGCCACCGCGGGCGCGACATCACGGCGATAGCCCCGGACGGAGCCGGTAAACCCGGCAAGGCGATATCGGTCCTCGCGAGGCCACGACGACGTCGGCTTCGACCGGCAGGGCCCGGGAAACCGGACCGGTAGCCTCAGGTCGTGGCGAGCAGGATCTGCTCGGATTCCGCCGGTCGCAGCCCGTCGGCGCGCCCGGCGAAATAGCGCGCGGTCAGCTCGTCCGGCGAAATGTGCCGGGCCGCGGCGAAACCCGCCTCCTTCGCCAGCGCCACCATCTCCTCGGGGCGGAAGAAGCTGAGGAACGGGGTGCCCGCCGCGCGTGCGCCGTTCTCGGCGAACCGGCGCAGTTCCTGCTCGGCGGGACCGACGAGGTCGATGGGGAGCATGAACGTGGTCGCGAACGAAGAACCCGGCGCGAGCGACGAAATCTGGTGCAGGGTAGCGATATTCGCCTCCCGGGTGAGGTACATGGTGACGCCCGTGGAGGCCACGACGGCGGGACGCCCGGGATCGAATCCCGCGGCGGTCAACCGGTCCCACCACGAGTCCACCTCGAAATCGACGGGTACCAGCCGCAGCCATTCGGGAATGCCGTAGCCGAGTTCGGTGAGGCGCTGCCGCTTCCACGCCTGCGGGCCGGGCTGGTCGACCTCGAAGACCGTCAGCCCGGCGGCGAGTGCGGATCGTCGCTGCGCGAAGGTGTCCAGCCCGGCCCCGAGCAGGACGTACTGGTCGACCCCGCGGGCGGCGCGCTCGGCGACGAGATCCTCGATGAACCGCGCGCGGGAGACGATCCCCGCGCGCATCGGCGCGATGGTCCGCGGATCCATATCCGGGCGGTCCTGCCACCCCGCGGCGGGTGCCAGCAACCGCAGGCCCACCTCGTCGGTGAAAACGTGTGGGGGAGAGTCGATCTGCACGTGCAGGGCACGCCACAGGGCGACCCGGGCCGCGGTGTCCTCGGGGGCGTTCGTCTGCTCGTTCGGCACGGCGCTCACTGCTTGCCGGGCGCCTGCAGGCTCCAGAGCCGTCCGTCGGGATCGCGGACGGTCATCTCCCGGGTCCCGTAGTGCGTCTGCGCGAACTCGGAGACGATCTCGACATCGTCGCCGGGGCGCTGTTGGGTGCCCGCGACCTTCAGCACGAGTTGGGCCCGCGGTTCCTGGGTCGGTGCCACCTCGGCCACGAAGACCCACGGGCCGTCACTGTTACGAAACTGCCCCGAGTTGTGGTCGGTCTCGAATTCCACCTCGAACCCCAGTTCCCGCAGGAACCGGGCGGTCTTTCCCCAGTTGTGGGTCTCCAGGAATACGGCCTCGATGCCCTCGGTCTGCATATCAATCCTTTCGGTCCGGACGCGCGTGGGTGTCGTCGAGGTAGGCGCGCAGCGCGTCGGCGACCAGCGCCGACAACGACGTCCCCGATTCGATCGCCCGGATCTTGACCTGCTTGATCAGCCCGATCGGCAGGTAGACGTTGAACTGCTTCACATCCTCGTCGCCCACTCCCCGATGCTAGCATGCTAGCAAGCTAGGTACGAGGTGGTGGCGGGCCGACGCTCGGCGGGGGAGTCTCAGCGTGGGGCGTGGGGATCGGTGCGCGGCCGCGGTGAGATGGCGGTGATGAGGTAGCGGTCATCGATGCGGCGCGTGGTGACCAGCTGTGAGTTGTAGGTCTGGGGTTCGCGGCCGGGCCGGAATTCCGTGACGGCCACGAGGCTTTCGCCCGCCACAGCGGTCGGGGTGATCGTCACGCAATGGGTGGCGCCGGGCGGGACCGAGTCGATGCCCTGCTGCAGGACGGGCGCCGGGGAGACCGCGCTGTCCGCGGTGACCACGGCGCGGGCCCGTTCGGCCGAGCGCTCGACATAGAAGGCGTGCTGGAACGCGAGGATCGCCGCGGCCTCGGATTCGGTGCCGCCGGGGCCGTTGCCCTGGACGCGGTCCGGGCCGTACTCGGCCGGGCACTGCGAGGTCACCGGGGGAGCGGGCGGCTGCGCGCTCGGCGGCGGCGCGGATTCGCGCTGCTGGCCGAGGCGAACCAGGACGGTGACGGTCACCAGGATCGCGGCGAAGACGCCGAGCGGGAGCAGCCACCACCTGCGGTTCCCGCGAGCCTCGGGCCGCAGCAGGTTGTCGAATTCGTCGCGGAAGGGCTCCCGGGTTCCGTCCTCACCTCGGGTTTCGGTCCGCGACTCGCTCCGATACATGGCCCCCGCCTTCTGTCCTTGCCCTATCTGACGTACCGGACAGTATGGCCTTTCGGCCGAATGTCAACGCCGCCCCGCCCGTTTGGCGCGTTTGCGCACGAGGACGGAGTGGGCATGTGGCATCGGTCCCGCGCTAGCCGAACATGGCCTGGCGTTGCCAGAATCGCTGTTCGACACTGCGGAGATAGGACGAGGCATCGGTCGCGAAGGATGTCTCCTCGAGTTCTCCGTCGTCGGCGACGTAGTAAGTCCTCTTGTCGCGCCCGCCGCCGTCCTCGGGCGTGGTCAGCTTCCAGCCGACACTGAAACGTTCGGTCACCAGATTCCCCGCCGCGGCTCGGCCGGAATCGCGGCCGAGGATGTGCTTGCGCACCTGCGCGACCGCCTGTGCCTGCGGCATGGGTGCCACGGTGCGCTTCCTCTCGGTTCCGGCGCCGCTCGGTTCGGGGGTCGAATTCCGTGCGCGCCACTGCCGCAGCGACGACCAGGGCGTGCTCGCGGTGGCCTCCTCGGTCTCTTCCTCGTCGGCGGCGTCGGTCTGCGCGGACGAGGAGATGCGGCCGTGGATGGCCCTCGGGTCGTCCACCGAGACAGGGGTGGCGGGCGAGGATCCGGGCCGCGCCACTCGGCCGAACGGGAAGGAGACCACGGGACTCTTCGGAACGGCCACCTGCTGTTCGCCGGGTGTCGTATAGAGCCAGTTCTGCGGTCCTTCGTTCATTCCGGATTCCTCTTCGGTGATGCCGACGGCAGCCCAGCGAGATTCCACTGTAAGCCGGTGTGGCGGAGCGATTGTGCCCACTGCTGACAAGGTCGTGCGCGTCAGTGCGGCAGCCAGTGCAGCTCGTGGGCCAGGGCTTTGGCGACGGCGCGGATGCGGCGGTGTAGTGGTGACTGCTCGCGGGGGAGGACCAGGTGGAACGTCAGGGTGGGCGCGCCCCGCAGCGGTCGCCAGGTGAGACCGGCCGGTTGTGCCGTGATGGCGCTCTGTCCGGCCGGGGCGAGGGTGAGCCCGTCGAGTAGGTCCCGCTGAGACATGTCGAAAGAGACTGCGGGCGTGTGGAATCGGGGGTGTGGCCGGGTGTCGCGGAACAGTGCGGACAGCTGATCGTGGATCACGGGGTTGGCGGCACGGTCGGGCAGTCGCAGCGGATACGCGGCCGCGTCGGCGATCTCGATCTCCGGGTGTCCGGCCAGCGGATGGTGCTGCGCCAGCTGGACCCCGACGCGCTCGCGCCGCAGCGGGAACCGGCGCACGCCACGGCCCGGCTGTTCACCGCGGGTGATCCCCGCATCGAGGCGGCCGTCGGCGACCGCGGGGGAGATCTCCGGTGTCGCCATGGGGACCGCGCCGACCTCGAGTCCGCTGTTGCCGCGAATGAGCCCGTCCACCAGGGCCGGTGCCGTCTCGGCCCCGGCGCTGAGGCTGTATCCGATGCGCAGGGTGCCCAGCTCACCGGCCGCCGCGCGCCGGACGGTGTCCCACGCCCGGTCCAGCGCCGCCAGCGCGGGCGGCGCGGATTCCGCCAAAGCCGCACCGGCCGTGGTCAATACGACGCTCCGCGTGTTGCGGACCAGCAGGGCCGTGCCGAGTTCCGTCTCCAGTCGGCGCATCCGGGCGCTGAGTGCGGGCTGTGCGATACCGATCCGTGCGGCCGCGCGGGTGAAGTTCAACTCCTGCGCCAGCACCAGGAAGTACCGCAGGCTGACCGCATCCGGCGCCACGTGCCCTCCCTGCCGATTGATAACGATCCGTTCCGAGTCTATCCCGTATCGGTCTTTCCCCCGACCGCACGTCGAGCCCTAACCTGCGCATATGAATACAGGAGGTTTCCATGGCTAAGGGCTACTGGGTGAGTGTCTATCCCGCCATTTCCGATCCCGAGGGGCTGAGCGCCTACAACGAGCTGGCCGGTCCGGCCGTCCGGGCCGGGGGAGGGCGCCTGCTGTCCCCTATCGGTAGCCGAGTGGTCGCCCATGAGGCCGGAATCGCGGAACGCGTCATTCTGATCGAGTTCGACAGCTTCGAACAGGCCGTCGCGGCATATGAGAGTGAGGCGTATCAGAAGGCGCTGCTGGCGCTTCCGGACGGCTTCCAGCGCGATTTCCGCATCGTCGAGGGCATCGCCTGATCGGTTGAGAACCGGCAACTGGTACGTGCGTACAGGCGAGCCCAGTTTTTCACGAGTTCCGTCGCTGTTTCGTTTCGTTGGGAGTGACCAAACGTAAACGAAAAAGAGCTGAGGTGAATCGAGGGTCGTGCCGTGTCTGACCCCCGATAAGGTTCACTTATCGGGGGTCAGAGCGGACCGAGCTGTGTTGCCGCACTGGCGATTTCGTTTCGTGTTGTTCCGTTGGATTTGACGAAACAAACGCTACGATTCTCGGGTGTCGAACGTCTGCAGCTATCCCGGATGCTCACGGCCCAGCGCCCGCAACGGTGGTCCCGGCCGCCCGTCGGAATACTGCGACCACCCCGACCACACCCGATGGCGGGCCTGGCGCGAGCGACAGCGGCAACAGCAGGAGGCCGACACCCCCGCCGCCAACGTCACTGTGACGCAACAGGGTCCGGTGACCTCGGCTCGTCTGCGCGCCGATGAGCTGCTGGTTCAGTTCCGGACGGTGGCCGAACAGCTGGGCGGAACCCTCACCGCCGCCGTCGCCGAACTGTCCACCCTCGCCGACCCGTCGGTGGCCGAGGCGCAGGTCCAGGCGGTGCAGGCGGATGCGGCGCGGCGCATCGCGGAGGCCGAGATGGCGACCGTCGCCGCCGAGCAGGCCCGGCGCGAGGCCGAGGAGGCCAGGGCCGCGGCCGAATCCGCCGCCGAGGACGCGGCGGCCGCGGCGGAACAGGCCGAATCCCGCATCGCCGAGGCGCTGGCCGCCCGGGACGAGGCGCTCGACGAGGTCGAGCGGGTCACCAGGCAGGCCGCCGACGACGTCTTCGCCGCCCGCACCGAGGCCGAGTCCGAGATCCGCACGGCCCGGCGCGAGGCCGCCGAGGACGTCGAGCGCGCCCGCGACCAGGCCGCGGAGGAGATCGGCCTGATCCGCCGGAAGGCGAGCGCCGACACCGAACGCGCCAAACGCGAGGCCGCCCAGCAGGTCACCGCGGCCGCCGCCGAACGCGATCTGGCCGTGCAGCGCGCGGCCGATGCCGAACGTGCCATCGAACGCGCCGAATCCGCGGTCGCCGACCGCACCCAGGCGCTCACCGAGATCCGCGACGAGTTGAACCGGGTGCGAGCCGAACTCGCCACGGCCCGCACCGAACTCACCGACACCCGCCGGGCGGCGGCGGAGAAGGCGCGTCAGGAATGGGCCGAACGAGTGGCGGCGGTCGACGACGCCCGCGCGCAGACGCTCGCCCGCGCCGAACGCGCGGAACGTCAGCTCGACGAGCTGCTCGCCCAAAGAAGGCAGCGGGCAACCGATCTCGATCCCGCATGATCATCCGCGTTCGGGCTGCGCGGTGCGCGGCGACCGGGTTCACTGGTCACCATGACATCCGCACACCGGCGTAACAGTTCCGATCGACCGGCGGCGGTGGGGGACATTCGCTCACCGCACGAGCTGATCGTGATCACCCGCGGCACCGACGCGATCATCGACGATATCGCCCTGGTCGCCAACCGCAGTGCCGAGGACCGGATCGCGGCGCTGCTCCCCGACGGGGCGGAGCTGATGCGGATCTTCGGTACCGCCAACCGCGTTCAGCAGGCGGTGGCCGGGGCCCCCGACGAAGGGGCGGGCGCGCAGTACCTCAATTACTTCTTCGTGCGCGGGGCGACCGAGGACTCCGCCACGGATCTGGGCGCGCTGGCCACGCGGCTGCGCGGTGACGAGGCGGTGGCGGCGGCCTATGTGAAGCCGCCCGCCGAGCCGCCGATCGATGCGCAGGTCGTCGCGATGCGGTCGACCGCCGCGGTCCCTGCGGTCACGCCCGAATTCACCACGCGGCAGGGCTATCTCGACGCGGCCCCCACCGGGACCGATGCGCGGTGGGCGTGGACCCGGCCGGGCGGGCGCGGCGCCGGGGTGCGGGTGGTGGACATCGAGGGCGCCTGGCAGTTCACCCACGAGGATCTGCGCGACAACCAGGGCGGTGTGATCGGCGGTGAACCGTCGACGGATCAGGGGTGGCGCGACCACGGCACCGCGGTGGCCGGGGTCGTCAGCGGCGACGTGAACACCTACGGCATCACCGGTATCGCGCCGGAGGCGGGCATCCGGGCGGTGTCCGTCTTCGGTCCGGGGTCGGCCGCGGCGATCCGCGCCGCCGCGGACGCCTCGAGCGCGGGCGATATCATCCTGCTCGAATTGCACCGTCCGGGACCGCGATTCGACTACGCCAATCGCCCGGACCAGCGGGGCTATATCGCGATCGAGTGGTGGCCCGACGACTGGGCGGCCATCCGCTACGCGGTGGGGCGCGGGGTGATCGTGGTCGAGGCGGGCGGTAACGGCGGCGAGAATCTGGATGATGCGCTGTATGACAGGCGGCCGCCGGACTTCCCGGGCACCTGGGGCAATCCGTTCCGCGGCGGGCCCGCCGACTCGGGCGCGGTGGTGGTCGGCGCGGGCGCGCCGCCGCCGGGCACGCACGGCCGCGACCACGGCCCGGCCCGCTCACGGCTGGCGTTCTCGAACCACGGGTCGCGCGTCGACACGCAGGGCTGGGGCCGCGAGGTGACCACCACCGGCTACGGCGACCTGCAGGGCGGCGAGAGCGAAGACCACTGGTACACCGATCAATTCAGCGGTACGTCCAGCGCGTCGCCGATCGTGGTCGGCGCGATCGCGAGCTATCAGGGCATCTCCACCGCGGCCGGTACCCGCCTGACCCCCGCCCAGGTGCGAACCCGCCTGCGCGAGACCGGCTCACCTCAGACCGACGCGCCGGGCAGACCCGCCTCCCAGCGCATCGGCAACCTCCCGGATATCCGGAAGCTGGTCGGTCCGTAGGACACCGGTGCCATCTAGCCAAATTTGCCTAATGGCGGGTTCGGGCGCTACCCTTCTCGCTGTAACTAGGCAAATTTGGCTAGATGTGTTCGGAGATTCTCATGGCCAACGAGGTCGCCATACCGCTGCTGCCCTGTCGCGACATCGACGAGATCGTCGAGTTCTACACCATGCTGGGCTTCACCCGGACCTATCGCCAGGTCCGCCCGAACCCGTACGTGTCACTCGAACGCGAGGACCTGCGGCTCGACTTCTTCGGCATGCCGGGGGAGTTCGATCCGGAGAATTCCTACGGAACCTGCGCCATCCTCGTGCCCGACACCGCGGAGTTGTTCGAGGCGTTCGCCGCCGGTATGCGCCGGGTGCACGGCCGGCTCCTCGTCTCCGGCATTCCGCGGATGACCCGGCCGCGCAAGCGCCGCAACGCGGAGAACCGCTCGGGATTCACCGTCGTCGACCCCGGCGGGAACTGGATCAGGATCATGGCCGCGAAACCGGGCCCGGAGCAGGGGCAGACGACGCGGCGCAAGCTCACCACGGCACTGAACAGGGCGGTGGTGATCGGCGACTCGCACGGTAAACCCGGGTGGGCGGCCGAGATCCTGGACACCGCGCTGGAGCACGACGGCGACACCGCGACGACGGCCGAAGTGCTCCGGGCGCTGGCCTATCGGGCCGAACTCGCACTGCGCGCGCAGGACCGCGACGGCGCCGTCGACACCCTCGCCCGGGCGCGTGCCGTACCCCTGACCGACGCCGAACGCGATACGCTCGCCGAGACCCTGGCCGCCCTCGACGACGTGGAGGCTGTTCTCGCACAGCCCGCACCGCAGCCCTGACCCGCTCGCACGCGGCGCCGAAGGAGTTGGAAATGACCTACATCATCGCGCAGCCTTGCGTCGACGTCCTGGACAAGGCATGCATCGAGGAATGCCCCGTCGACTGCATCTACGAGGGCGAGCGCATGCTCTACATCCATCCGGTCGAATGCGTGGACTGCGCCGCGTGCGAGCCGGTGTGCCCCGTCGAGGCGATCTTCTTCGAGGACGACCTGCCCGAGCAGTGGCACGACTACTACACGGCCAACGTGGATTTCTTCGAGGATTTGGGCTCGCCCGGCGGTGCCACGCGGGTCGGGAAGATCAGCAAGGACCATCCGATCGTGGCCGCGCTGCCACCGCAGGGTGGGGACGGCTAGGCTCAGCGGACGGCGAGCGCGATGACCTGCGTGATCTGCTCGCCGGAGAAGTTGTCGTCGCTGACGAGCACCAGGGTGCGTTCGCCGGAGGGCAGGCGCGGGCCCCAGGTCATGCCCTCGACATTGTCGACGGCGGGCAGGCCGACGTCCGCCAGATCGACCAGCAGGCGTTTGGTGACCGGGCGGGCCTGCTGCAGGGGTGCGTCGAGGACGTTGGTGGCGCCCGCGGTGTCGGCCTCGTAGATGCGGATCTTGTTCCCGGCGCCCTCGACGTAATTCCGTTCCAGGACCAGGTATTTCGTCGGGTCGAGCGGGTCGGCGGCGAGGACGGCCGCGATGCCGTTGCTGCCGCGTCCCGCCGCGAACAGCGGGTCCAGCGGGTAGGCGTACTGGGCGAGCGGCGGGCCGGAGCGGGCCTGCACGGTGATCCGGGTGAGTGCGCCCGCGGCGGTGGTGGGCTCGGGGCCGTCCTGCAGCAGCGGGCCCTCGACGGAGCTGACCAGCAGTGCGCCGCCCGCGGCGTAGGTCGCGCCCTCGAGCACGGCATTGCGCTGCGGGCCCGAATCCGGGCGCATGCGTTCGTTGTCGGGGATCGGGAGTTCACCGGCGAAGGCGCCGTCCGGGCGGGCGAGGCGGATCGACGGGTCGGCGAGGACGGTGTCGAGGCGTTCACCCTCCTGGGTCCAGACGTAGTCGCCGGTCCAGGGGTCGATCCGGATGTCTTCGGGGTCGACGGAGTTCGGGGCATAGGTGCCGCCGTCCGGGGTCCGCAACGGATGGGTCGCGGTGAACGTGACCGGCCCGACGCCGGTATCGCCCACCGGAATTCGGGCGGTGTAGAACCGTGCCGGATTCTTCGCGGACCGGTCGTCGCTGATCATGACGTAGTCGCCGGTGCGCGCGGAGTAATCGATACCCGACAGCCCGCCCACGGCGGTGCCCTCGAAGTCGAGGCCGTGCGGGACGATCTGCTCGCCGAGCAGCCGCACGGGCGGCGGCGCCGTCTCCGCAGTGGCCGGAATGGCAGTGAATGCCAGTGTGCACGAAGCGAAAATCAAGACCTGTCCGGAGCGACCCACGATCGACCACCCTATCCGTCACGTCGCGGCCGCGCTCGGGGAGCCGGGCGGCGGTGTGGGACGTGGCGGGTGCGGGTCGATTCGTGTGGCATGGCAGGGTCGGGGGCATGGTGCAGGACAGTCGTGGGGTGTTGGTGACGGGGGCGTCGCGGGGGATCGGGCGGGCGATCGCCGCGGCGTTCGCCGAGAACGGGGATCGGGTGGCGGTGCATTATTCGTCGCGGCGGGAGGAGGCCGAGCAGACGCTGGCGGGCCTGGCGGGGGACGGGCACACGCTGATCGGCGGCGATGTGGGGACGGCGGCGGGCGCCGAGGCGATCGTGGCGGCGGCCGTGGCGGCGCTGGGCACGGTACATGTGCTGGTGAACAACGCGGCGGTGAATCTGCCGCAGCCGCTGCCGTCGACGGATTTCGGGGAATGGCAGCGGGTCTGGCGGCAGACCGTCGAGGTCAACCTGCTCGGCACGGCGCACACGTCCTACTGCGCGGCGCGGCACATGATCGACCGGGGCGTCCCCGGGCGCATCGTGAACATCGGCTCGCGCGGCGCGTTCCGCGGCGAACCGGATCATCCCGCCTACGGTGCCACCAAGGCGGCGGTGCAGGCACTCGGCCAGTCCCTGGCGGTCTCGCTGGCGCCGCACGGCATCGCGGTGGCCTCCGTCGCGCCGGGCTTCGTCGCCACGGAGCGGGTCGCGCACCGCGTCACCGACGAGGTGCGGGCGCAGAGCCCGTTCGGCCGGGTCGCCACTCCGGCCGAAATCGCTTCGGCGGTGCGATATCTCGCCTCGCCCGAGGCCACCTGGAGTTCAGGGGCGGTCCTGGACGTGAACGGCGCGTCCTACCTGCATTGAGGTCGACCACGCCGAGCGCGGGGGCGATCCGGGCCGCACGTCGTCACCGGGCCGCCCCGCGCGGCGCGGGTTGGAAGAGTTCGACGAAGTTCCCGGCGGGGTCGAGCAGCAGGACCTGTTGTCCGCCGGGACCGCTCAGGATGTCGTTGCGGAAGGTGACACCGGCCGACCGCAACCGTGCGACAGCGGCGGCGATATCGTCGACGACGAGCTGGATGCGGTTCCAGCCGCCGGGTTTCGGCGTTTCGCCGTCGGGCATCGGGCGTGCCGCGGAACTTGCGGGTCCCGACAGCAGCAGCTGCACCGGACCGCGGCGCACCGCCGCGAAGGCGGGCGCGGCGTCGAAGTCGACGGTGAAACCGAGATGGGTGGTGTAGAAGTCGATCGCCGCGCGCACATCATCGACGAGATAGCGGACGCGCAGGTCGGCGGTTTCGGTGGCCATGATCGGATCTCCTGGGTTTCTATATGGGCAGGAACCCGATTCGGGTATCGAGTTCCCGTGCGACCCGCCGGAATTCGGGGTAGGCCGCACGATCGGTGTCCGCGGCGGCGGACGGGTCGGGCAGGCTCCAATGTGTCGTCACGGCCGAGCCGTGGTCGCGGGGAAGCTCGCGGATCTTGTCGCACAGGGTGATCACGTAGTCGAAGCGCCGCTGCCCGAGGGCGGCGAGCGATTGTGGCGGCCGTGGGTCCAGCTCGATGCCGTAGTCCTCGTGCAGCACTCGCGCGGTATTCGGGTGCATGCGCGGTCTGGGGTGGCTACCCGCGCTGGCGACGTGGATGCCCTCGACACGGCGCCGCAGCAGCGCCTCGGCGATGGGGGAGCGCGCACTGTTTCCGGTGCACAGGAACAGCACGGCACTGTCGGCGGGCCACGCACGCGCCGCGGGCGCCAGCGCCGGATGCAGTGCGGCGGCGGCGTCGCCGAAAGCCGTCGCGCAGCGGGCGAGATCGAGATGGTAGTAGCTGTCGCGCCCGTCGAAACTGCTGCGCCGCGCGCCGACCAGCCCCGCCGCCCGCAACAGCCGCAGGTGATAGGACACCAGGTTCTGCGGCTCACCGACAGCGGCCACCAGCTCCCGCACTCGGCGATCGCTGCTGGCCAGCTCGCTCATCAGCGCCCATCGCAACGGATGCGCCGCCATCCGCATCAACAACGGAACCGCTGCTCGACCGGTCGCCACCTTCCCCAGATTACATCAAATCAGTTTGATGCATTTCGTTTTGCGCGAGCAGATCCCCGGCCAATGTCCGCAGCCGGATCGCCGGGCCGCCTGCCGGGTAGATGCCGCCGACGGCGAAGGTGCCGACGATGGCGATGTGGAGTTGGTCGGCGAGGCGGTCGGGGTCGGCGACGCCGAGGCGTGCGGTGAGCGTGCGCAGCCGTCGCGCGAGTTCGTGTTCGTGCGCGGCGCACCGCTGCCGGATTCGATCCGCCGATCGCTCGTCTCCGAATTCCGCGGCCGTGTTGACGAACGCGCAGCCGCGGTAGCCCTCACGCGTGGCCACCGCCTGGATCCAGGCGAGCTGGGCTTCGAGCTCGGCGCGTGCGTCGGGGTGGCTCGCCGCGGTCTGGTCCCACTTGGCCCAGAACCTCTCGTCGCGCTGGTGCAGCACGGCGAGGACGAGGTCGTCCTTGGTGGGGAACCACCGATACAGGCTGGCTTTGGCCATCCCCGCCCGTCGCACGACCTCGTCGACACCGATCGCACGGACACCGTTGTCGTAGAACAGGTCGGTCGCGATGTCGACGAGCTTGTCGCGCACCGCGATACCGCGCAGCTGCTTGGGCTTTTCGCTCATGCACCCTCCGGTGGGTTCACCACGATCGCGGTCTTGCCGAAGCCGCGACGGTCGGTGACCCATCGCTGAGCCTCGGCGGCGTCGGCCAGCTCGAACTCGGCGCCGACCACGACGCGCACCGCGCCCGAATCGACCAGCTCCGCGATCGCCGCGAGCGCCACGGGGTCGGGTTCCACGAGGCAGGAGGCCACGTGGATACCGCGCTCGGCCGCGAGTGCCCGATACCCCTGGATCGACCAGGCGGTCGCGAGCGCGATCGTGCCGCCGGATGTCACCTGGTCGAACAGCGAGGCACCGAATGCGAACCCCACGAGATCGATTGCGGCGTCGGCCTTTCCGATCGCGATGACGGCGCCGGGGTCGGTGTAGTCCACGCACGTGTGCGCGCCGAGGTCGCGCAGTGTCGCGTGGTGCTCGGGCCGGGCCAGGGCGGTGACCGTGGCGCCGCGCGCGACCGCCAGTTGCACCGCGAGGTGACCCACGCCGCCGGATGCTCCGCTGACCAGGACGTGCCGACCGGTACGCGCTCCGACGGCGTCGAGCATCTGCCACGCCGTCACCGCGGCCATCGGCAGGCACGCCGCCTCCACGAAGGACGCCGTGCGCGGCATCGGCACCAGGTGATACGCGGGAACGGTCATGTATTCGGCGTAGGTGCCCGCGGGGTAGGGGAACCAGGCCAGGCCGTAGAGGCGGTCGCCCACGGCATGGCGGGTCACTCCGTATCCCACCGCATCCACCACACCGGCGACGTCCCATCCGGGAATGCAGGGCAGCCGCATGGACTGCTCGTACCCGGAATTCGCGCCGGTGTGCATGTCGATCGGGTTCACGCTGGTCGCCCGCACCGCGATGCGAACCTCTCCGGCGGCGGGTTCCGGCCGCGGGAGGTCGCCGAGCTCGAGCGGTGATCCCCACTGTTCGTGCCGGGCCGCACGCATGGTCGCGGTGCTCGGCCGCCGCGCGCCGACGATCACGACGCCCGAACCAGAGCGGTCGCGTCGACGCCGCACCCGCGCGCGACTCCGGCGACGTCGAAATGGAAGCTCTCCCAGCTCACGCGGCTGTCGCGGAACCGGAACAGAATGAAGACCGGTACCGTCACCCGGTGGCCGTTGGGCACCGCGCCTGCGAACGTGAACGCCGGAGTGAAGGCGATCTCGCCCCAGCAGCACAGCGTGTCACCGTCGAGCCCGTGCCCCTCCAGCCGGACCTCGTAGTCCGGCGCGAAGGCGAACCACCCCTTGATCGCGCCTTCGACCTCGGTACCGACGTAGCGGGTTCCGAGCGAAGGGGATTCGAGCACGGCGTCCGGGTGATACACCGCCATCGCGCCCGCCACATCCTGCCGACTCTTCGCCCGTGCCAACTGTTCCACGATCTCGACGGCTTCCTTCGCGTCGAGGCCCTGCGCAACCATGTGCCACCCGCCTCCATCATCCAAAATCGAGACCGATCTGTCTCGATTTCACGATAGAGTTGCGGCACTACACGCGTCAAGCCGGACTACCGAACGACGGCATCAGCGACATGACTACCGACAGAGATGAGGACAGGCCGATGACCGGTATGGTCGCCATACGACAGTGCGACGCCCGTGACGCTCCAGCGCTGGCACAACTGCGCAGACGATGGGCGGAGGAGCAAGCGGGCCGACCGCTCGAGGATCCCGGATTCGACGCACGATTCGCCGAGTGGTACGCCGCCGAATCACCACATCGCACGACATTCCTGGCGGAGATCGACAACGACGCCATCGGCATGGTGAACCTCGCCATCTTCGAACGCATGCCCCGGCCAGGCCGACCCGGGTCGCGATGGGGCTACCTCGCCAACGCATTCGTGCTCGCCGAGCATCGCGGCCGAGGTATCGGCGCGGCACTGCTCGACGCCGTGATCACGCACGCCCAGGACCGCGGTTGCGCCCGAATTGTGCTGTCTCCCACCGAACGATCGGTGCCCTTCTACCGCCGGGCGGAGTTCGGCCCCGCGACGATGCTCCTCGCGCGCACCCTCGGCGCCTGACAACTCGCCCGGGTGGACATGGCTGCCTCTTTCGTTGTCGCGGCGGAGCACGCGGTGCGTATTTCCTCGGTTCCGATCGGCCTAGAGAGCCCGGTCCAGCGCTTCGGTCAGCGCCACCGGTGACACGTCGAGGCGGTCGAAGCGCCAGCCGTCGGTGCTGCGGCGTGCTCCGTAGCGGTGGATCGCCGCCGCGAGGGCCTCGGTCTTGTCGTCGAGGACGTAGACGGCGAGGTCGTGCGCCCGCACCGTCGCGGTGTCACCGTCGATCTCGATGACGATGTCGCTCTTGTGGTGCAGGGTGCGGGCGTACGCGTCGTGACCCTTGCGCGCGAGGGCCGTGAGCGCCTCGATCCCGTGCGCTTCCCCTCGGACGGAGGTGACCACGACGTCCTCGGTGAAGAGCCGGTCGGTGTCGGCGAATCCCTCGTCGACCCACAGGCTGTGGCGGGCGACGAGCTCGGTCAGTTCGGCGCGGTCGGCGAGGTCGCGGATCAGGGCATCGGTGCTGGTCATGACGGTCTCCTGCGGTCAGTTAGTGCCACTAACGTTAGTGACATAAATGAATGTAGATCGTTAGTGGCACTAACGCAAGTGCGGTACGCTTCGGTCATGGAGACTGGCGAGGAACTGCGGTTCGATCCCGGTGCCGGAACCCCGGCTCGGCTGAAGCGGCAGCTCTCCCGCCTCGCCTCGATGACCGCCGCTCAGATGACCCGTGTCTCGCGTGACGCGCTGCGGGCGGCGGGCGCACGCAAGGACCACTTCGTGGTGCTGGCCGCCCTCGCCGAGTTCGGTCCCATGAGCCAGGCGGGGCTGTCCGACCGGACCAGCGTCTACAGGAGCGACCTGGTGTCCGTCCTCAACGACCTCGAGGACGGGGGGTCGGTCCGCCGCGCGCCCGACCCTGCCGACAAGCGTCGCAACGTCATCACCATCACCGAGCACGGCCGGCGCCGCCTCGCCGAACTCGACCGTGTCCTCGACGGCGTCAACGAGCACATCATGACCCCGCTCGACCCCGACGAACGCACCCGGCTGTTCGATCTGCTCAACCGCATCAACACTCATCTCGCCACCGCAGCCGGTGGTACCGGTCTGCCGGACCGGGAAATCCCGTAGAGGCCGGGAAACGCGTGGGGGGCGCGGGCCCGGGGGGGGGGGCCGCGGGCCCCCCGGGGGGGGGGGCCGCGGGGGGGGGGGGGGGGGGGGGGGGGTCGACGACGCTGTCGAAGGTGCCGGACAGGAACTGCATCGGCCCGGCAGCGCCCGCGCTGTTCTCGCC
>NZ_JARWQD010000210.1 GCF_029869545.1 Nocardia wallacei | reverse complement strand
TTCCCCGCCCGGGCGTGGTGGGGCGGGGCCCGGGGCCGCCTAAGCTGCCCCCCGCGCGGGTTATCCCCGTCACCCGCCGATACGTGTACCCGCCCCCCGCCCGCGCCCCCCCAAGCGCGGGGCCCGCCGCCGCACTCGCGGCCTACGGCCGCCTGACCGTCGAGCACAACGACCTGTTCCCCGGGCACGTCTTCGCCACCGGCGGATACCTGTTCGACTGGGGCGATGCGGTGATCACCCATCCGTTCCTGTCCGCACGCACACTCGCAGACCCGCATCGCGAGGACTATTTCGACGCCTGGCGTGCCGTGAGCACCGTCACCGCGGCCGAGATCGCCCTCGCCGAACGCCTGGCACCGCTCACCGCGCTGTACCCCTTCCTCGGCTTCGACACCTCCCCCGGAGCACCCGCCGGGCACTTCGCGCCGTTCGTCGCCGAGCTGGTGGACCAGCTACGGGACAACTTCGCCTGACGCCCCGAGGCATCCGCAGCGTCAACCACGGGAACGGCACTCCGCTCCGATCGGTGGCAGACTCGGTATCCGACCGAGAATGAACGAGTAGAGGGAACAGATGTCGCAGAGCCGTTGGATGACTCGCGGGGCGCTGGGCGCGGCCGGGATGGCCGCCGTTGCACTGATCGCCGGATGTGGGGGCGGCACGCCCGGATCGCCGGAGTCCGACGGGTCCGGCGCATCGGCAACCACCACCGCACGCGGCAGCGGGTCGGCCACCGCGACCGCCACCACGACCCCGGGCGCCGTCGACGTGCCCGACCAGGCCGCCAAGGCGCTGTGCGACAAGATCCAGCCGCAGCTGTCGGACTGGCGGGTGCAGGGGCCGACGCTGGGCCGGGTCGCGTGGAACATCACCGTCCACGAGTGGGCGGCCCAGAACGGCGGTATCAACGGGCGCGTGCTCGCCGACAAGGCGGTCGTCGACCGGATCACGACCGCGAGCTGCTCGGACGTCCGCACCCAGGCGCTGCAGGCGCTGGAGCTGCCGGACCTGGCCTCGGGGATCGCCTTCTGATGCGCACGCTGTACCCGCCCCTGGAACCGCACCGCGAGGGCCTGCTCGACGTCGGCGACGGCCAGCGGATCTACTGGGAGGAGAGCGGCAATCCCACCGGTAAGCCCGTGGTGTTCCTGCACGGCGGGCCCGGCGGCGGCACCGCACCCTTCCACCGGCAGTTCTTCGACCCGCAGGCCTATCGGATCGTGCTGTTCGACCAGCGCGGCTGTGGCCGGTCCACCCCGCACATCGCCGACGGCGCGAGCCTCGAGACCAACACCACGTGGCATCTGGTCGCCGATATCGAGAAACTGCGAACGCATCTGGGCATCGAGCGGTGGCAGGTGTTCGGCGGCTCCTGGGGTTCCACGCTGGCGCTGGCCTACGCCCAGACCCATCCGGACCGGGTGACCGAGCTGGTGCTGCGCGGCATATTCCTGTTGCGGCGCAAGGAGATCGACTGGTACTACAACGGCTCGGCCGGGTACGTCTATCCTGACCAGTGGGAAAAGTTCTTGGCCCCGGTGCCGGAACCGGACCGTCAGGGAGATCTCGTGAGTGCCTACCACCGGCTGCTGCACTCCCCCGATCCCGAGGTCGCCACCGCGGCAGCCGTCGCCTGGTCGACCTGGGAGGGGGCGACGAGTTCGCTACTGCCGCAACCCGATCGGGTCGCCGAGACGGCGGAGCCCCGGTTCGCGCTGGCCTTCGCGCGCATCGAGAACCACTATTTCGTCAACGGCGGCTTCCTCGACGACGGCCAGCTGCTGCGCGATATCGACCGCA
This sequence comes from Nocardia wallacei, assembly GCF_029869545.1. Lineage (GTDB taxonomy): Bacteria > Actinomycetota > Actinomycetes > Mycobacteriales > Mycobacteriaceae > Nocardia > Nocardia wallacei_A. Next base: position 88,783 of record NZ_JARWQD010000210.1, on the reverse strand, counting down.
TCGCCCACATCCCCGCCGTGATCGTGCAGGGCCGCCACGACATCGTGTGCCCCGCGGTCAGCGCGTGGGACCTGCACCGGGCGTGGCCGACCTCGACGCTGCACCTGGTCGGCGACGCCGGTCACGCCGCCAGTGAGCCCGGCATCACCCACCATCTGGTGGAGGCCACCGACAAGTTCCGGAGCACCTGATGAGCACGACGACAACCGGCCCCGCCCTCCGCGCCGCCCTCGACGCCGACGTGGGCCGGTTGTTGTCGGCCGAACCCGAAGTGCGCGAAGACCTTCCGGACTCGGTGCATCAGATGCGAGTCGCGACCCGGCGGCTGCGCAGCGTGCTGCGCTCGTACCGGAAGATGTTCCACCGCACCCGGATCGACGAACTCCGCGACGAACTGCGCTGGCTGGCGGGCCTGCTCGGGGTGGCGCGCGACGCGGAGGTGCGCGCGGAACGGTTCGCCGCGCTCCTCGAGCAGCAGCCCGCCGAGGAGCGGCGGGCCTGCCGGTCGCTGGTCGCCGAGGAACGCGCCAGATACACCGAGGCGCACCGGGAGATCCTCCAGGCACTCGACGGTGCCCGCTACGCGCGCCTGCGCAAGCGGGTGCAGGCCCTGCGGAGCGACCCTCCGCTGCGCGGCAAGCGGGCACGGGCCGACGCGGCCCGGCAATTCTCCGGGGTGCTGCGCGACGACTTCCGCCGCCTGCGCGGCCTGGTGGCCGAAGAGCCCGGCACGGAGGATCCCGACCGCATCGAGCACCTGCACGAAATCCGCAAGTCCGCCAAGCGGCTACGGTATTCCGCCGATGCCGCCGTCGCGGTGCTCGACGGCCCGGCCGTCGAATTGTCCGCCCGCGCCAAGAAGCTGCAGAGCGTCCTGGGCGACCACCGCGACGCCGTCGAGGCCATGGACACCATCCACGCCCGCGCCACCGCCGCAGCCTCCCGAGGCACCGACACCACCGCCTACACCCACCTCTACGAGGCCGAATCCGCCGCCGCCCGCAAGGCCCTCGACCAATACCCCGCCGCAGCAGCCTTCCTCCGCCACAACTACGGCGACTGACCCGACTCCCCGGGGTGGTCGGGGGTGGGGAACTGGAAGAGGACTGTGCGGCTGGTGGGGTCGGATTCGACGAGGCGGATGCGGACGCGTCGGCCTTCCGGGGGTGAGCCGGTGCATTTGGCGAGAACCGGAGGGTCGGCGACGAAGACCTCGGCGCGGCGGGTGCCGTTGCCCTCGCGCACGACGATGGCGTCGAAATCGGCGCCGAGGCGGTCGGCGAGCACGGTGGATTCGGTGAGGTCCAGGCAGGCGCGTTCGAGTCTGCCCGCGAGAGCGTCGCTGCGGCGCATCGACTCGGCGACCGGGGCCAGACCCGCGCGGACCCACTCCGGGACCGGCGTGCCCGCGCAGCGGGCCAGGCAGATCTCGGTGACGAAGCGGTCGGCCAGGCGGCGCAGCGGGGCGGTCGCGTGGGCGTAGGGGGCGCCGATCCCGCTGTGCTGCACCACATCCGGGATCTCACCCGCGAGGACGGTGTAGCTCGCGCCGCGCAGCAGGCCGGTGGCCTCCGACATCAGCACCAGGGCCGCGGGCGAGTTGGGGTCCATGCCCGCGAGCATGCGGCCGACCGGGGCGTCGGCGGGCCAGTCGAGTCCGAGGGCGGCGGCGGTGCGGCGAATGGAGTCGATCGCCGACTGCGGCGGCGCGGGCATGGTGCGCAGCAGGCCGATCGGCGCGAAGGGAGCGTCGGCACCGATTCCCAAGTCCCCCAGCATGATTCGGGCCGCGCAGATGCCGGTCAGCAGGGACACCTGTTCGTTCCAGTCGTCGGCCGCGGTGCGCGGTTCGACGATCAGCTGCCAGTGCTCGGTGCCGTCGGGCGCGTGATTGCGTCCGTCGCGCACCACGGTCTGGGCGGGCAGCCGCAGCCCGATCGCGCCGCGGGCCAGCCCGGCCTCGATGCGCAGCCGCCCGAATTCGGGCAGCGCGGCGATCGAGGGGTGCAGGCGACCGGCGTCGGCGTCGCCCTGGACGCCCGCGTAGTCGAGCCGGGCCCGCGAGCGCACCAGCGCCCGGGTCACCGAGAATCGGATCGGCTCGGCCCGTTCGTCGCATTCGATGGTCCACAGCGCGGCCGGTCGGTCCCGATCCGGCAGCAGGCTGCCCGATCCCTCCGACAGCACCGGCGGATGCAGCGGCACGGTGCCGTCGGGCATGTAGAAAGTCTGTCCCCGGGCCAGTGATTCGCGGGCGAGCGCCCCGCCGGGGTCGATGACCGCACCCACGTCCGCGATCGCGTACTGCAGCAGGAAGCCGGTGGGGGTGCGTTCGAGATACAGCGCCTGGTCCAGATCCGGTGCGCCGGGCGGGTGGGGCGGGACCCACCCGCGGTGGGGGGGGGCGGCCCCGCGGGGGGCCCGCCCCGCCGGGGGCCGGGGGGGGGGGCCCCCCCCCCCCGCCGCCGCCCCCCCCCCCCCCCCCCGGCCCGAATTCGGTTCGCACGGCGCCGAAATCGACCGGCGCCGACACGATCCTCTGATGGAGCTCCACGCGGATGCGCTGAAACTACTGCAGCGCCAGCATGGTGCCGCTCAACCTGTCGAACGGCCCGTACACGGTGAACACCACACGCCCGTCCGGGTACTGCGAGGACAGACCCGACGCCGCGTCGAGCGCCTGCCCGAACGACGCCGCCGACGGGTGCGGCAGGCCCGAGAGCGCCTGCCCGATGCGATTCTGGTGCACCCACTGGGTGTCACCGTGGTTCAGATCGACCTGCATCCCACCGGGCAGCGGGGTAACCGCGACCGCGTTAGCGGACCCGGCCCCCAGGACACCCAAAACCGAAGCAGCACCGGCGATCAGCGCACCGGCAACCAGCTTGCGAACTACTCGCATAGAGACAGAACCTGCTTTCCGACGTTCGTTGACACCCACAGCCCCGTTACCACCCCCAGCAACGGAACTTTCCAACGCGCAACACTTTATGACGTCGATCACCCATCCGGCCAGTTACCGACGGAACACCGCCTCGGACAGGCCGCCTGCTACGGCTTCCGTGCCGCTCATGGCCGAATTCCGCGAAGTTACAGGGGCGTGTCGGTCGCTTCGATGGCATGCGGAGCCCGAAGACCTGCGGCCTAGGATAGACCCCCAGGGAGGAACCGGGCGGTCGACTTTCAACCCCTTCGAGGCTACTCGGAAGCGGTATCGAGGGTAGCGCCCACCCCGGCCGCAACCCACGAGCAAGTCGCGCGGCCCGCAATACCCCCCGCGATCAAGAGCCGACAGCTATGACATATGGGACAAGTGGGCAGCTTCCAGACAGAACGGACGGCCGAGTCCGTCCAGCCATCCGGAAGCTTCCGCCGACGGCAGCAACGTTCGCGAGCCCACCACGCCCGCGCCGGACACCCACCGGGGCCGATCCCCCGCACAACGGCCGATTTCCGCCGGTCGTGCGCGGGCCCGCACGCGCTGTTACTGTGGCGCGCGCTAGTCATCGTCCCCATCGTCGAGAAATAAGGGAGTTCCGCACCGTATGTCGTCCATCGTCTACGACTACCTGTTGCCGCTGCTCGGCCCCGAGCAGGCCGCCTACTGGGCCCAGATTCTCGTGATCAACCCCGCCGGCTGACGACGTCCCGGCTCCACGGCGGTACCCGACACGGGTGCCGCCGTTGCTGTCTCGGGAGAGTCTCCCGGTTCTCAGGCGGCGCGGTGACGGAAACGTCCGGGCGCCGTGCCGAATTCGCGCTTGAAGGCCTTGGCGAAGGCGTATTCGGAGGTGTAGCCGCAGCGGGCGGCGACCACCCGCAGCGTCTCGTCGGTATCGCGCAGCAGGCGCGCCGCCACGGTCATCCGCCACCACGTCACATACGCCTGCGGGCTCACCCCGACGGTGGCGGTGAAGCGGTCCGCGAACGTCGAGCGGGACAGACCCGCCTGCGCACCAAGCGATTTCACCGTCCACGGCGCGGCGGGATCGCGATGGACGGCCTGCAGCGCCGCGCGGATCGCGCCGTCGCGCAGTGCGGCGCTCCATCCCGAGGTGCCGGGCTGCTCCTGATGCCACGCCCGCAACAGGTAGAGCAGCAACACCTCCAGCAATGCGGAGATCGCTCCGGACCCGCCCGGCGCATCGGTATCCAGCTCCCGTCCGAGTAGTTCGATCGCGCCGCGCAGCGACGGGTGCCGCCCGAGCCGGGCGGGCAGGTGGACGACATCGGGCAGCTCGGCCAGCAGCGGATGCACGCGGCTCTGATCCAGACGGTAAGCGCCACACAGCAATACGGTCACCGGGCCCGTCGATGTCGTGGCCGCGGGCTGCCAGGTCGGTCCGTCGGCCGACGGCTCCGCGTCCGCCAGCGGGGTGTCCGGGCTGTCGGCGAGCGCATGGCCGAGCTCGCGGGGCAGGAACACCACATCGCCGACCTCGAGGTGAATCGGCGTGCCCCGCACCGGAATCAGCCAGCACGACCCCTGCAGCACCACGTGGAAACCGGCACCCTCCTGCGGCGCGAAGCGCACGCCCCACGGCGCGCGGTTCTCCGTGCGGGACGAGTGCGGTGTGCCGATGCGCATGGCCGCGACGGCATCGCTGAGAACATCCACGGTCCGATAGTACCGGCAGATTCGCCGATCCCGGACGATCGGACATCTTCTCCGGCACAGTGGATATGGAGCGTCCGGACAACCGTGCGTAGCGTCCATTTCTGAGCCGACACCCCGTCGGACCTCCTCGAACGACTACGGAGTGGTCACCCATGAGAATTGCCGTCTACGGCGCCACCGGATTCACCGGAGGGTTCGCCGTCGCCGAAGTGCATCGCCGCGGTATCGATCCGGTACTCGTCGGCCGCGACGCCGCGCGGCTGCGTGCCGCCGCCGCGGCGGCGGGCATCCCGGAGCCCGATATCCGCATCGCCGGACTCGACGACATCCCCACGCTGGCAACCGCATTCGCCGGATGCGCGGCCGTGGTGAACTGCGCCGGGCCGTTCGCGCGGTGGGGTGAGCCGGTCGTCCGCGCGGCCATCGCCGCCGGATGCCACTACGTCGACACCTCCGGCGAACAGCACCACATCCACGACGTCCTGCGGCGGCTCGGCCCCGAGGCGGAGCGCGCGGGGATCACCGTGGTCCCGGCCCTGGCCGACGACGGCGGGCCGGGAGATCTGATCGCCCACCTCACCGCCGCGCGCCTGCCCGCCGTCGACGAGCTGATCATCGCCGATCTGCGCCTGCCCGGCGGCGTCACCCGCGGCACCGCCCGCTCGATGGCCGGGGTCTTCGATCGGCGGCCGCTCGAGTACTCCGACGGCGACTGGCGCCCGGCGAGCGACTCCGCGCCGCGGCCGATCGTCCCGCCCGGGGAGCCGAACCCGGTGCGGGTCAGCGGATTCGCGCTGCCCGGCGTGGTCACCATTCCCCGCCACGTCCGTACCCGGGCGGTCCGCGGCGTCGTCCGCGCCGAACTCGCCGAACTCTTGACGAGCCTGACCCCCGAGGTCGTCGACACGGTCCCGATCGCCATCGACGAGCAGACGCGCCGCACGAGCCGGTGGCTGATGCTGGCCGAGGCATCCTCCCCCGACGGCACCCACGCCCGCGGCTGGGTCACCGGCACCGACGGCTACCGCCTCACCGCCGTGATAGCCGTCGAGGGCGCGCAACGCCTCGCCACCTGCACCGCCCCCACGGGCACCCGCACCCCCTCCGAGGCATTCGCCCCGGCGGACTTCCTCGACGCCCTGAAGGCCGAGGACGTGGATTGGCAGGTGGAACTCACCACCTAGGGGGCTCGGTCCTGGAGAACCTTCACCAGGTGGTCGGCGAAGTCGGCCGGGTGGGTGACGTAGCCGAGGTGGTGGCCCGGGAACTCCACGGTCGGCAGGGTCAGGCGTTGGGCGAGAACGGCATTCGGGCGGGCGGCGAAGGCATCGCCGGATTCCGTGCCGACGGCGAGTACGAGCTTGGCCGCCGCGCGCCGCAACGCCTCGAGATCGAGTTCGTGGCGCGGGAAACGGCCGAGTTCCTGATCCATCCACAGCCGTAGATTCCGGCGGATGCGCTCCTGCTGCTGGGACGGTCCGGCCCCGGTGGGAGCCTGTAACCCGACCCCGGCGGCGAATTTCGCCATCGCCGCCGCCGAGCCCTGCTGCCGGTCGGCCGCGCGGACGTCGTCGAAGAAGGCGAACCACCGCGCGGCGTCCGGGAGCAGGCTCGCCAGCGGTGGCTCGTGCGCCACCAGCGCGCGGACCCGCTCGGGATGGCGGACGAGCAGTTCGAGGGCGACGATCGCGCCCGAGCTGCTGCCCAGCACGGCGGCGGGCTCGGCGGCCAGATGCGACAGCAGCCGCGCGGCGTCGTCGGCGTCCAGCTCCACCCGCCGCTGCGGGTCGCCCTCGCACGGGCTGCGCGAAAAGCCGCGCCGGTCATAGGAAACCACGGTGTACCGCTCGGCGAGCAGCGCGGCGACGGGACCGAAGACGCCCGCGTCCCCGTTGCCGCCGGGAATGAGCAGCAGCACCGGGCCGCTGCCACGGACCTCGTAGTACAGCGTGGCCCCCGGCACGGCCAGGGTGTGAGAGGTGGGCACGTCCATCGGGAACTCCCAGTGCATGAGGGTCAGCTGCCGCAGCGCATCCCGGACGAAAGGCAGGATGGTGGTGGAGTTCTCGGCCTCGACCCAGCGCGCGGCGGCCACGTCGAGCGCCGCCGCGACCGCGCCCGCCGCCACGCGCGGATACATGTCGGCGGCGGCCGTCCGCCCGGTGCGCTCGGCGATCGCGGCCGCCAGCGACTCCTGGATCAGGGCCTGCGCCCGGCGGTATTCCCCCTGCAGCGCAGGGTGTTTCGTGATCAGCCGGACGCCCGCCATCCAGGTGCGGTGGGAGATGTCGCTGTCGTCGAATTCGCGCAGCACCGCGTGGATGATCGCCGACCACAGCGGTTCGGTCACCGGACGCTCCCGCAGCGCCGCGGCGATGCGCCGCGCCTGGTCCACGGCGATCGAGCAGATGGCCTCGGACTTGCTCGCGAAGTAGTTGTTGAACGTCCGCGGCGACACCTCGGCGGCCGCCGCGATGTCCTCGACGAGGACGTTCTCCAGCCCCCGCTCCATCGCGAGCCCGATCGCGGCGCAGCCCAGCGCCCGCTGGGTCGCCAGCTTCTTCCGTTCCCGCAGCCCCGGTGCGAAGGCCATAACCCACCGTACGCGCGAATGTGCGTGTCCCGCATATTTTCTGGCCGCGCAAATTGCCGGGCAACCTCGGAACTGACCACAGCCCCGAAAGCACCGAATCCGGCCTACATCGAGATTGCAATTCGAACGCAGGCCGGATTAGACCCTGTAACGCACCCAACCACCCTGTGCCGCACCGTGATACGCGGCAACCTTCGGTACCGTAGGCCACCATCAACCCCCAACCTGGAACTCCCTCGCGCCCTGGCGAATTGACGCCGTAGCCGGGCACCGGGCAGACCGAGCCGTTCGTGATATGTAAACGAAATATGGCCGCCACCAACTCATTCGGGCGTTCGTCAGAGTGCTCCGATTGTCGGACCATCCGAGTAACGTGGCAGTTACCAGCGCCCCACCGGTGAGCGGGGCCGAGTTCCAAAGGCGGAAGGGCAGTGTCGAACATCGACGAACGTATCCGGATGGCGGTGGAATGGCTGCGCAGCAGCCAGATCCCGCACCTCAGCGGCGGCGCGGGCTGGGGCTGGATTCCCGATGTGCCACCCAACCCGCAGAACACCGCCGAGGTGGTGTGCATGCTGCACCGCGCCGGCTGCGAGATCCCCCGCCCCGAGAAGGTCGCCGCCCTGGTCCGAATGACGGTGGTGCAGCGCCCCGTTGGCGACGAGTGGTACTTCCGCACCCCCATCGACGTGGCCTGGCGGGTGCGGGCCCTGCGCTGCCTGGGCGTCGAGGAGTCCGATTCCGGTGTGGTCGAGGGCATCCGATCCCTGCTGGACCAGCAGGACTCCGAGACCGGCGGCTGGCGGATGTCCGGGTTTCTGGGCCCGGTGTCGATCACCGCGACCGCGGCGGCGGTGCTGGCGCTGATCGCCGACGGCGCCTTCGACGGCGAACGGCAGCAGGCGATCTCGCACGGCATCGCCTACCTGGTGTCCGCGGTGTACCAGGAGCCGCGGACACTGCCCATGTACGCGGCCGCGCACATCGCGAGCGTGCTGTCGCGCCCGGAGATCGTCGCCATCGGCGACAAGCGCGCCGAACGCGCCTGCGAGCTGGCGGTGCAGCGGCTGATGACCGGCCTGCGCCGCTCCGAATGCGAGATCGAGACCGAGATCTTCCGCCGCGACGACCTCGTCGACACCTGGCGCCACATCACCCTGCACCTGGCCATCGGCGCGGTGGTGGCCGCCGACAGCCGCACCATCTTCGATCCCGCGGTCCGCGCCGCCATGGTCGAGCTGCTGGATATGCAGGAGGTGGACGCGCTGGCCATCTACCGGGGTGGATTCCGCATCTCGGCCGAGGGCCCGGTCACCTCCTACGCCACCACCCAGGCGCTGGAGGCCCTGCTGCAGGTCCGGCCCGCGATCAACGAGCGGGTCAATCCGGCGAAGGTCTACGACGAGATCTGCCGCGCCGACGGCGCCCACCACACCGACCCGCAGACGGTGGCGACGCTGCGCGGCCGTCCCATGCTGATGAATTCGTCCGCGGGCGAGGTGCTGCTGGTGGTCGGGGCCGCGGCGGGCGCGACCGTCTTCGGACTCGGCTTCGGCTTCGACGACGACCTCGGCAAGATCGCCAGCCGCGCGCTGGTGGTGTGGGGCACGCTGCTGATCGCCCTCGGCACCTTCTGCGGGCTCGCGACCCGATTCCCGCGGCTGCCGAAGCGGCGGGTGGCCGCCTCCGTATTCGCCGCGTTCACCGCGCTGGTGCTGCCGGTGATCTCTTTCCTGCTCACCTAGTGTCGTGACCGCGCCGCTGGCTCCACTCACCCTGATGGTGGCCGTGACCTGCCTGTGGGGCACCTCCAGCGCGCTGCTGGCCGCGCTCGCGGCGCCCGCCACGGCGGGGTTGGTGGCGCTGGGCGGCGCGGTGACGCTGCTGGTGCTCGCGCGGCTGTGCGGGGAGCGGCCGTGGGACACGCTCACCGCCCAGCCCGCGCTGTACGCCCGGCTGGGCGCGCTGGAGGCGGCGAACCTGGCGCTGTACGTGGCCGCGCTGCGGATCGGCCCGCTGCCGGTGGTGGTCGCCCTGCACCTGACCGCGCCCGTGCTGATCATCACCGTCGCCCTGCTGCGCGGGCGGCGACCGCCCACCGTGCCGGTGCTGCTCGAGCTGATCCTGGTCGCGGTGGCGATCTGGCTGGTCACCGGCCGCCCGCCCGCCGGGGCCGGGGCGAGTTCGGCGGTGCTCGGCTGCCTGCTGGCGCTGGCGAGCGCGGGCTGCGTGGCGGCGCTGGTCAGCCTGATCGCGCGCAAGGCCACGGCGAACAACACGATCACCTCGGCCGGACTGCAGCTGCTGCTGGCCGGGACCGCGGGCAGCCCGCTGCTGGCGCTCGAACCGCCCAGCGCGGTGGTGGCGGCCGAGCTGGCCGCGCTCGGCGCCCTGCTGCTCGGTCCCGGTTTCGCGCTCTACTGGCAGGCCCTGCGCCGGCTGGACGCGGCGACGGCCAGCATCATCGGACTCAACGAGGCGGTGGTGGCGGCGCTGGTCGGCGCGCTGTGCACCGGCACCCGGCTCACCACCGCGACGGTCGGCGCGGGTGTTCTCATTCTGCTGGCGGTCGGGCTAGAGCAACGGTCGGCGCCTCGACGTCATGTGCCGCCCTGACGAATCCGGCGCAGGCCGACTGGTCCTTGTCGCCGCCGCGGTCGTCCACGCCGGAGTTGACGTCGACCCAGGAGGGCCGCACCGCGTCGATCGCCGCCCGGACATTGCGCGGGTTGAGGCCCCCGGCCAGCATCACCGGGAAGTCCGGCCCGGCGAGCTTGTCGACGATGGCGGCGCTGATCGTCCAGTCGTGGGTGCGGCCCGTGCCGCCGAGGCGGTCCGCCGACCGCGAATCCAGCACGATCCCGTCGCAGTCGGGGGCCACCGCCACCGCCGTGCCGATCGCGTGCGGCCCGGTGACGTGCACCGCGCGGATCACCCGCCGACCGGCGGCGCCCGCCCGCACCGCGCGGACCGTGTCGAGGGTGATCAGGCCGTGCAGCTGGATGCAGTCCACCTCGATGTAATCGGCCAGCCGCAGCACCTCGCCGGCGTCGGTGAGGTGGGTGACCAGCACGCGATCCATCGCCGCGGGCACCAGCCGCGACAGCCGGCGCGCATGCTCCGCGGAGAGCACGTCCTCGCTGAAATGGGTTGTGCCCGAGATGAATCCGGCCGCGTCGGCGTCAGCCGCGACCACGGCCCGGAGATCGGATTCGCTCCGGATGCCGCAAATCTTCGCTCGGACGTTGATCATCCGGCACACGATACTGCCTAGTCTGTGCCGCATCCGGCGGGCTAACGCCGGAGAAGGATCGCTTGTAACTACCGGCGCCAGGCACCGGACCGCCCGGAGCGGCCGTGACGACCGGCTTCCGGTGCCGACGGATTTCACCGCGCGGCCGCGTCGACGTTGATGCATGCCCCCTCAGTATGGATACCCGGGGGCCCCGAGGGATATCACGCTCTGATCACACCCGAGACACGACTTCACCCCCCGATCCGATTAGCCTGCCCGTCGCTGTGGGCTACTCGGGGCCGCTTCCCGATCCTGCCCGTCGCTGTGGGCCACTCCCCATACTGCGCCTGTCCCGCAGGCGTCGGCGAGACCCCGAACTCGAGGGAGTGACCGCGGGTGGGGACGAGTCGGTCTGTAAGCCGGATCCTGTCCCAGCGTGCGCTGGGGGCGACCATCCATCTGGGTGCACCGTCGCCGGGCACCTCGAGCGGCCCACCCGCAGGCTCGGGCGAGCAGCCCTCGAACGCCTGCGCAGCCGCACTCCGGGGAGTGCGGCCTTCGACCTTGCTCCGGGCGGGGTTTACCGAGCCGCCCCGGTCACCCGGGGCGCTGGTGCGCTCTTACCGCACCGTTTCACCCTTACCGGCGCTCGCGCGCCGGCGGTCTGTTTTCTGTGGCACTGTCCCGCGGGTCACCCCGGGTTGCCGTTAACAACCGCCCTGCTCTGTGGAGTCCGGACTTTCCTCGGCGGCAGGCGGCGGCACAGCCGTGCCCGTTCCTGCCGACGCGGTCGCCCGACCGACTCGTCCGGTCCATTGTGCCGTCCGCCCGGCGCGCCGGGCCCGCGACCCCCGGTGCGCCGCCGATATCGCGGCTATCTGCGCGGGCCGCGGCGCCGCGACGGGCGGCGGTGCCTTCGCCCCCGTCCGGCGTGACATGATCGCGGCGGCAGAACGGCAGAGGAGGCAGCGTGGCGTTCGGCGACTACCAGAACGAGATCTACTTCAACGGCCTGCGCGGGGTCGTCCCCGCGCTGCCGCTCACCTGTGCCGAGCTGCACACCTCACACCTGACGCCGTCCGAAACGTTCATTACCGAACCGAAAAAGATTAGGGATCCAGGTCGCGGGCCGATTCCGCAACGCAGTACGGTATTCGGCCATGGAGCGTGTCGAGGTGGGGTTCCCGTCGGGAAGCGAACAGTGTGCAGCGTGGCTCTATCGCCCGGACGGTCCGCCCAAGCCGCGGCCGCTGGTGCTCATGGCACACGGTCTGGGGGCCGATCGGGAAATGGGCCTGGACAGGTACGCGCGCCGGTTCGTCCACAGCGGCATGGGCGTGCTGGTCTTCGACTACCGGCATTTCGGGGGTAGCGGGGGCACGCCGCGGCGGCTGATCAACATCGGCCGCCAGCGCGAGGACTGGCGGGCCGCGATCGCCTTCGCCCGCACGCTGCGCGGCTTCGACGCCACCCGAATCGCCCTGTGGGGCACGTCCTTCGGCGGCGGGCACGTGCTGTCGATCGCGCACGAGGACGACTACCTGGCCGCCGTGGTCGCCCAGTGCCCGTTCACCAGCGGCTGGGCCTCGGCGCGCGCGAAGGGGCCGATCAGCCTGATCAAGACCGGCACCGTGGCGACCACCGACCTGCTGATCGGCCCGATCCGGCGCAAACCGGTCGGCGTGCGGCTGGCCGGGCGCAAGCGGTCCTCGGCGCTGATGAGCGCCTCCGACGTGCCGGAGGGATTCGGCCGGCTGGCCGAGGAGAGCGAGCAGTACCAGCCGAAGGTCGCCGCCCGCATCGGCCTGTCGACGCTGTTCGATTCCCCGTGGCGGCGCACCAGGGGCATCAAGGTGCCGGTGATGTACGCGATCTGCGACAACGATTCGGTCGCGCCCGTCGGCCCGACGCTCAAGGCCGCCGAACGCACCAAGCACGCCGTCGTGAAGCGTTATCCCATCGGGCATTTCGACATCTACTTCGACGACTGGTTCGAGAAGGCGGTCTACGATCAGGCCGAATTCCTGGTCTCGGTGCTGCGGCCCTAGCGGGATTCTCACGCGCCGTTCGATTGCCGGGCCGGGCCGGTGCGAGGCACGATCGGATCATGATCGTACGACAGGTCGGCGCCGAGGACTGGCGGGTCGTGCGGGCCGCGCGGCTGGGTGCGCTCGCCGGATCCGCCCCCGGGACCTTCGCGAACTCGTACGACGAGGCCGCGCTGTGGGACGAGCGACGCTGGCGGCAATGGGCCGGGGGCCGGACGCTGTTCGTCGCGGAGTCCGGCGGCGATGTGCTCGGCTGTGCGGGCGGACTGCTCGAGGACGACCTCGCCGTGCTGGTGTCGATGTTCGTCGCGGCGGCCGCCCGGGGCACCGGGACGTCGGACCGGCTGATCGAGACGGTCGCGGACTGGGCGCGCGCGGGCGGGCATGCGGAACTGCGGCTGTGGGTGCTCGACGGCAATACTCCCGCGGAAAAGCTGTATCGCAGAAGGGGTTTCGCGCCCACAGGTCGGCGCAGGCCGAATTCTCCCGACGACCCGCGCATCGAATACGAGATGGCCCGGGCACTGTAGCCGCACTGACATTTCCGGCACGCTCTCGGCCGGAATCCACTGGCCTCGTTACAGGTAGGACGTGTCGTTCACCAGACGCACCGAGGAGCCCCCGTCCGGGTAGAACTCGGCCATCGACAGCGAGGCCAGATCCAGGTGCAGGCGGTAGAGCAGGGACGGGCCGACGCCGAGCGCCAGCTGCAGCAGCGTCTTGATGGGCGTGACGTGGCTGACGACCACGATGTTCCGGCCGGGGTACAGCGCCACCAGGTCCCGGCGGACGGCCTCGACCCGCTCGCGCACCTGGTCGAAGCTCTCGCCGCCGGGCGCGGATACCGACGGATCGCCCAGCCATCGCGCGTGCAGCTCCGGATCGCGCTGCGCCGCTTCGGAGAACGTCAGGCCCTCCCACTCGCCGAAATCGGTCTCGATCAGCCCGTCGAGCACCCGCACCGGCGCATCGAGGGCCTGCGCCGCGGCCTCGGCCGTCTCCCGCGCCCGTCCGAGGGGCGAGGTGACGACCGCCGCGATATCGCCCTTGGCCGCAAGATATTTCGCCGCCCGCGCCGCCTGCTCCCGGCCCAGCTCGGTCAGCGGCGGATTGCCCCGGCCCGAATACCGGCGCTGCACAGACAGTTCCGTCTGTCCGTGCCGCAGCAGCAACAGCCGCGTGGGACGGCCGCGCGCCCCGGTCCACCCGGGCCCCGTCGCTTCGGCCCCGCCGGTCGCCGCCGGACGCCGCGAGCCCGGCCCCTCGTGTCCCGCCGAGGACGACGACTGTGCCTGCGCCGCTTGCGCGTCCGCGACCTCGTCGATCCAGCCGGGCATGTCACGCTCGGCGCCCACGGCCGGACCGCCCGCGTCGATCCGGGTCGGCGGGGGCGAATCTTCCTGCGCCGCCGCCGGTTTCGCGCGTGACTCGGAGGCGGGCGCATGCCCGGCGTCCTCCGCGGCACGCACCTCCTCGACCAGGTCCGCATCGTCCATCGCCTCGTTGGCGAGGCGGTCGGCGTGCGAGTTCTCCGCGCGCGGAATCCATTCGAACGTCACGCGGTCGAATCCGGCGACCAGCCGCCGGGCCCGGTCGGCGAGCGGAACCATGCCCGCGTGCTTGACCTTCCAGCGGCCCGACATCTGCTCCACCACGAGCTTGGAGTCCATCCGGACGTCGACCTCAGCGGCGCCCAGCTCGGCGGCCGCCTCCAAACCCGCGATGAGCCCGCGGTATTCGGCGACATTGTTCGTGGTGACCCCGAGCGCCTCGCGGCGCTCGGCCAGCACCCGCGCATGCCCGCAATCCCACACCACCGCGCCGTATCCGGCCGGTCCGGGATTTCCCCGCGAGCCACCGTCGGCCTCGACGATCACCTTCGTCACGGCCGGGCTCACAACCCGGACTGCTTGGTGCGCACCAGGATCGCGCCGCATTCGGGACAGCGCACCACGACCGCCGGATCGGTCTTGGCGATGCGGGCGATCTCGCCGCGATCGAGTTCGATGCGGCAGGCACCGCAGCGGCGGGCCTGCAGCAGCGCCGCGCCCACACCGTGCTGGGCGCGCTGCTTGTCGTAGATCGCCAGCAGTTCCGGGGCGAACTCGGTGACCAGCCGCTCGCGGTCGGTGGCGCAGCGCCCGGCCGCGACCTCGAGATCGGCCAGCGCCTCGTCGCGGCGGCGCTGTGCCTGCTCGAGGTCCTGTTCGGCCTTGGACAGGTTGGCCCCGGCGTGCTGATGGTCGGCGGCGGCCGCCTCGCGGCGCTCCATCACCTCGAGCATGTCGTCCTCGAGCACCGTGCGGCGGCGCTGCAGGCTGCCGAGCTCGTGCTGCAGCTCCGACAGCTGCTTGGCGGCGACGGCACCGCTGTCGAGCATGCCCTTGTCGCGCTCCTCGCGCTTGCGGACGCCGTCGACCTCGGTCTCCAGCTTGCGGATGTCGCGGTCCAGATCATCGATCAGGATCTCGACCTTCACCGCCGCATCCTTGCGGGCGGTGCGCTCCTGCTCCAGCCGCTGGACCTCCTGCTCCTCGGGCAGCACCTTGCGGCGGTGTTCGATCCGCGTCAGCTCGGCGTCGACGGCGGCGAGATCGAGCAGCTTGGCCTGGATCGGTGGTTCGACATTCAACGCGGAACTTACTCCTCGACACTGTGGACGTTTCTGCGGCGGCCCGGTCGGGCGACCGACATCGAAGTTCAACCGTACTCCGCCGCGCACGCGATTCCGGTGTGGCAGGGTCGTCGGTATGCATCGTTATGAGGTGGAGGTCGCGTGGAGCGGGGCGACCACCGATTATCGCTCCTACTCCCGCAACCACGAGGCATTCGCACCCGGCCGCCCGCCGCTGCCGAGCAGCGCCGACCCGGTCATCGGGCGCGGCGATGCCACCCGGTGGAATCCGGAGCTGCTGCTGATCGCGTCGCTGTCGCAGTGCCACATGCTGTGGTACCTGCATCTGTGCACCGAGGCGGGCATCGTGGTCACCGACTACCGCGACACCGCCGAGGGCACCATGAACAACCAGCGTTTCCTCCAGGTCACCCTGCGCCCGCGGGTCACGATCACCGATCCGGCGCACACCGACGCCGCCCGCGAGTTGCATGCCGAGGCCCACAAGCGCTGCTTCATCGCCAACTCGATGAATTTCCCGGTCGACCACGAGCCCACGATCACCGCGTCCGGATAGCGGCTGCGCGGCCACCTACCCCCGCGTGCTGTCGAGGAACGCCAGGATGTGACCGAAGACGTCCAGGGCGGCGCCGCGGCCGATGAAGGTGTCCAGGTGGCCGTAGCCGGGGATCTCGATGTACCGCACATCCACGCTCGGGTGGCGGGCGGTGAGGACCTCGTGGCAGAGCCTGTTGGAGTCGTGCCAGAACTTGTTCTCACTGCCCGACAGCAGCAGCACGGGACAGTCGATCCGGTCGGCATGATCGAGGGCGTTCTCGGGGAGGGCGCGGTAGCGGTCGTCCCGCTCGGTCCAGCGAACCATGGTGTGCGCCAACTCGGCTCGCCGGATGTGCGGCAGTGTCCAGAGCGGGAGCGGGCCGAGCAGCTCGGCCAGCCGGTCATGGGTGCGGCGGTCCAGATTGCGGTGGGCGAACAGCTCCCCGCCCATACCCCAGTTCCTGTGCACCAGGCGGCAGGTGGGGTCGGCGCAGTCGCCGCCGCGGGCCATGGCCGCGAACAGCGGGGTGTAGCGCGACCACAGGCCGACCTTGCGAAAGTCGGTCGGGATGTGGTCGATCCAGGTCCGCGCCAGTTCGCCGCCCAGCGCCGACCGCACGCGGGCGCGTCCGCTCAGCTTGGGCGTGAGGAACACCCCCTGCGCGACGACACCGGCGAGGCCCGGCAGCAGCCCGGCCGCGAGGCTCATCGACAGCGCGAGCGCGCCGATGCACTGCGCGACGACGAACAGCGGACGCTCGCCGATGACGCCGCGAATGTGGGCGACGGCATCGGGGATGTCGTAGATCGCGACATCGTCGTAGCTGAAGCGGGCGCCGGTCTCGTTGTAGGGCAGCGCGCTGCTGCCGCGCCAGTCCAGCAGCCACGGCTCGTATCCGGCATCCACCAGCGAGTCGACGATATTGCGAATCTCGGGCAGCCGGAACATCTCCGACGAGGCGGACTGGCCGTGCAGCAGCAGGACCGCGGGACGCGTCGAGTCGCCGGTGTCGACGCGGCGCAGCCGGAGCCGGGTGCCGTCGCCCGCGCGCAGCGGGATCTCCTCGACCGGCGGCGGCGGGGTCGCGGGCAGCAGGGTCATCGAGTCAGCTCCTTCGATCGGGCGCCCTGGCGCAGGTCGAGCAGGTCGGCACCGACGCGCAGCACGGGTTCGGCGAGGCCGAGGCCGACCTGGGAGTACAGCCACCCGAGCCAGAGCAGTTTGGCGGTGCGCGCCTCCCGCTCGGTGAGGGCGGGGTTGGTCCGGATGCCGTCGATCTGATCCGCCACGAAGCCGCCGGACGGCACGACGACTTCGCCTGTGAGAGTGGCTGTTTCGCCTTCGCGGCCGATCTCGACGGTCAGTGCGCGCGTCTGCCGCCACCAGTCGCGGCGGGCCGCGGCGGTCTTCCGGCCCTCCAGCCACCACGCGTTCCCGTCGGCGTCACGCAGCCGCAGCCGATAGTGCAGCAGCGGATGGCGCAGGCCGTGGCGACGCGGAATGCCCGCGTGCGGGCGGACCAGGGCGTCACCGGATTCCACCGTGAGCGGGCTCGAATGTAGTGCCGGACAGCGAATATCGCCGCTCACGTCGATGCGGCGCTCGGTGGTCAGCTGGTACATGCTCGCGATGGACAGCGTGAGCGACAGCGAGCACGGGCTGTCGCCGACGGTGCCCTCGAGGGTTTCGGGGAACCACAGGTGCGGGGTGTCCGCGGGCCGGGGCAGCAGCGCGACACCACCGGCCGCCAGCCGCTCCACGGTCGCCTGCTGGGCGCGGGCGTCGTAGCGTTCGGCGGGCGGGAGGTCGCGCTCGGCGATGAATGCGCGCGTGCGCTCGCAGGTGGCGGCGGGCACGTTCATCGACGCCTCGCACAGGTGTTGCGCGGCCGGGTTCTCGAGGATCCGGGCCAGGTATTCCAGCTCGGGTACCGGCTCGGTTCGGATACGGTGCAACGTCTCCGCGCGCCAATCCTCCCAATGTTGTACGCGCAGGGGCATTCCGGCGATCGACATCTCGCGGACGACGTCGTCGAGGACGCTGGGGACGCCGGTCAGGTGATAGTTGTAACCCCACGCCGCCGGGTCGCAGACGATGGCCGCCGAGATCCGGCTGACCCAATCCACCGGGGCCACATTGAGATACCGGAAGGCGGGCGCGGTGCGGAATCGGGTGAAGGCGCCGCTGAACGCGCTGCTCAGATCGTGCGGGTTGTGCGCACCGGTCGCGGTGTGGCCGCCGATTCCGCCGGGACGCAGGAAGGTGACGGGCAGGCCGTGTTCGCGGGCTCGGCGCAGTGCCGCCTCGGCGGCCCATTTGGTCTTGTCGTAGCCCGCCACCAGCTTGTCGATGTGCGCGACCGGATCGTCCTCCCCCATCGACTCGATGCCGAGTTCGTTGAAGACCGCGATCGACGAGATGTGGTGCAGCGGTTTGGTCCTGCCGGTCGTCGCCAGTTCGGCGAGGGTGAGCGGGCCGATCACATTGCTCTGCCGCAGTGAGGAGTAGCCGCGCAGGAAATCCACCGCGGCGGCGACGTTGACGATGGCGTCCAGCTCGACGGCCAGCGCATCCCAGTGCTCGTCGGACAGGCCGAGGCGCGGCCGCCGAATATCGCCCGCCAGCACCGTGACCCGGCGGCGCACCTCCGCCGACCAGGGCAGCCGGAAGCTCGCCAGGGCCTCCCCCAGCCGGGTCAGCGCCGCCTCGTCGTCCTCCGCGCGCACCAGGCAGGCGACATGGGCATCGCTGTGGCGCAACAGATCCAGCAGGAGGTGGCTGCCGAGGAATCCGGTGGCGCCGGTCAGCAGGATGCGCCGGGGCGCGATCTTCTCCGGCGCGCCCACCCAGGGCAGGTTGTCGGCGGCCGCGATATCGGCCATGATCCGGCGCAGGTCCTCGTCCTCGGCGGGAACGACGGCCGTTGCCGCCGAGGCGGTATCGATGCCTCGCTCGGCCAGCCACCGCTGCGCCAGCCGCTGCGGCCGCGCATCGGCGAACACGTCGTCCAAGCTCAGCTCGACCTCGAGTTCCCGAGCCGCCGCCGCCACGAACTCCACCGCCCCCACCGATGTCCCTCCCCCGTCGAAGAAATCGGTTCCGGGAGCGATGGGTTCGGCGATGAACCGATTGGCCACGCGGGTCAGCGCCGCCGCCAACGAGTCCACATCCCACGTGATGGCGACAGCGGGCTCGGCGGCGGCTTCGGGTTCGGGGGTTGGGGTTCCGCGGGCGGCTGCCAGGAGGTCGGCGATGTTCGATCCGTCGCGCTGGCCGGTTTCGATGAATGCCGCGCGGGAATGGTGGTCCACGGGAATACCTTTCATTGTCACTGCTCCCACGAGCGGTACGCGCGCAGTTGGGCGGGCGACACCTGGATGTCCAGCACCGGGGTGGCGGGATCGCTCTCGCCGAGGGCGGCGAGGAGGCGGCGGGCCGGGATGTTGCGGCCGGTGTCGTGTGCCGTGAGGCGCACCCGGGCACAGCCCAGCGCGTCGGCTCGGTCGGCGAGCCAGGCCAGCAGCCGCTCCTCCACCCCGCGGCCGAGTGCGCGGCAGCTCAGGTGCCAGCCGAGCACCCGCAGGGTGTCGTCCTCGGCGCGGACGGCCAGCACGGCGATCTGACCGTAGTCGCCGAAGCGGTCGCGGGCGGCGGCCGTCCATACCTCGCCATCGCGGCGCCATTGATCGAATTCGCCCGCGGCGACCGCGTGCAACGCGAACTGATTGGTGCGCCGGATGAGCTGGGCCGCGCGCTCCGCGCTCTGCTCCGACAGGGCGGTGATGTCCACCCGAAGCTCCAGCCGCGCAAGGAATTCCGCGAACTCGGTACCGTCGCGGGCCGCTTCGCGATCGCGTTCCTGATCGTAGAACCGCGCCCGCGCGGCGTCCTCCGCGGTCGCCGCCATCGGCACGATCGGCCAGAGCCGTTCCAGGAAGGCGTCGAGTTCGCCCGTCGGCGGGCACGTCAGGCTGAGCACGTCCGGCAATTCGGCGCGGACCCGGGCGATTTCGACGGGGTTGTCGTCGAGGAAGACGAAACTGTCCGTGCCGAGCCGCAATTCGCGGGCGGCCGCGGTCAGGCGTTCGGGCTTGGGGCGCCAGCCGGTGGAGATCACGCTGAAATGCTCGGCGCGCAGCAGCGCGTCGGGACGATTCAGCACCGCGCGGACCGTCGCGTCGTCGTTGTTGGAGACCAGGACCAGCAGCGCACCCGCCGCCCGCCACTGCAGCAGGCGCCGGGCCAGCCGGGCCCGCGGTCCGGTGAGGTCGACCTCCTGTGGGCCGAGTTCCCCCGCCACCCCGCTCCACAGCGTCTCGTCGCCGTCCACCGCGATCACCTTCGGTGCCGGTCCGGTCGCGGCGGCGACGATATCGGCCAGCGTAAGGGCAACGGCCGCTTGGAATTCCGGCGTGAACGGCAGATGCGCGAGCGCCTCGGTCCGTTCGTCGAACCGGTCCCCGACCTCCTGGTGCCGGGTCCACCGATCCGGCTCCACGACGGCGACACCGGGGATGTCGCGCAGCTCGTCCGCCAGCTGCCGCTCCCACCGCGCGAACCGCTCGTCGGCCGTGCGCGACGGCAGCAGACCGACGATCAGCGGGCGGCGCGTGCGCTCGGTGAGCGCTCGCACCGCCGCCGGATAGTCCGCCGCGAGTTCAGCGAGCAGTTCGTCGTCAACCGTCCCGAACCGTTCCAGGTCGGCGCCACGCAGCAGCGCGATACCGACGGCCGTCGACGAATCGGCGAAGACACCGGAGGGATCCCGCAGGCTCGTCAGCACCTGGTGGTAGGGCGCTTCGACAACCGGAATCCCGTCCAGGGCAAGCCCGCACAGCTCCGGCAGCGAACCCGACGCGAACGTCGCCCCCAGCGCCACGGCGGAAATCCCGGCGGGCTGCGGCCGGGCGGGCTGGTCGGGTGCCTCGGCGATCTCGGAGAGCAGGGCGAGGTACTCCGAACCGAGGGCGGCGCAGGTGTGGTCGTCGAGGATGTCGCGGTTGAAGATCAGGCCGACCCGGCCGAGATCCGCCATGACCGTCACCATCAGGTCCAGGTCGGTACTGCCGCCGGTGGCGGGGACGACCTCCAAGTGGTCGAATCCCCGGCCGGAGCGCAGGAAATTGAAGTAGACCTCGATCATCGGCGCGTTGTCCCGATACAGCCCCTCGGCCGCCAGCAGCGCCAGCGCATCGGAGAATCCGGTTCCGTGGGTGAGCAGCCGGCGCAGCCGGGAACCGGTGCGGCGCAGCACATCCGCGACCCGCTCCCCCTGCTCGACCGTCGCCGGGTACGGCATCGGAACACCGAAATAGCCGACGGCGTCCGGCGCGTCGCCGTAGATGCGGGTGTCGACGGGAACCGCCAGCACGAACCTGTCCAGGCTCCGGCGGCGAGCCAGCAGCACGGTCAGGACGCCGAGGAAGAATGCGGCCGGGGTGATGTCCATCTCGCGCGCCCGCTCCGACACCCGCTCCATCAGCCCATCGGGCAGGTCCAGTGCGAGCGTGCCGGATCGGTAGGTCCGCGTCGCCGGACGCGAGTCGGCCGGTGCCAGGTCGATCCGGGCGCTGCCGCGGAATTCGGTGCGCCAGTCCGCATGTCCGGTCTCGGCGGCACGCCGGTCCTGCGCGGTGAGCAGGGCGTCGATATCGTGATTCGAGGCGGCCGCCGCCGGTGGCCGACCGGCCAGCTCGGCGTCCAGCTCGCCCGCCACCAGCAGCATCGAGGCGATATCGGACACGCTGTGGTGCGCGCCGAAGATCAATGCCTGTGCACCGGAATCGGATTCGAGCAGTTCGAACCGCCACAGCCGGTCCACCGCCAGATCGAACGCCGGTTCCAGCAGTGCCCGCAGCCGGTCGGCCACGGCCTCGTCGCTCAGCTCCGCGACACGGGCCGCGCGCAGCAGCGGGCCCGCCGGTTCGCGCCGTACCCGCAGACTCCGGCCGTGTTCGGCACTGGGCACGACGGCCGTGCGCAGGGCCGCGTGCCGCCCGGCCAGCCGGTCCAGCATCGCTTCCAACTCCGGCACCGTGACCTCGATACCGAGCCGGACCGCCATGGCGACCGTGTGTGCCGCCGCCGGAACACCGTGCTGCGCACTGCGAATCAATCGCAGGACATCGCGGGGAGCGGGTCGTGACTCGACCTCCGGCAGCTCGATGTCGTTGCCGCGCACGGTCACCGGGGCCGCACCGTCGGCCACGGCGCTCACCAGGTAGCGGGCGAGCGCCAGCGGGGTCGGATTGTCGAAGATCGCCGACACCGGAACGACCGCACCCGTGGTGTCGCGCAATCGATTACGCAGCTCCACCACCGTCAGCGAGTCGAAGCCGAAGTTCTGCAGGGACTGCTCGGCGCCGATATCCGCCGACCGCTCGTGCCCCAGCACCGCGGCCATCTGCTCGCGAACCACCTCCAGGCCGAGCGCGACGGCCGCCTCCCCGGACAATTCCGCGATGCGCGCGGCGAACCGCGGCGCGGCAGCGAGACCGGCGGGTTCGGAGGCGGCGGCCCGCCGGGGCACCGCCCGGATCAGCCCGCGCAACAGCGGCGGCACCTCGCCCTCGAAGGCGGCGGTATCGATGCGCACCGGGACCAGCGCGGGCTGCGACAGCCCGATCGCCGTGTCGAACAACGCCATACCGTCGCGCGGCTCGAGGGCCGCCACCCCGGCGCGGCGCACCCGGTCCCGATCCCCGCTCGAGATCGTGTCGGCGAGGCCGAGGGCCCACATGCCCCACGCCAGCGAGTGCGCGGGCAGGCCCCGCGCGACGCGATGCGCGGCCAGGCCGTCCAGGAATGCGTTCGCCGCCGCGTAGTTCGCCTGCCCCGGCGAGCCGACGACGCCGGAGACCGAGGAGAACAGGACGAACAGCGACAGGTCCAGATGTGCGGTCGCCTCGTGCAGGTGCAGCGCGGCATCCACCTTCGGCGCGAGCACCGCATCCAACCGGTCGGGGGTCAGCGCACCGACGGTGCCGTCGTCGATCACACCGGCGACGTGCACGACGCCGGTCAGCGCGTTATCGGCGATCAGCTCGCGAACGCCGTCGGCGTCGGTCAGGTCGCACTGTGCGACAACCACTTCGGCGCCCAGGCCGGTCAGTTCGGCGACCAGTTCGCCCGCGCCGGGCGAGTCGAGGCCGCGGCGCCCGGCGAGCAGCAGCCGCTTGACATTGTGCGCACTCACCAGGTGCCGTGCGACGACTCGGCCTATCGCGCCGAACGCACCGGTCACCAGCACCGAGCCGCCTTCCAGCGTGGGGGCGTCCGGTTCGGGATCGGTGACGCGGGCCAGCCTGGCCACGTGGGCCCGGCCGCCGCGAATCACCACCTGGGGCTCGCCGACGGCGAGGGCGGCGGCCGTATCCAGCGGACCGTCGGTGTCCACCAACAGGATTCGGCCGGGGTTCTCGGTCTGGGCCGACCGCACGAGGCCCCAGACCGCGGCACCGGCGAGATCGGCCACGTCTTCTCCGGGCAGCGCGATCGCCCGCCGGGTGTGTACGACCAGCATGGTCCCGCTGTGCTGCTCGTCGGCGAGCCGATCCTGCACTGTCGCCAGCATCGCGCGGGTGGCGGTGTGTACGTCGGCCGCGGTGTTACCGGGCGAATTCTCCACTACGACAACCGGTGTCGGGACATCCGGCACCGTCGACGGCGAGACGGAGCGCCATTCCAGCCGATACAGATCCCGCCGCGCCGCGGCCGGTCCGGCGGTGAGCCGCTCGACCGGCGCCGGACGGGCGTACACGGACGCGGCCGAGATCACCGGCTGCCCGGCGGGATCCGTGGCGAGCAGCGTCACGCCACCGGATCCGGAGCGCCGCAGCCGGACCCGCAGGGCGGTGGCACCGATGGCCGACACGGTCACCTCGTCCCACGCCAACGGCAGCAGCACCTGATCGCTGTCGTCATCGACGATCAGCGCGGCGTGCAGGGCGGCGTCGAGCAACGCCGGGTGCAGGCAGAAATCGCTCGCGGCCCCGGCCGACTCCGGCAGCGCCACCTCGGCGAACAGCTCGTCCCCGCGTCGCCAGGCCGCCCGTAGTCCCTGGAAGGCCGGACCGTAACCGTAGCCGCGCGCACCCAGCCGGGCATACGCTCCGCCGAGGTCGACCGCGGTGGCATCGGTGGGCGGCCAGGTGCCGAACTCGCCCGTCGGCACCGCCGCCTCGCTCGACAGCACGCCCTGGGCGTGCCGCTGCCACGTATCGCCGTCGCGGTCGATTCTGGAGTAGATCGCCACCGGCCGCGCACCCGATGCCGCGGCGCCGACGAGCACCTGCACCTGCACCTGCACCGCACCATTGCGGGGAATGACCAGGGGCGCCTGCAGAATCAGCTCACGCAGTGTGCCGCAGCCGGTTTCGTCCCCCGCGCGCATCGCGAGTTCGACCAGCCCGGCACCGGGGAACACGATCACCTCCGAGACCGTGTGATCGGCCAGCCACGGCTGGGTCCGCACCGACAGCGAGCCGATCAGTGTCACCGCATCCGATTCGGGCTGCGGCACGACCGCGGTCACGAACGGATGGCCGCTCGGGTTCCATTCGGCCGCACCGGATTCCGCGGTGGAGCGGGTGGGCTGCAGCCAGTGTCGGGTGCGCTGGAAGGCGTATGTCGGCAGGTCGACGCGCCGCGCCCCGTAGCTCGCGTAGAAGCCCGCCCAGTCGACCGTTCCGCCTGCCGCGTGCAGGTGCGCGGCCGAGGTCAGCAGGCGCGGCAGCCCTCCGTCGTCCCGCAGCACCGTGGCGCCGATATGGACGTCGGCGAAGGGGTCGAGGGTGTCGATGGTCTCCTGGATGCCGGTGGTCAGCAGCGGATGGGCACCGACCTCGACGAACGTCCGGTACCCGGCCCGGTACGCGGCCCGCACCGCATCCTCGAACAGCACCGTGTCGCGGACGTTGTGCCACCAGTAGTCCGCGTCGAGCGCGGTGGTGTCGAGCAGTTCGCCCCGCACGGTGGAGAAGAACGCGACGGGCGCGGCGGTGGCCGTGCTGTCCGCGAACGCCTCGTCCAGGCCCTCCCGCACCGCCTCGACGTGATGCGAGTGCGACGAGTACTCGACCGCGATGCGGCGCGCCCAGGTGCCGTCGGACTCGCACTGCGCCAGCAGTTCGTCGATGGCCGACCGATCCCCGGACACGACCGTCGCGGCCGGACCGTTGATCGCCCCGATCTCGATCCGCCCGTGCCACTGGGCGATTCGCTCACGCACGGTCTCGGCGGGGCTCGCCACGGTCGCCATGGCGCCGGTCCCCGCGAGTTCGGCCAAGGCCCGGCCGCGCCGCGCGACCAGGCGGGCCGCCTCGCGCAGCGTCAGCGCACCGGCCACGCAGGCGGCGGCGATCTCCGCCTGCGAATGCCCGATCACCGCGGCCGGGCGCACGCCGAGCGATTCCCACAGGCGGGTCAGCGAGACGGCCACCGCGAACAACACCGGCTGCACCACGTCCAGCCGATCCAGCTCGGGCGCGCCCTCGACGCCGCGCAGCACGTCGATGAGCGACCAGTCGACGAATTCGCCCAGCACGTCGGCGCATTCGTGCAGGCGCGCGGCGAAGACCGGCGCGGAATCCAGCAGTTCCAGTGCCATACCGGGCCACTGAGATCCGTTGCCCGCGAACACGAATACCGTCTCGCCGGTGCCGGTGCGGTGCCCGCGCACGACATCGGCGCACGGTTCACCGTCGGCCAGCGAGCGCAGCCCGGCCAGCAGCCGGTCGCGGTCGTCGCCCAGCACGACGGCGCGGACATCGAAGGTGGATCGGGTCGCCGCTAGCGACCAGCCGACATCGATCGGATCCAGCTCGGGATGCCGCTCGAGGTGCTCGAGAAGCCTGCCCGCCTGGGCGGACACCGCCTCGGAGGTGGTGCCCGACAACGCAAGTGGCACCACGGCTGGCCGGTCCCGCGGTCCCGCGCCCGTCGCGGAGTCGGCGCCGATGTCGACGGCGGGCGGCTGCTCGAGAATCACGTGGACGTTGGTCCCGCTGATCCCGAACGACGACACACCGGCGCGGCGCGGATGCCCGTTCATCGGCCACTCGCGCGCGTCGGTCAGCAGTTCCACCGCACCGGCCGACCAATCCACGTGCGTGCTGGGCGCGTCCACATTGAGCGTCGCGGGCAGCATCTCGTGCCGCATCGCCGCGACCATCTTGATGACCCCGCCGACACCCGACGCGGCCTGCGTGTGACCGAGATTGGACTTCACCGAGCCCAGCCACAGCGGCCGGTCGGCGGGGCGGTCCTGCCCGTAGGTGGCCAGCAGCGCCTGGGCCTCGATGGGATCGCCGAGCGTGGTGCCGGTGCCGTGCGCCTCCACCACGTCCACCTCGGCGGCCGTGACGCCCGCGGCGGCCAGCGCCCGGGTGATCACCCGCCGCTGCGACGGGCCGTTGGGCGCCGACAGGCCGTTGCTCGCGCCGTCCTGGTTCACCGCCGAACCGCGCACGACCGCGAGCACCGGATGCCCGTTGCGGACGGCATCGGAAAGTCGTTCCAGCACAACGACGGCCGCGCCCTCGGAGAAGCCGGTGCCGTCGGCCGCATCGGCGAACGCCTTGATCCTGCCGTCGGGCGCGAGCCCGCGCTGCCGCGAGAATCCGACGAACACACTGGGTGTCGACATCACCGTGACACCACCGGCCAGCGCCAGCGTGCACTCCCCCGCCCGCAGGGCCTGCGCCCCGAGATGGAGCGCGACCAGCGACGACGAGCAGGCAGTGTCGACCGAGACCGCCGGGCCCTGCAAGCCGAGAGTGTAGGCCACCCGCCCGGAAACCACACTCGTGGTGATGCTTTCGCCCAGATACGCCTCGGCCCCGTCGGGCACCCGGCCGTGGAGCCGGGCCGCGTAGTCGGTGTAGGAGACCCCGGCGTAGACACCGGTCGAACTCCCCTTCAGCGTCTTGGGGTCGATTCCGGCCCGCTCCAACGCTTCCCAGGTGACCTCGAGCATCAGTCGCTGCTGGGGATCCATGGCCGCCGCCTCGCGCGGGCTGATCCGGAAGAAGTTCGCGTCGAAATCCGCCGCCGTGCGCAGGAATCCGCCGTGGCGGGTATAGGTCCGGCCCGGCTGCTCCGGATCGGGGTCGAACAGGTTGTCCAGATCCCAGCCGCGGTCGTCGGGGAACGGCGACTGCACCTGACGGCCCTCGGCCACGACCTCCCACAGGTCGTCCATCGACTCCACGCCACCCGGATACCGGCAGCCGATGCCCACGATGACCACCGGGTCGCTACCGGGATCCACTGGGGGCGCGGCGCTTTCGCGCGGCTGCTCGGCTTCCTCGGGAGCGAGCAGCGTGACGAGATGATCGGCCAGATCCTGCGGGGTCGGGTAGTCGAATACGGTCGTCGCCGGGAGTTTGAGCCCGGTCATCCGGCGCAGCCGGTTGCGGAGTTCGACGGCGCCCAGCGAGTCGAAGCCCAGGTCCCGGAACGTGGATTCGGGCTCGACGGCGTGACCGCCGTCATGGCCGAGCACCTCCGCCGCATGGGTCCGGACCGTCGACAGCAGCAGCGCGCGCCGATCGCCCTCAGGGAGCCCGGCGAGGCGCGCGACGATCCGTGGTTGCTCGGCGGCACGGACCGGCGCGGCGTGGACGCGGGTGAGGATCTCGGCCAGCCGCGGTCCGGGCACCTCCCGCACGACCAGCGAATCCAGCTGCGCCACCGGATTACCCGCGCCATCGGACAGCGCGACCCGCACCCGGCCGTCGCCGGTCCGGGCCAGGTGCACCCGCAGTGCCGACGCCCCGGTGGAGTGCAGTGACACACCCGCCCAGGAGAAGGGGAACAGCACGGACCCCTCCCGGGCCGACAGGCCCGCGAAACCCATGGCATGCAGCGCGGCATCGGCCAGCGCCGGGTGCAGACCGTACCGCCCGGCGTCGCCGCGCACGGATTCGGGCGCGACGACCTCGGCGAAGATGTCGTCGCCGCGTCGCCACGCCGATCGCAATCCGCGGAAGGCCGGGCCGAAAACGTATCCGCGCGCGGCGAGTTCGCCGTACAGCTGCTCTACGTCAAGCGTCTCGGCGGACGTCGGCGGCCAATCGCGCAGTGCCGGAATACGTTGCGGCACACCGGACAGCGTTCCCTCGGCGTGATTCACCCACGGCGCGTCGGCCTCGGAATCGGGCCGGGTCAGGATCGAGACGCTGCGGTCGCCGGACGCGTCGGGTCCGCCGACCGCCACGTGCACCGCGAGCCCGCCGGACGCCGGGATCACCACCGGCGCGTTCTGTACCAGCTCGCCGATGCCCCCGCAGCCCGCCTCGCGGGCCGCGCGCAGCGCGAGTTCGACCAGGCCCGCACCGGGCAGCAGGATCCAGGTGCCGTCCGCGGAGACGCCGTGATCGGTCAGCCACGGGCAGGTGGACCGGGAGAGGTACCCGGCCAGCAGGATGCCGTCCGAATTGTGCTGCGGCACTACCGCGTCGAGGATCGGGTGGTCGATATCGCGCAGGCCGAGGCGCGCGACGGACGGGACCGAATCGCCCCGCCCGCCCCGTGGCAGCAGCCGTTCCCACTCCAGTGGGTAGCCGCCCGCGTACAGCTGCGCCAGACCTTCGTGCAGACAGGTCGGACCGTGCTCGCCGCGGCGCAGCGACCCGACCGCGACGATGTCGTGTCCGGCGTCCTCGGCGATCGTCTCGAGGGCGGTCCCCAGCGAGGGATGCATGCCCATTTCGACGAAGTACCGGAAACCGTCCGCCAGCATCACCTCGGCGGTATCGGCGAACCGGACCGTATTGCGCAGATTGTCGTACCAGTACTCGGCATCCGGAACCCGTTCTCCGACAGGCGCACTCAGGACGGTGGAGTACCAGGGCACGGCGCTCGGTCGCGGCGCCAGTCCGGCGAGATCGGACAGCAGGCGTTCGCGGATCGGTTCCACCTGGCGGCAGTGCGACGGACGGCGGATCGCGAGCCGCCGCGTGAACACGCCGTCGCGCTCGAGCTCGTCCAGCAACGCCCGCAACGGTTCCGGCTCACCGGACACCACCGTCGCCCGGCCGCTGTTGACCGCGGCCACCGAGACGCGGCCGTCCAGCGCCGCCAGATGCGTGTCGACCCGGTCGCGGGGCAGCCCGATCACCGCCATGAGCCCGGTGCCGTCGTTGTCGGCCATGGCCCGGCTGCGCAGCGCCACCACGGCGGCGGCGTCGGCGAGGCCGAGCGCACCGGCGATATGGGCCGCCGCGATCTCGCCCTGGCTGTGCCCGATCACGGCGTCGGGTTCGACCCCGCGATCTCGCCACACCGCGGCGAGCGACACCATGACCGCGAACAGCACCGGCTGCACGACCTCCTCGCGGTCCAGCAGTTGCTCCAGCGACGGCGCCCCGCCCTCGCCGCGCAGCACGGCCTCGGCGGACCAGCCGGTGAGCGGGCGCAGGGCGGCCTCGCACCGGTCGAATTGCGCTCGGAATACCGGTGATTCGTCGAGCAGGTCGCGGGCCATGCCGACCCACTGCGCGCTCTGGCCGGGAAAGACGAATGCCAGCTTGCCGCGCACCGTGGTCTCCGGCGCCGGTATCAGCCCGGGTGCGGGCTGTTCACCGGCGAGACCCCGCAATCCGGTGAGCAGTCCGCCGCGGTCCCTGGCCACCACGGCGGCGCGGCGTTGCGCGTGCGGGCGATGCGCCAGCGACCGGGCCAGGGCGGGCAGGTCGGGCGTGCGATCCGCCTCGAGGGTGCGGATCAGCCCGGACGCCGCCTCGCGCAGCGCGTCGGTGGTGTGCGCGGACAGCGGATAGATCGCCGGTTCCCGTTCACCGGCGCGCTCCGACGGCTCCAGCCAATAACGCTTACGCTGAAATGCGTAGGTGGGCAGGTCGATTCGGCGCGCTCCGGTCCCGGCGAAGAAGCCCGCGGGGTCGCGGGTCAGTTCCATCCGGTCCGTGTCGTCGGATTCCCACCGCATCTCGGAATCTGTTGCCAGCGCCCGCAATTCGCGCAGCAGGTGCTCCCGGTCCGGCCCGGATACGACCACCCGCTGCTCGAGCAGCGCCCGTCCGGTCGCCAGCGACCAGGCCACGTCGACGATGTCCAGCTCCGGATGTGCCTCCAGGTGGGCCAGCAGCCGCCCGGCCTGCGCCACCACGGCGGGGCGGGTCGCGCCGGACAGTATCCACGGCACCGGCGCCAAAGTCCGTGTCCGCTCCGGAATGTCGATGCCGGTCTCGGCGGCCTGCTCGAGCACGACGTGCGCGTTGGTGCCGCTGATGCCGAACGACGACACGGCGGCCCGGCGGGGACGGTCCCGGGCGGGCCATTCCCGCGGCTCGCTCAGCAGCCGCACCGCCCCGGCCGACCAGTCCACCCGGCTGCTCGGCGCGTCCACGTGCAGCGTCGCGGGCAGCACGCCGCGCCGCATCGCCTCGACCATCTTGATCACACCCGCGATGCCCGAAGCGCCCTGGGTGTGACCGATATTGGACTTCACCGAACCCAGCCACAGCGGCGCGTCCGCCGGGCGATGCTGCCCGTAGGTGGCCAGCAGGGCCTGCGCCTCGATGGGATCCCCGAGGGCCGTGCCGGTGCCGTGGGCCTCCACCGCGTCGACATCGCCCGCGCCGAGTCCCGCATGGGCCAATGCCTGCGCGATCACCCGCTGCTGCGCGGGCCCGTTGGGCGCGGACAGGCCGTTGCTCGCACCGTCCTGATTCACCGCCGAACCCGCGAACACCGCCAGCGGCCGATGCCCGTTGCGGATCGCGTCCGAGCGGCGCTCCAGAACGACCACGCCGACGCCCTCGCCCCAGCCCGTGCCGTCGGCTCCGTCGGCGAACGCCTTGCAGCGGCCGTCCGCGGAAAGGGCGCGCTGGCGGGAGAATTCGATGAAGACGTGCGGCGACGACATCACGGTCACACCGGCGGCGACGGCCATCGAGCACTCCCCCGCGCGGAGCGACTGCGCGGCCAGATGCATCGCGACCAGCGAGGACGAGCACGCGGTATCGACCGTCACGGCGGGCCCCTGCAGACCCAGCGCGTAGGCGATGCGGCCGGAGATCACGCTGCCGCCGTTGCCGGTGCCCAGGTATCCCTCCGCCTCGGGCGGAACCCGGCCCTGCAACCGGGACAGGTAGTCCTGGTACAGGGCACCCGCGTAGACACCGGTTCGGGTGTCGCGCAACGATTTCGGATCGATCCCCGCGCGTTCCAGTGCCTCCCAGGACACTTCGAGCAGCAGGCGCTGCTGCGGATCCATCGCGGCGGCCTCGCGGGGACCGATGCGGAACAGACCGGCGTCGAAATCCGCGATCCCGTCGAGGAAGGCACCGGTCCTGGTGTAGGTGGTGCCGGAGTGGTCGGGGTCCGGGTGGTAGAGCGACTCGATATCCCAGCCGCGGTCGCACGGAAACTCCGACAGCACGTCGCGGCGCTCGGCCAGCACCTCCCACAGGTCCTCGGGCGAGGCGATACCGCCACCGAATCGGCATGCCATGCCGACGATCACGATCGGATCGTCCGCATCCGCGGGCGTGGCGACGACCGGGACGGCCGCCGCGGATCGCTCCCCCGTCAGTTCGGTTCGCAATCGGCGCGCGAGCGCGATCGGGGTCGGATAGTCGAAGACGGCGGTCGCGGGCATCCGCACCCCGGTCGCGCGCTGCAGCCGATTGCGGAACTCCACGGCCCCGAGCGAATCGAAGCCCGCCTCCTGGAAGGCCGTTGCCGCGTCGAGCAGGCGGCCGTCGTCGTGTCCGAGCACCGCCGCCGCGTGCTCCCGGATCACCGAGAGCACCAGCTCCTCCTGGTCGGCGGCGGTGCGTCCGGCGAGCCGAGCGGCGAACCGGGCGGCCACATCGGATGCGCCCGCGGTGCGCCGCTCCGCGCGCACCAATCCCCGCAGCGGCGCGGGGATCTCATCGAGCTCGGCCACCGCGGCGCTGTCGAACCGCGCGGGTACCAGCAGTGGGCGGTCCGAAGCCATCGCGGAATCGAGCTGTGCCAGAGCGTATTCCGACGACATGGCCGCAATCGCGCCGCGGGTCAGTCGATTTCGGTCGGCGCCGTCGAGATGGCCGGTCATGCCGGTGGCGCGCTCCCACAGCCCCCACGCGAGCGCGGTGGCGGGCAGTCCGCGACAGCGGCGGTGGTGGGCCAGGGCGTCGAGGAAGGTGTTGGCGGCGGCATAGGCGCCCTGCCCCGGCGCGCCCAGGACGCCCGCGGCGGACGAGAACAGCACGAACGCGGACAGATTCAGCTCCGCCGTCAGTTCGTGCAGATGCCAGGCGGCGTCGATCTTCGGGCGGAACACGGTGTCGAGGTGTTCGGCGGTGAGACCGGTGAATACGCCGTCGTCGAGCACGCCCGCCGCGTGCACGACCGCGGTCAGCGGATGCTCGGAACCGATCGTGGCGAGCACGGCGGCCAGCGCGTCCCGGTCGGACACATCGCAGGCCTCGATCCGGACGTCCGCACCCGCCGCGCGCAGATCGGCGGCCAGCGCGTCGGCACCGTCGGCCTCGCGGCCGCGCCGCCCGAGCAGTACCAGGTGACCGATCCCGTGCTCGGACACCAGATGACGGGCGATGATGCCACCGAGCACGCCGGTGCCGCCGGTCAGCAGCACCGTGCCGTCCGGGTTCCAGGCAGCGGGCTGCCCGGCCTCGCCACGATCCCGGCGCAGCCGCGGCACCAGCATCTCGCCGCCGCGCAGGGCCAGTTGCGGCTCCTCCGAGGCCAGGGCGGCCGCGACGGCGGTGTCCCGGTCCGCGGGATCCTCGACGTCCACCAGCACGATGCGGCCCGGATTCTCGGTCTGCGCCGACCGCAGCAGGCCCCATACGGGTGCGTGCCGCAGATCCGCCACATCCTCCGAGTCGTCGGTGGCGATCGCGCGGTGGGTCACGACCACCACCCGCGAGTCACCGGGGTCCTGTGCGTCGGCGCCGGAACGCCGGAGCAGCCACTCCTGCGCGCGTTCCAGAACCGACGCGACAGCGGACCGCACCGAATCGCCGAATTCCCCTGTTGCCGTCCCGTTTTCGCACTCCAGCAGCAGGCCCGGCACAGCGTCGGTGACCGCGCCCGGCCGCGGGATCCGCATCCACTCGACCGCGTATGAGGTGTCCTCGCGATGCGGCGCACCGAGGTTGGACGGGCTCAGCGGGCGCAAGGTCAGGGCGCCGACCTCGGCCACCGGATCGCCCGCCTCGTCGGCCGCGGTCACCCGGATGCGGCCGTCGGGCAGGCGGGTCAGCCGCACTCGCAGCGTCGTCGCACCGACGGCATGCACCGATGTCTCGCTCCAAAGGAACGGCAGCGCAACGGTTTCCGGCTCGGCCTCGAATCCGGCGAAGAGCGTCGCATGCAGGGCGGCGTCCAGCAGGGCCGGATGCAGCCGGTAGCGGCTCGCGTCGCCGAGTGCCTCGGGCAGGGCGACTTCCGCGAACACCTCCTCACCGCGGCGCCAGGCGGCACGCAGGCCCCGGAATGCCGGACCGTAATGCAGGCCGCGGTCGGCCAGGCGGTCGTAGAGGTCGTGCACGTCGACGGCGCTGGAGCCCGGCGGCGGCCAATGCACCAGTTCCGTTGGCACCGTGGTGTTCCGGCCCGGCGCCAGGGTGCCGCGGGCGTGCAACACCCACTGGACGATATCGCCGCGTTCGGCCCTGGCGTAGATGGACAGCTCGTGTTCGCCGGTGTCCTGCGGTGCGCCGACGACGACCTGCACTGCGACACCGCCGGTTTCCGGTATCACCAGCGGCGCGGTCATGACCAGCTCGGCCAGCTCGCGACAGCCCACCTCGTCGCCCGCCCGCACGGCCAGCTCGACCAGTCCGGTGCCCGGGACCAGGACCGTCCGGTCGCCGCCGACCGGTTGCACGGCGTGGTCGGCCAGCCAGGGGTGCGTCCCGGCCGACACCCGGCCCGTCAGCGTCACCGACCCCGAATCCGCGTGCTGCACAACGGCTCCCAGCAGCGGATGCGCGGCGTCGGCCAGCCCCAGATGACCGGCGTCGCCGCTCGCGGGCGCGGTCCAGAACGACCGCTGATCCCAGGCGTACGTGGGCAGATCGATGCGGCCGTGCGCGGGTGTCAGCCGCGTCCAGTCGAGATCCCGGCCACCGGCATACAGCTCGGCCAGCGCGCGGTCGATATCGGCCGAGCCGACGACCACCATGTTCTCGACGGCGGACGGGTCTCCCGGCCGCACGTCCACGATGTACCGAAAGCCTTCGGCGCGTAGGCGTTCCGCGGTCGCGTCGATCGGCTCCGCGGTGTCGACCACCTCGTCGGGAACCACTCCGCGCGCCCGCCACAGTCGTGCGTGGGATGCGGCGTCCATGCTGTGGCCGGAGTGCACGAATGCCAGCTTCCCCGGCGCTGCCGGGCCCGATCCGACCACGACACCCGCGCGGGGGTGTCCGTCGGCCAGCGCGCGCAGCCCGGCGAGCAGTTCCTCCCGGTTCGTCGCGAGCACGACGGCGCGCCACTCGAAATGGCTCCGCTCCCGCGCCAGCGAACGCGCCAGCGCCGGGAGCGACAGCTCCCGGTCCGCGGCGACCAGGGCGTGCAGCCGCGCGGCCTGCCCACACAGCGACGCCGCGCTGCGCGCCGAGACCGGGTACAGCACCGGCCCGAGCGGCGCCGCGGCCGGGCCAGCCTCGGTGGCCGATCGGTACGACCTCGTCGGTGACCCGGCCGTCGACGACCTTGCGGCCGGGGCCTCCTCGAGCACCACATGGGCGTTCGTGCCGCTGATCCCGAAGGCGCTCACCCCCGCCCGCCGGATCCGCGCGCCGGGCGACCACGGTGCCGGTCGGTCCTGCACCCGCAGACCGCCGCGGTCCCAGTCCACCCGCGTGGTCGCGGCGTCGGCGTGCAGCGAGGCGGGAAGCAGCCCGTGCCGCAGCGCCAGCACGGTTTTGATGACGCCCGCGATGCCCGCGGCGGCCTGGGTGTGCCCGAGGTTGGACTTCAGCGAACCGATCGCGAGCGGCCGATCCGCGGGCCGACCCGGACCGAAAACCCTTGCCAGCGCCCGCGCTTCGATCGGATCGCCCAGGACCGTGCCCGTGCCGTGGGCCTCCACGTAGTCGACGTCGCCCGGCGCGAGGCCCGCCGCGGCGAGCCCGGCGCGCACGACCCGCTCCTGCGCGACACCGTTCGGCGCGCTCAATCCCTGGCTGCGGCCGTCCTGGTTGACGGCGGACCCACGGACGACCGCCAGCACCGGATCGCCGTCGCGCACGGCGTCATCGAGCCGCTTCAGCATGACCACACCGCAGCCCTCCGACCACACCGCGCCGTCGGCGTCGGCGGCGAACGGGGCGCATCGGCCCGACCTCGACAGCACGCCGAGCCTGCTGAATTCGACGTGCGCTCCGGGCGAGACCAGCAGTGTCGCACCGCCCGCCAGCGCCATCTCGCAGTCGCCCAGGCGCAGCGCCTGCGCCGCCAGGTGCAGCGCGACCAGCGACGACGAGCACGCGGTATCGACGGTGACGGCCGGGCCCCGCAGGCCGAGCGCATAGGAGATCCGGCCGGAGGCGACGCTCGGGGCCGTACCGGTTCCCACGTAGCCGTTCAGCTGATCCAGGCCCGCGCCGGAAAGGTAGCCGCTGCTGTAGAGCCCGAGGTAGACGCCGGTCGCGCTGCCGTTCAGCTGCCGGGGGTCGCGGCCGGACCGCTCGATCGCCTCCCAGCTCGCCTGCAGCAGCAACCGCTGCTGCGGGTCCATCGCGGCGGCCTCCTTGGGCCCGATCCTGAAGAACTCGGCATCGAAAAGGTCTATGCCGTCGACGAATCCGCCGCGCAGCGTGTAGGCCTTCCCCATGGCGTCCGGGTCGGAGTCCAGGAGTCCGGCGGTGTCCCAGCGACCGTCCGGCGGGTCGGACACCACGTCGGCGCCGTCGACGAGCAACCGCCACAACGCCTCCGGATCCTCGACGCCACCGGGGAGCCTGCATGCCATGCCGATGATGGCCACCGCGCCCTCGGAGTCGGCCGCGGGCCCGTCGGGTTGCGGGCCGGTCTCGTCCTCCAGCGCGGCGGACAGCGCGTTGATCGTCGGGTACTCGAAGATCAGGCTCGGATCCAGTTCCCGGCCGACGTGTTCGGAGAGTCCGGCGGTCAGCTCCACCAGTTCGCGGGAGCCGAGCCCGAACTCCCGCAGCGGCCGGTCGTGGTCGATCCGCGACGCATCCAGCCGCGCGGCCGCCGCCACGTTCTCCACCAGCCACCGTGTCACTCCGGTGTCGCGCGGCACGCTCGGACCGGCGGTCACCGGCGCCGCGTCCACGGGCTCCACGGTGACCAATTCGCCTGCGAGATAAGCCTTCCGGCACGCCTGCCGTTGAATCTTGCCACTACTCGTCTTGAAGATGGTGCGCGGTACGACCGGCACCACCGCATGCACCGACACCCCGTGTCCGGCGCTGATCGCGCCGCGCACCGCATCCGCGAGCGCCGCGAGTTCCCCGGCGTCGGTCGTGGATACCTCCGCGACGATCACGGGCCGCTCCCCGTCGCCGTGGTCGACGGAGAACGCCGCCACGCAGCCACGCCGGACGTGCTCGTGCGCCGCCTCGACGGTCAGTTCCAGGTCCTGCGGATAGTGGTTCTTGCCGTCGATGACGAGCAGGTCCTTGCTGCGGCCGGTGACGAAAAGCTCACCGTCCCGGCGGAATCCGAGATCTCCGGTGCGCAGGAATCCGGTCCGGCCGTCGGCCAGGCGCACGCCGAACACCTCGGCGGTCGCCGCCTCGTCGCCCAGGTAGCCCGACGCCACGCCGTCCCCGGCCACCCAGATCTCGCCGATCTCCCCGTCGGCGAGCTCGGTCCGGTGTTCGGCGTCCGCGATCACCACGGTGACGCCGGACCCGGGATGACCTGCGGCGACCACCTTTCCGACGGTGTCGGGGTGCTCGGCCAGGGTCGGCGCCCGGTCGGCCGGTGTACCGGCCACCAGCAACGTGGCCTCCGCCAATCCGTACACCGGCTGCCACGCCTCCGGGCGAAATCCGGCCGCGGCGAAGCGATCGGCGAAACGGCCCAGCGTATCGGCCCGCACCGGCTCGGCACCGTTGAACGCCACGCGCCATCGGCTCAGGTCCAGGCCGTCCAGCCACTGCGGCGTCGCCCGGCGCAGGCTCAGCTCGTAGCCGAAGTTGGGCCCGCCGCTGGTGTGCGCGCCGAATTCCGAGACCGCGGTGAGCCAGCGCCGCGGCTGCTGCAGGAAATGCAGCGGGGACATCAGCACGGTGCAGGCACCGAGGTACAGCGTCTGCAGGATGGGGCCGATCAGTCCCATGTCGTGATACATCGGCAGCCAGCTGACCGACCACGCCGCCCCGTCCCACTCGGCCACGCGCTCGAGTGAGCTGTTCGTCAGCTCGGCGATCGCCCGCTGGTTGTGCATCAGGTTGCCGTGCGTGACCATCACGCCACGCGGTGCGCTGGTCGAACCGGACGTATATTGCAGGAACGCCAGCGAATCCGGCCCGAGCCGCGGCGGCCGCCACGACGACGCGGCCTCGTCGGGTATGTCCTCGGTGGCGATCCACGTCAGCGCGGCCAGCTCCGGAAGCTGTTGTGCCAGCCCGGTCACCGCATCGATCACCGGCCGCGTCGCCAGCACCACGTCGATATCGGCATCGGCGATCATGTCCCGCAGCCTGCGCATCGCCCGGTCGAATTCGTGTGGCTGCGGCACGGGGGCGGGCACGGGGGTCACCGCCCCGGCCATGCAACCCAGGAAGCCGCAGGCGAATTCGAGCCCGGGAGGATAGAGCAGCAGGGCGCGCCGCCGCGTGAATCCGCCGTCGACCAGGTAGGCGCCGATCGCGCGGGCGCGGCGGCCCAGCTCGCCGTACGACAGCTCCGCGGTCGGCCCGTCGACGTCCCCGGTCTCCAGGAACCGGTACGCGATGGCATCGGGTTGCCGGAGCTCCTGCGCGGCCAGGACGTCGAGAAACGAGCGATACACTGCAATCACCAATCTTCACGAAAGCACGAATCACCAGACCGCCGGCGCCGGAATATCGCGCTCTCGATAATCGAAATAGGCGCCCGCACGGTGATGGCGACGGAAACAATTCGGGTAGCTGCATGCGCCGCGCGGCGCCACACGAATTCGAAGCTGCACTCCCCCAGACCATTACACGGCACGACACCGTGACCATTCAGCAAACAGGTTGACGACTCGACCCATGAGTCGTAAGCACGAGGGACTATACAAGCCACCCGTCACGCAGCTACCTCCCAGCGGGGGGAAGCCTGTGCCCGGGTACAGCCGACCGCCGTCACGGGCTGTGCTCGATGACAATCGTTCCCTCGTGCACGATTTCACCAGCCCGGTGCCGATCGGTTCACCTGCCGTCCATCCTCCGTCAATTGAACGCGACTCGGATATCCCGGCCGACGATACTGGAAACGACGACGAACGGCAGTATGAGAAATTCCTCGTTAACGGCCGGGCAGGTTCGCTCGATCACGACGGCGCGGCAGACGTCACCCGTCGGCGGCTCCCAGCG
Source organism: Nocardia wallacei (assembly GCF_029869545.1). GTDB lineage: Bacteria > Actinomycetota > Actinomycetes > Mycobacteriales > Mycobacteriaceae > Nocardia > Nocardia wallacei_A. The sequence goes on along the minus strand of NZ_JARWQD010000210.1, from coordinate 50,602 downwards.
TCCACGGATCCGTGCGGATCTCCGACACGCGGGTCTGCAAGGCGGGCAGGGCCTTTCGCACCACTCCCGCGGCCTGGGCGCACCACGGGAATTCGGTCGCCCAGTGCGCGGCATCGATCAGTGCCGGGCCGCCCGCGCGCAGGTGCTCGTCCGCGGGATGGTGGCGCAGGTCGGCGGTGACGTAGGCGTCGACGCCGAGGCGGGAGACGGTGCCGAGGAAGGAATCCCCGGCGCCGCCGCACACCGCGACGGTGCGGATCATCCGGTCCGGATCGCCCGCCGCGCGCACCCCCCATGCGGTCCCGGGAAGCGAGGCGCGCACCCGGGCGGTGAAGGCGCGCAACGACTCCGGCCGCGCGAGCTCCCCGAGGCGGCCCAGGCCCTGCCCGGACGGCAGCTCGGCGCGCTCGGTGACGTGGTAGCCCGGCACCTCGTACGGATGCGCCGCCCGCAGCGCGGCCAGCACGGCGGCTCGGGCCGACGGCGGGGCCACCAGTTCGAGGCGGTCCTCCGCGACCCGTTCCAGCGAACCGGCCACGCCGACAGTCGGATTCGATCCCTCGATGGGCCGGAACTGCCCGGTTCCCGGCACCTGCCAGCAGCAGTCCCGATAGCCGTCGCTGTGGCCCGCGCCCGCCGCGAACAGCGCCGCCAGCACGTCATCGGTATGCTCGCGCGGCACCTGGACCGTCCATTTGTCCACGGCCGCAGCGGATTTGGCGGACAGAGGCCCGGTGACGGTCAGCCCGATCGCCTGTGCCAGGGCGTCGGAGACGCCCGGGTCCGCGGAATCGGCGTTGGTGTGCGCGGTGAACAGCGCGCAGCCGTGCCGGATGAGCCGGTGCACGAGCGCTCCCTTCGGCGTGCTCGCCGCCACGGAGTCGACACCGCGCAACAGCAGCGGATGATGCACCACCAAAGCCTGTGCGCCCCAGTCGATAGCCTCGTCCACCACGGCGGCGGTCGCATCGACGGCGAACAGCACCCGCGACACCGGCTCCGCCGGATCCCCGCACACCAGCCCCACCGAATCCCACGCCTCGGCCAGCCGCGGCGGATAAGCCTCCTCCAACACCCCCACCAACTCCGACAACCCCACCATCACCAAACCTCCTCCACTCCCGTACTCACCGACCCCCGCAATCCACGCACCCCCTCCACATTCCCGCACCCCCTGCAAGGCCCGGAAGGCCGTGCGGGAACGAACAAAGGGTGCGGGAAGCGCCGGTCACGGGCCCAGCTCCCGGAGGGTGGCGACGAGGCGGTCGACCGCGGCGGGGGCGCGGACGGCCAGGCGCAGGTGGCCCGGGGGCAGGCCGGGGAAGGTGTCGCCGCGGCGCACGGCGATTCCCTTGTCCGCCAGGCGTTTGCGGAGCAGTTCGGCGTCGGGGACCCGGATCAGCAGGAAGGGCCCGTGCGCGGGTTCGTGCACCTCGATGCCGAGTTCGCGCAGACGCCCGGCCATCGCGTCCCGATCCGCGGCGATTCGTTCTGCGCGCGTACGTGATTCGGCAACCGCCGCCGGATCCGCCGTCGCGGCAATGGCTTCCAGTTGCAGCGTGCCGAGCGGCCAGTGTGCCCGGCCGTGGCGCAGTCGCGCCAGCACCGGCGGTGGGCCGAGGAAATAGCCGCAGCGCAGGCCCGCCAGCGCCCACGTCTTGGTCAGGCTGCGCAGCACCAGGACATCCGGAACAGGCTCTCCCGCCAGCGATTCCGTCTCCCCCGGCACCGCGTCGGCGAAGGCTTCGTCGACGACCACGAGACGGCCGGGGCGGCGCAGCGCGCGGATCGCGGCCTTCGGGTGCAGCACCGAGGTCGGATTGGTCGGGTTGCCGATCACCACCAGGTCGGCGGCCTCCGGCACCAGCTCCGCGTCCAAGGCGTACGGCGATTCCAGCACGACCCGGGCGACCGGAACGTCCGCTTCCCGCAGCGCCAGCTCGGGCTCGGTGAACGACGGGTGGACCACCGCCGCCAGCCGCGGCGCCAGCCGGGGCAGCATCGCGAACCCCTCGGCCGCGCCGGCCAGCAGCAGCACCTCGTCGCGGGTGCGCCCGTGCCGGGCGGCCACGAGCGCCCGCACCTCGGACTCCTCGTCCGCGTCCGGATACCGCGCGAGATCGTGCAGCCGGGCTGCGAGCCGCTCCCGCAGCCACCGCGGCGGCTCGGCACCCTGCACGTTCACCGCGAAATCGAGCATCCCCGGGCGCACGTCGGCGTCGCCGTGATGCCGCAGTTTCGCGTGATCGGTCGTGTCCCGTGGCACAGCTCCCTACCCTACGTGGCCACCGTCGGCACCGACCGGCCAGAATGGCTGTCGTGGGCGAGCTGCACGTGACCTTCATCTGCACCGGCAACATCTGCCGGTCTCCGATGGCCGAGAAGATCTTTGCCGCGCACCTGGAGCGGGCCGGGCTCGCCGACCGGGTGCGGGTCAGCAGCGCGGGCACCACGGCCTGGCACGTCGGCTCCGACGCCGATCCCCGCACCACCGCGCTGCTGCGCCGCCACGACTATCCGACCGGCCACCTCGCGGCCATGATCGGCGCCGACCATCTCGACGCCGATCTGCTGGTCGCCCTCGCCACCTCGCACGAGCGCGAACTGGCCCGGCTGGGCGTGCCGCGGGCGCGCCGCCGCCTGCTGCGCAGCTTCGATCCCCTCGCCGACGACGGCGACGTGCCGGATCCGTATTACGGCGGCGACGACGAATTCGAGCTGGTCCGTGCGCAGATCGAGGCCGCCGTCCCCGGAATGCTCGACTGGGTCCGCGATCAGCTCGGCGACGATCGATCATGAGCCTGCTGCGCCGCCTCACCTTCCTGCTGCGACCCAGCTGGCTGATCCTCGCGGTCATCGTGGTGGCGTTCGCGTATCTGTGCTTCACCGTGCTGGCGCCGTGGCAGCTGGGCAAGAACACCAGCACCTCGCATCGCAACGATCTCATCGCCGCCTCGGTGAACGCGGCGCCGGTGGACATCACGACGCTGCTGAACGATCCCGAGGCGCGCGACACCGAGTGGCGGCGGGTCGTCGCCACGGGTAGCTACGTTCCCGGCTCCACGGTGCTCGAGCGGCTGCAGCGGCTCAACGACAGCCCGGCCTACGGGGTGCTGGCCGAGTTCCGGCTGGACGACGGCCGCACGCTGCTGATCGACCGCGGCCTGATCGCCGCCGTCGACGGCGCCCGCATCCCGCCGATCGCCGAACCTCCGCCCGGGCCGCAGCGCCTCGAGGGCCGGATACGCAAGTCCGAGGGCGTGATCCCGGGCAAGGATCCGATGACCCAGGACGGCTACCGCCAGGTGTATTCCATCGACACCGGCCAGCTGTCGGCCGTGTACGGCACCCCGCTCACCACGGTGCCGCCCGACGGCGGATTTCTGCAGCTGACCGACGGCCAGCCGGGCGCCTTCAGCCCGCCCCCGCTACCGCAGCTCGACGCGGGCCCGTACCTGTCCTACGGCCTGCAGTGGATCGCCTTCGGCATCATGGCCCCGCTCGGGCTCGGCTATTTCGTCTGGGCCGAATTGCGCGAGCGCCGCAGGGAGCGCACCGCGCCCGCCGCGCCCGTTCCCACCGAACCAGTCAGCGCCACAACCGGTTCCGACGCGGTCACCACCCCGGCACCCGAAAAACCCTCCAACGCCGACCGCCTGGCGGATCGCTACGGAAACACCCGCCGCTGACGGGCGTAGGCGCCCAGCGCGGCGGCGAGGGCGGCGGCGGCCTGGATCGCCTGCGAGAGCCGGACCGCGCGGCGCAGGTCGGGGGTGCGGGGGGCCGGGCCGTCGCCGAGGGTGGGGCGCATCTCGGTGCCGTGCCGGTACTCGGTCCGGCCGCCGAGGCGTATGCCGAGCGCACCCGCCATCGCCGATTCGGCCACGCCCGCATTGGGACTCGGGTGCGCGGCGGCATCACGGCGCCACGCCCGCACGGCGGCGGCGGGCCGCCCACCGGCCAGCGGGGCCAGCGCCGCGGTCAGTGCCCCGCTCAGCCGCGCCGGAATCAGATTCGCCAGATCGTCGATGCGGGCGGCGGCCCAGCCGAAGTTCGTGTAGCGCTCGTTGCGATATCCGACCATCGCGTCCAGGGTGTTCACCGCCCGATATCCGAGCAGCCCCGGAACGCCCGCGACGGCCCCCCAGAACAGCGGCGCCACGGCCGCGTCGGAGGTGTTCTCGGCGATGGATTCCAGTGCCGCCCGCGCCAGCCCGTCGGCGTCGAGCAGGTCGGGGTCGCGCCCGCACAGGGACGGCAGCACGCGCCGCGCACCCTCGATATCCCCCGCCTCCAGCAGATCGGCCATCTCCCGCCCCGTCCGCGCCAGGGTCGTCCCGCCCAGCACGGCCCACGTCGCCAGCGCGAGCGCCAGCACGGTCCCCGAATCCCCGGGCATCCGCCGCTGCACGATGCCCCCGGCCGCGACGACGCCCCCGACCAGCACAACCTCGTGCACGAAGCCCGCCGCGCGGGAATCCCGATACGTCACCGCCTCGAGCCGCGCCGCCGCCGACCCGAACCCGGCGACCGGATGCCACCGCCGCGGATCCCCCAGCGCCCGATCCAGCGCGAATCCCAGCACCAGCCCCACAGCCCTAGCAGTCCCCGAGCGCACCGAGCGAGCGTAACCAGCCACGGGGCGCGGGTGCGGGGGTGGCCCGCTTTACGAATTGCGGACACGGTGCTAATGATTTCCGGGCTAGTGCTGAAGGGTGACGGCGTGATCAGTGAAGACCAGCTTCGGCCACCGGCCAGCGCCGCGTTGCTGGTCCGTGTCGGCGGCGAGCACGGCGTGCCTGCCGATGCCTGCCTGGCCGGGACCGGAATCACCGCCGCCCAGCTCGCCGATCCCGATCACGCGGTACCCGCGGGCGCCGAACTGCGGATCGTGCGCAACCTCCAGGCGGCCCGTCCCGACCTCGACACGCTCGGGCTCGAGGCCGGGCGCCGATATCACCTGACCACCCACGGCATGTGGGGATTCGCGCTGGCCAGCTGCCGCAACGGGTGGGAAGCCCTCGACCTCGGCGTGGCATTCCTCGAACTCACCTGGGCCTTCTGCCACATCTACCCGCACATCCACGACGGCATCGGACGAATGATCTTCGACGACGATCAGGTGCCCGACGATGTCCGCACCTTCCTGGTGCAGCGCGAGATCGCCTCGGTCGTCACCATCGCCCGCGAGGCCAGCGGCCTGACCACCGCCCCGGCGCCCACCCACCTGCGCCAGTCGCCCACGGCTTCGGTGACGCCCTTCACCGAATTCCTCGGCACGCCACCGACATTCGATGCGTCCACCAACTACATCGAGATCCCGGTGGCCCTGCTCGACGCCCCGCTCCCGCAGGCCGACACCCACACCGCGGCACTGACCCGAGCCCAGCTCCACGAACTGCGCGCGCACTGGCGCGCACGGACCGGATTCGCCGGAAGAGTACGGCAGCTCCTGACGGCGTCCCCCGGCGACATGCCCGGCATCGAACAGGTCGCCGACCGGCTCCACCTCAGTTCGCGCACCCTGCGACGCCGCCTCGACGGCGAGGGCACCACGTTCCGCCGCCTCGTCGACGAGGTCCGGCAGCGACTCGCCGAGGAACTCCTCCTCGCCGGAGACCTCAGCATCGAACAGATCGCGCGCCGCCTCGGCTACAACGCCACGCCCGCCTTCACCACGGCATTCGTCCGCTGGAAAGGCATGCCCCCGCGCGCATACCGCGATGTGTCCGGAAATCGTAACGCGCTGTCCTGACATCGGATTGAGCACGAGATCCACGTCCGTAATGATCGGAACAACCATTGATGAAAGAATTCGTCGCCCGGGCCCGGAATTGATCACACCACGTTTTCCGGCACCGGACTCCGATCGAATCCACCTCTTTTCCGGGGCGTCCCGAGTCAAGGCCCACCCGCCCGAGGACCAGCGCGAACATTTCCCCCATCGCAGCGACCTCGACCGGGTGACCAGCGGCGCAGGCCCGGGCAGGACTGCACTTCTGCCCGGCCTGCGCCTTTCGTTCGAGGCATATGTGTGATTTACCTACCCCGGTGCGGCCTATTGGTGAGGTGCCCGAAAACTCTCTCCGAGACATTCTTTCGAACCGGGTCCATGGCTACCTTCAGCGAGGAATCGGCGCCGAAATTCCCACGCCGAATTCACGCGATGAGGTACTGCATGGAGGCAGGAATGAAACGAACGATCACCCGCAGGACGCTTCGTGCCGGAGTTCTGGCAGGCACCGCCCTGCTCACCTTGGGCCTGTCCGGACTCGGCGTCCACGCCGACCCGGCACCGGCGCCGGACATCGAGCAACAGCACCAGCTGGCCGAGATCATCCAGCAGGGCCTGAAGAACCCGGCCGCGCGGCCGATCGCCGAAGACAGCGGCAGCGCCGGCAGTTCCGGATCGGCCTGCACGTCCGGCAGCGGCGCGGGTTCGGGTAACGGGTCCGGCGACTGCTACGGCGGCTCCGGATCCAGTTCCGGATCGTCGGGCGGCCACTCGTCGGATACCGTCGGCTTCGGCCCGGCGTCGACGTCGTGGCTCGCGGCATTCGGCTACGGCCTGTTGAATCCGGCCGTGGCACCGCCGGGGACCAACGACTGGAACTGCAAGCCCTCGCCCGAACATCCGGAACCGGTGGTGCTGGCCCACGGCACCTGGGAGAACGCCTACGACAACTTCGCCTTCATCTCCCAGCCCCTCCACGACGCCGGGTACTGCGTGTTCACCTTCAACTACGGCCAGTCCAACCTGCTCGAGGGCGGCGGGGTCGGCTCGATCCTGCCCGGCCGCAACGGCGTCGGCTACATCCAGGACTCCGCGAAGCAGATCGGCGCCTTCGTCGACCGGGTGCTCGCCGCGACGGGTGCGGCGAAGGTGAACATCGTCGGTCACTCCCAGGGCGGCACGGCCTCGCGGCACTACGTCAACCTCGAGGGCGGCGCGTCGAAGGTGCACCACCTGATCACCTTCGGCGCCACCCACCACGGCACGACCCTGATCGGCATCGGCGCGCTGGGCCGGGCGATCAACAACTTCGGCATCGACGTGCTCGGCCTGGTGGAGATCTTCGTCGGGCACTCCGGGATCCAGCAGACCGTGGGCTCGGACTACATCAACACTCTCAACGCCAACGGCGACACCGTCCCCGGCGTCGACTACACGGTCGTCGGCACCCGATACGACGAGGTCACCACCCCCTACGACTCGACCTTCCTGAAGGCCGGGCCCGAGGCGAAGGTCCGCAACATCACCCTGCAGGACGGCTGCGAGCAGGATCTGTCCGATCACATCACGATGATGTACTCGCCCCGCGCGCTGTCGATCATCCTCAACACCCTGGATCCGTCGGCGCCGCTGCAGTGCACCTTCAACCCGTGGCTCATCGGCGGAGGCGGCAAGCTCTGACGACCCGCGCGCCCGGGGGGGGGAACCACCCCGCGCCGGGGGGGGGGCCCCGGGGGGCCCGCCTCGGCGACTGGATCGCCGAGGGCATGCGCTACGACCCGGCCACGCAGTCCAACCTGCGGACGGCCACCGAGGAGATCGAGCTGCACGGGGTGCGGATTCCCGCCGGGGCGCGGATGCTGCTGATCAGCGGCTCGGCCAACCGCGACCCGGAGGTGTTCCCGAATCCCGACGCGTTCGACCTGGATCGCGACACCGGCGCATCCCTGGTGTTCGGCAGCGGCCGCCACCACTGCCTCGGCTCGAATCTCGGCCAGCTGGAGCTGCGCATCGCCCTGCAGGAGATCGTGGCGCGGATCTCGGACTACGACATCGACGCGCAGAGCCTGCGCCGAATCCACTCCTCCAACAACCGGGGCTTCGCATCGCTGCCCACGACCGTAGTCGCCCGCTGATCCCGGCCAAAAGCACGCCGGGAAAAAGGAAGTAAGCATTAGTACGCCGGGATAAGGAAGGTAGGCAGCCGGGATAGGGGAGGTGGGCAGCCGGGATAGGGAAATAGGCATTCCGGCGTGCTGTGTCCTGCCTTCCGGGGGTGCTGCCCTGCTGTTCCGGCGCGCTATCTCGCATGTCCGGGTGTCAGCTCTCATTTCCGGCGTGCTTTTGGCCGGAATCTACCTCGAGGCTGTGACCAGCTTTTCCGCTGCCGTCTCTATGGTGGTCTCGTCCAGGAGGACGGTGCTTGCCGCGGGGCCGAGGGGGACGAAGCTGTCGGTGCTGGTGATGCGGGCGATGCGGCCGTCGAATCCGGCGTCGAGCAGGGTGGCGCACACCGATTCGGAGACGCCGCCGCTGCGGCGCGTCTCGTCGGCGATCAGTACCCGGCCGGTGGCGCGGGCGTGGCGCAGCAGGTCGTCCTCGGGAAGCGGTGCGAGCCAGCGTAAGTCGAGCACGCGAGCGTGAATTCCCCGATCGGACAGGCGTTGTGCGGCGCGCAGGCTCATCGGCACCCCGTTGGCGAAGGTGACGATGGTGAGATCTGTTCCGCCACCGTAGATTCGGGCGCTCCCGATCTCGGCGGGTTCCCCGGTGGTCTCGGCCAGCCAGGCGTCGTCCCCGGATTCGTACAGGTCGCGGGTGTGGTAGAGCGCGATCGGCTCCAGGAACAGGCACACCCGGCCGTCCACCCGCGCCGCCGAGATGCAGGTGCGTAGGAGCGCGGCCGCATCGTCGGCGCGGGCCGGTGACGCGACCACCACACCGGGGATATCCCGCAGTGCCGCAACGGAATTGTCGTTGTGGAAGTGCCCGCCGAACCCCTTCTGATAGGCGTAGGCGGCGATCCGCACGACCATCGGATTGCGGAACTGCCCGGTGGAGAAGAACTGCAGCGTGGCCGCCTCGCCCCGGATCTGGTCGAGGGCGTTGTGCAGGTAGGCGAGATATTGGATCTCCGGAATCGGCACGAATCCGGCGAGCCCGGCCCCGAGCGCGGTGCCGAGCACGCTCTGTTCATCGAGCAGGGTGTCGAAGACCCGCCGCGCCCCATGGCTTTTCTGCAGTCCCTTGGTGACTCCGTACACCCCGCCCTTGCGCCCGACGTCCTCGCCGAAGACCAGCACGTCGTCGTCGCGTTCCAAGGCCTGGGCCAGCGTGGCGTTGACGGCCTGCGCGAGGGTCATCGGAATGCTGTTGCCGGAGCGCGCTTGCGGGTCGGCGCCCACCGCGATCCCGGCCTCGGGCAGGTCGTGCGGTAGCGGCTCGGTCCGGGTGGCGTCGGCGCGAATCCGGTCGGGGTCGGTGGGGGCCAGGGGCGCCGTCACCGCCGCCGCCGAGGCCAGTTTCGCCTCGTGCGCAACGCTTTCCGCGACCTCGGCGACATACGCGCCGATGGCGTCGTACCGCGCGATCACCTCGGTCGCGTCCGCGACTCCGGCGGTGACGAGCAGGCGTGCGGTGGCCGTCAGCGGGTCGCGCTCGGCGTCGCCGGAGATGTCGGCGGATCGGCGGTAGGCGGACTCGACATCGGATCCGGCATGGCCCAGCAGCCGCACGGTGCGCAGCCGGAGGAAGGCGGGCTCGCGGTGCTCGCGCACCCAGTCCACCGCCCGCGCCGAAACCGACAGTGCCTGTAGCAGATTGCAGCCGTCGGCGCTGAAATACCGCATACCGGGCCGGGATCCGTAGGCATGCTCGATCCATTCGGGCGGGGTGGGGACGCTGATACCGATGCCGTTGTCCTCGCACACGAACAGCACCGGCATCGGAATCCGCTGGTGCGCGGTGTGAATCGCCGCATTGACGGCCCCGGCGGCGGTGGAGTGGTTGGCGGAGGCGTCGCCGAAGCTGCACAGCACCACCGCATCCGGCGGCCACTCGGTGTATCGGCCGAGCCGGTCGGCGCGGCCCAGCGCGAAGGCCAGCCCCACCGCGCGCGGCACGTGCGAGGCGATGGTCGAGGTCATCGGGATCACCGCGGCGTGCTTGCTGCCGAAAACCTTGTGCCGCCCACCGGAGATCGGGTCCGCGGCGGCGGCCACCGCGCCGAGCAGCACATCGCGCACGGGATCAGAGCCGTTCGCCTGGCGGCCGCGGTAGACGAAGAACGCGCCCGAACGATAGTGCAGCAGTGCGGGATCGGAGGCCCGCAGCGCGGCGGCCACGGCCACATTGCCCTCGTGCCCGGCCGAGCCGATGCTGTAGTAGCCGCGTCCGGCGGCGCTCAGGCGGCGCGCGGCCAGATCGAGGTGGCGGCTGGTCGCCTGCGCGTCGAAGTACCGCAGGCAGTCCGCGGCCGTATAGGGGTAGCCCTTGTGGACCGGATCATCTGCGGCGCAGCGAAATCCCGGTTTCGCGGCCTCCACCTCGGTGCGGAACCGCCGATCGAGCTCAGCTTCCCGTTCGTTGATCACGTCTCCCATGATGTTGCCCCGCGGCCGGTAGCGGGCCGGATTCACCGGGCGCGCAGGACCAGGCCGGTATTGTTGCCCGAATTGCGTAGTGTCAGCGTGTCGGCGTCGATCGTGGCCGAGGTCCTGCCGTCGAGCGCCGTCAGCACCTGCTGCTCGACCTCCATCACCTCCGGCGGGCAGGCCATGCGGGTGGTGGCGATCCGGAAGGTGGCGTCGCCGCCGGCGATCTCGGCCGTGCCCATCATGCGGTTGCATCCGGCGCTGCCGGTCACCTGCCCGTCGGGGGCGATGGTGAGCGTCGGGTGCGCGTCGTCGAGGGCCTGCGAGCGCACCTGCGCATCGGGCCGCAGCAATGCGGTGACGGTCCAGGCGGTACCGGTCAGGGGCCGATCCGGTTGCGCGACCTTCTTGTCCAGCAGCGTGACGGTGATGTCGTCGCCGGTGAGGGTGAGCGTGTCGCCCGCGAGTTTCCACTTCGGTGCCGACTGCAGCAGGTCGGTCTGCCAGCCGTCGGCCCCGGACTTCCCGTCCGGGCAGGCCATCAGCGTGGTCGCCAGGCCCGACACCCGCAGGACGTCGCCGTCGAAGTCGACCGGCCCGCTGCCGGTGTTGCAGCCCGAGTTGGCCGACACCCGCCCGTCGGCGAAGGTGAGTTGCATCGGCCCGCCGCCGGGGATCGGGGTGCCGTCCACCGTGGTCGAGACGAACGAGCGCCCCATCGGTGTCGGCTCGGGCGCGGCGGTCTTATCGTCCGAGCAGGCGACCACCAGCCCGAGCACGGCCAGGATCGGAAGCAATCGCAGCAGGGTAGCCGGCATGCCGCGATCCTACCGGCGGGTGCTGCGCGCGAGCCGTAGCCGAGACCGGCAGGCCGGGCCCGCGCGTCGTACCCGAAATGCGATCAGACCGGTATGCCCAGTGCGGAGGCGAGGGTCTGCCCGACCGCGTCGACGAAGGTGCCGAGGGCACCGGGATCGAGGATCTGACTGGGCACGTCGCGGTTGTGACAGCCCGCGGGCGCGGGAATGCCGTTGAGCCGGTCGTTGAGCCACATGGCGGCGCTGGCGGTTCCGGAGACGGCGGCGATGCCGTGCTCACTGAGGATGTCGCGGGTGTAGAAGACCCTGGCTCGCGGGTCGCGGCAGTAGATGTCGTAGGTCTTGTTCACGGCGTTGATCGGCATGGCCTCGTCGAACGGCGCCTGGTAGATGTGCAGCGGCGCCGTGGGGGTGCCGCGGTTGCCGAGGGTCAGTTCGTCCAGCAGCGGCTGCAGTTCGGGCGCCAGCAGCGGATCGCCGCCCGGATAGTCGAACAGGCCCTTGATGTTCACGAACGGGAATCCGGCGAACTGCAGTGCGACGCACTGGTTTTCGTGAATCACCCGGACGTCCTTGCCGAGCGGGTTCATGTACTTGTCGATGAACGCGTTGAGCTGCGGGTACTCCCGCGCCACCCCGAACAGACCGCCGAGTACCGCGCCGCCGAAGGTGGAGGTGGCGTTGTTGTAGTCGAGGGCCATCCGGATATCGGCCATCAGGCCCCCGGTGGACGAGCCGACGAGGTTCAGTTCCGGCGCGTAGGTGGGTTGCAGTTCGGCGGCGTGCGCGGTGGGAATGGCCCCGCCGGAGTAGCCCCACATCGCCACGCGGGTCTCGGCGCCCTGCAGCCCGGCCGGGTCGAAGTTCTCCGCGGCCCGGATGCCGTCCAGGGTGATGCGCCCGCCCAGGGGCCCGGCCGCATACGCCGCGCCGGGACCCTCGTGATCGGGGACCACGACCGCGTGCCCCAGCTGCAGCATGGCCTGGACCTCGATGAATTCCAGCTGGATGACGTTGTTGAGGGGGTTGGGCAGCGATCCCATCTGCAGCGCGTAGGACGGGGCGCAGTTCTGCGACAGCGAGTCCTCGGCGAACTGGAACGACAGCAGGCTGCGCCGGCCGGTGGGCGCCGGGCGATGCGGGACGATCACCGTCGCGACCGCGGCGATCGGCTCGTCGCGGGTGTTGGTGCTGCGGTAGGAGACCTGCCACGCCCGCACGTTCAGCGGAATCAGCCAGAAGTTGGCGAGATTCACCTGCCGGGCCGCCAGGATCTCGCCGGGCCGGGCCGCGGCGACCCGTGCCGGGTCCGGATCGTAGAACCCCTGATCCTGGTACGGCGGCGCCGGTGGGAGCGGGAACGGCAGCGCTGGTGCGATCGGAATCGGTTCCGCGGCAGCGGGATTCGCGACGATCGGGCACACGGCCACGGTCAGTCCGGCCGCCATCGCCACACAGGCCCGGGCGGCGATCGCCCGCGTTGTCGCCTTCATTCCGAACTCCTCCACACGCGCGGATCGCGCCCGGTACGGAAATAGAGAGCGATCACTTCCTAAGTTGCGTGCATGACTGTATGTCTTTACCGGAAACTGTGTCAACGGTCACTTTCGGCCCGGCTGGCATGATGGGCGGTCGTGACCCGACCGCACCGCCGCACCCAGCAGGAACGCCGCGCCGCCACGGTGACGAAGCTGATCGATGCCACCATCGCCGCCATCGGCGAGGTCGGTTATCAGCGTGCCAGCGTGCAGGAGATCTGCGGGCGCGCCGGGCTGTCGACCGGGGCGATGTTCCGGCAGTTCGACAGCCGGATGGAGCTGATCGTGCGCACCGCCGAGGCGATCGTGGCCCGGCAGATCGACGGATTCCGCTCGGCGACAGCACAACTCGGCGCGGCCGACGACGCTCTCGATATCGCCCTGCGGTATCTGCGGCGGGCGCAGTCCTCGGCGCTCACGCACGCGCTGCGCGAGATCTATCTGGCCGCCCGCTCGGACGACGAATTGCGTTCGCGCATAACGCCAATCGCCGATGCCTACTACCGCGACATCGTGACGGCCGTGCACGAGGCCGATGTGCTGGCGAACTTCCCGCCGCAGGTGCGGGAGCCGCTGATATTCGCGATGCTCTACGTGTTCTCCGGGGAGGCCGTGGTGCGTGGCGTGTACTCCCGCCCGGACCTCGACGACGCGGTGCTGAGGGTGCTGGAGGACATGCTGCGCGCCTACGCGGAGCGCGGTGCGAATCCGTAGGCGGGCTCAGCTCGGCTTGCCCGCCGCGACCGCCGGATTCGGTTCCTGTTGCGGCGCAGTCGATTCGAGGCGGAACGTGCGGTACACCAGTACCGCCGTCGTGCCGAATCCGAGGCACAGCCCCAGCCACACTCCCGGCCCCTCCCAGCCGAGCCCGTAGCCGAACAGCGCCATGGCGGGAATGCCGACGGCGAAGTAGCCGATCAGCGTGTTCTTCATGCCCGCCTTGGTGTTTCCCAGGCCGCGCAGCAGGCCGATGCACAGATTCTGCGATCCCTTGCAGTACTGGTGGGCGATGGCGAACCAGAGCAGCGTGGCCGCCGCCGAGGCGACCGCGGCGTCGTCGCGGTGCTCGCGCAGGAACGGCGTGAGCACCGCATCGGGAGCGAGCACGTACACCAGCCCGACCACGGTCATGAACGCGAACGCGAGGGCGAACGTGCGCCGGGCGATGCCCCGCGCGGCGTGCCGCTCGCCCTGTCCGACCACGCGGCTCACCAGAATCGACGAGCCCTGGGACAGGCCGATATTGAACTGGTAGACGATCTGCGCCAGATTGTTCACGATATTGCTGGCCGCCAGCGGCACGGGGCCGAAGCTGCCCATCATGAGGGTGGCGACCGAGGTGATCGCGGCCTCCGACCCGTAGGTGAGCGAGATCGGGGTGCCCATGGCGACGATGCGCCGCACCGTGGCGAACTCGGCCCGCCAGCCGCGCAGCGTCAGCAGGGAGCCGAGCAGATCGTCGCGGCGCACCGAGACCAGATAGGTGCCGCACGTCCACAGCTGGACGAGGGTGGTGGCCAATCCGATTCCGGCGAGCCCGAGCTTCGGCAGGCCCAGCCACCCGTAGATGAATACGGCGTTGAGCAGCGCGTTGACCCCGATCGACACGATCGTCACCCGCAGCAGCGAACCCGCCCGGCGCATCCCGACGGCGAACTGCCGCAACACGTTCAGCCACAGCATCGGCACCAGTCCCGGCGCGAGCGTCCAGATGATCGAGCGGGCGGCGTCGACGACCTCCGGGCGCTGCCCGAGCGGGCCGAGCAGGTACCCGATCGCGATGAGCACGAACGCCCCCGTCACCGAGGTGAGTGTGGCGACGGCGAAGGCCGCGCGCAGGTAGCCGCGGATCTCGGTGCGGGCTTGCTCGTCGAGTTGGCTACCGCCGCCGCGTTTTTCGGCCCGGCCGACCGCCCCGGACACCATATTGCCCACGCCGGTGACCATCCCGACGCACATGGTGCGAATCTGGTTGTACAGCAGCAGCGCGAGCCCGCCCGCCGCGACCGCCGCCACGCCCAGCAGGCCCATCATCGCGAGGTCGACGGTCGTCAGCGCGATCTGGGCGAGCTGGATGCCGATGACGGGACCGGCGACGGCCAGGATCGCGCGATAGTCGGTCCAGCGAATCCTCATGTGCTCCCTCATGTTCCGGTCCGTTCGGCCGCCGCGAGCCGGACCGAGTCGTCGTAGGCGGTCAGTAGTCTCTTGGTCCGCTGATGCGCGAGATGGTCGAGCAGGCCGCGCTCGAGCAGCCAGTCGTCGTCGTACACCGAGTCGAGGTACTTCTCCCCGGCATCGCACACCAGCACCACGGCGGTGCTGCCGGGCCGCAGGCGCAGCAGCCGCCGCAGCGCGACATGGATTGCGGCACCGGCGGTTCCGCCGACCAGCAGCCCCGTGCGGCGGGCCACGACGCGGGCGGTGGCGAACGCGTCGGCGTCGGTGACCTTGCAGCCCTCGTCGATATGGCGGTAGTCGACATTGCTGCCCACGTCGAACCCGGCGGGGCTGCCCGCGCCGGTCTGCCAGTACGGTCGGCCGGGCCCGCCGAAGATGATCGAGCCCGTGGGTTCGACACCGATGGTGCGCACTCGGGAGCCGTGGCGGCGCAGTTCTTCGGTGGTGCCGCACAGCGATCCGCCGGTGCCGACCGCGCCGATCAGGCAGTCGATGTCGCCGAGGTCCTCGCGCAGTTCCCCGGCCAGTCCCCGGTAGCCCGCCCCGTTGCCCGGATTGTTGTGCTGGTCCGGCCAGTAGGCGCCGGTGGCCGCCGCGATCTCGGCCGCTTTGGCCCGGCGCGCGACGGTACTCGGCCCACCGCTGCCGCCGTTGTCGACGAACACCAGCCGCGCACCCAGGGCCCTCATCGCCCGGAGTTTGTCGCGTGCCGCGTGGCCGTCGACGACGGCGGTGAAGGTGTAGCCGCGCTCCAGGGCGATCAGGGCCAGGCCGGTGCCCGTATTCCCGGAGGTCGGCTCGACGATGTGCCCGCCCGGCCGCAACAGACCGGCGCGCTCGGCGTGCAGCACCATCTCGCGCGCCATGCGGACCTTCGCCGAGCCGGTGGGATTGAACTGCTCGAGTTTGAGCAGCAGCCGCGTGCCGGTGCCGGTGCGGGTCAGCTCGAGCAGCGGCGTGCGACCGATCAGTTCGGAGGCCCGCCGCACGACGCGTTCGGGTACTGTTCGGGCGTGCTCGCGGTCGGCATCTCGTGGCGCGAGCCCCGCCGTCATCGGTCGAGCCTCCAGCGGAACCGCCCGTCCTCGCGCGTCAGCACGATCTTCGGGGGCAGCGGGAGCTGGTGGAACTCGCTCTCGTTCTTGTCCATCTGGTACCCGGCGGTATTGGGATAGACGAGCAGATCCCCGGGGGCGGGGGCCTGCGGGAACGGCACCTTGCGCCAGGTGAGCACGTCGTACTCCATGCAGCTCGCGCCGCCCACGCAGGACGCGACAGGCTCCGCATCGGCAATCGTGGTGTGCGGCACCAGGATCGGGTCCGGGAGGAATTCGCTGCCCTTCCACTGCTCGGAGACGCTCATGCTCAGCCCCGCCACCGTGGTGATGCCGTGGTCGGCATTGCGTTTGAAGCCCTGCACCGGGAAGACGGTGAATCCGGCGTCGATGAGCAGCGCCCGGCCCGGTTCGAGGAACAGCCGGATATCGTTGTCGCGCAGGTGTTGTGCCAGCGGAACGCCGTCGAACTCGGCCGCCAGGATCGCGTCGAGCATGGCCGCCCCGACCGGGCCCTGCGCGTAGGGATAGAACTTGTCGAACCGCTTCCCGGCGTGAAACCAGTCGTCGGTGTGCCCGGTCGTGAACGCCTCCCAATCGTCGGCGGCGAGGTAGGTGCACGCGAAGCCGCCGCCGAGGCAGAGCGCCTGGGCCGGGAGTCCGGCGGCCCGGGCCTTGGCGATCAATTCGATCAGCTCCCAGGCCAGCTCGGCACGGGGCTCGACGGCATAGCCGTCCAGATGGAAGGAGAAGCCCGACATGTCGAGATGCGGCCGCAACTCGGCGCAGCGCACCAGCGCCGCCTCCAGGTCGCGGGCCGACAGACCGAACCGGCTGTGCGGTGCGCGCGGCGGCAGCACCCGCAACAGGAGCCGGGCCGGGCCGTCGGTGCGGGCGAGCGCGGCGAGGCGGTCCAGTTCGTCGAGGGAGTCGATAGCGATCAGGCAGCCGTGCCGCACCGCCAGCCACAGCAGCTCGTCGCTCTTGGCGGCACCGGTGACGCCGATATCGCGTCCCCGGATCCCCTGTGCCAGAGCGTGAATCAGCTCGGGTGCGCTGGCGACATCCACCGCCCCGCCCAGTTGCGCGACCTTCGGCAGCCAGCAGCCCGCCTTGTTGGCCTTCTTGCCGAAATAGACCTGGCCGCGCACGCCGCGGTCGCCGAGCACCGACTGGAACGCGCGCAGGTTGTCACCGAACTGCTCGGGATACACGACGTGGTACGGCCCGCCCACGGCGTGCGCAATATCGAACAGCAGCCGCGGATCGGCCCGAACCTGGTGCGCCCAAGGCTTTTCCAGGGCGGGCAGGGAAATCGTGCTCACGACCACAGCGACACCTCCCGCCCGCGACCGGCCGCCACCGCGCGGGTCGCCAGCGCGTGCGCCACCGGGATATCGGTGATCACCATGCCGCTCGAGAACGCGAAGACGCGATCGTCGGCGGCGCGGCGCCCGGGGGCGCGACCGGCCACGATATCGGGGAGTTCGGCATGGATCTCCACCTTGCCGTCCGGCCCGGCGAGCCGCGTGCCGGTCACTCCGAGCTGGCCGGTGTTGGTGGCGATCGCGTAGTCCGCGTCGCGGAGAGCCCCGCCCGCAACACCTTTCGATGCCACGGAGATCAGCAGCCCGCCCGGCTTCAGCCACGCGGTCTGCACCTTCGGGTGCGCGGCGCGGCCCGAGGCGGCCACGACGATATCGGAGTCGGCGACCGCCGACGGTACGTCGTCGACGAGTTCGACCTCCCGGTCGGGGAAGTGGCGGCGCAGAGTGGCGACGGTGTCGGCGATGCCGTCGGGATGGGTGCCGAACAGGCGCAGCCGCTCGAGGCCGGGCAGCACCGTCAGCAGGAACGGCAGCGTATTGCGCCCCTGGATCCCGGTGCCGATCATCAAGGCGCTGGTGGCATCCGGCCGGGCGCTGTACTTGGCGATGATGGCGGTGGTGGCCGGTGTGCGGGAGGCGCCGACCCGCTGACAGTCCATGAACGCGAACGGCAGGCCGGTGGTGTCGTCGTAGAGACTGATGGTGGTGTAGTACTTTTCGGCGCTGTCGTTGCCCTGCCGGTAGGAGGTCTTGAAGCCGAGCTGTTGCAGCGAGCCGTCGTAGCCGAGCATGGAGTACGACACGGCGTCGCGCTCCTCGATCGGTATCGGCATCATCAGCTTCGTCGGGCAGCGCGAATCTCCCTGGGCGAACGCCTGATAGCCGTCCTCGACGAGCTCGATGATCTCACCGGGCGTGATGTCGACGTCGGCCAGATCGGTGCGGGTGAGAATGTGCAGCGTGGGGTTCATCTCGTTTCCTCTGTCGTTGCGGATCGGCCGGTCGGGCCGGTGCCGTCGAGGTGCACGAGGCGAGTCGTGCAGGCCCGCAGCAGCGGCAGGTCGTGGCCGATGAGGAGCACGCCGACACCGGTGGCGGCGGTTGCGGTGACGGTTCGGACGACGGTGGCGGTGGTGGCGGGGTCGAGCATGGCGGTCATCTCGTCGCAGACGATGTAGTCCGGCCGCCAGGCCAGCGCCCGCGCCACCGCCGCGCGCTGGAGCTGACCGTCGGAGACCTGCGCCGGGTAGCGGTCGAGCAGGTCGGGGGTCATGCCGACGGCGGCCAGCACGCCCTCCCACTCCACGGGTCCGGTGGCCAGCTCGGAAATGGTGTCGCGCAAGGTCATTCGCGGGCTGCAGGAGCGGCGCGGCGACTGGAACAGCATGGCGATCCGGCCGGTGTGGCGCCGCGGCGACAGCGGGACGCCGTCGCAGCGCACCCGTCCGGAGTCCGGTCGGCGCAGACCGGCAAGCACGTGCGCGAGCGTGGTCTTCCCGGTCCCGGACGGTCCGGTGAGCCCGACGACCTCCCCGGCGGCCACGCCGATCGACACCCGGTCGAGGACGCGCCGCCTGCCGAACGAGACGGAGATATCGTGGGCGGCAAGGGCTTTGTCGGTCATCGCGCACCGTATCGGTAGTCGGCGGGCAGGTTCACCAGTTCGGGGGTGGGATGGGGGAGGGGCCGCAGGCCGTTCTCGGGCAGCGCCGCCAGCAGGTCGCGGGTGTATTCGTCCCGTGGGCTGTCGAGAACCGCTGTGGGCGTGCCGGTTTCCACGATGCGGGACGCGTGCATGACCGACAGCTCGGTGCACACCGCGGACTCGCGGAGCGCGGTGATGTCGTGGGTGATGAGCAGCACGCGGCCACCCTCGCCCGCGAAGTCGGACAGCAGCTTCAGGATCGCGGCCGACCGCTCGGCGTCCAGGGCCGAGGTGGGCTCGTCGGCGATGATGACGGCCGGATCCCCCGCGAGCGCGAAGGCGACCGCCGCCCGCTGGGCCATGCCGCCGGACAGCTCGTGCGGGTATCGGTGCAGCGCAGAGCTTTCCAGACCGACCCGCTCGAGCAGTTCACCCGGGTCGTGCCGGGTTCCGAGGTAGCGGATCGTCTCCGACAGTTGCGGCCCGATGCGCCGCACCGGCGTGAAGTAGGTCATCGCGGACTGGGGCACCAGGGCGACGGTATGCCCGCGGGCCCGGTGGATCTCGGCACCGGTCAGCGTGCGGTCGCCGTCGCGCAGCGTGACGGTGCCCGATACCTCGGCCCGGCGCGGCAGCAGACCGGTGACGGTGGCGCCGAGCATCGACTTGCCCGAACCGGATTCGCCGATCAGGCCGTGCACGGATCCCGCACGCACCTCGAGCGCGGCCTCGGTGACGGCGTGCACCACCCGGCCCGGAGCCAGCGGGAGCCGGACGGTCACGCCCTCGAGAGTCAGGGTCACAGCGAAACCTCCTGCGGTGCAGCGGTTCTCGCCTGCCAGCGCCCGCCGATCACCGAAACGCACAGCGTCACCAGCACCAGCACGCCGCCGGGGAACACCAGTAACCACCAGTCGCCCAACAGGATCGACGTCTGAGCGTCCGACAGCAGCGTCCCCAGCGAGGCGCGGTGCGGCGGCAGACCGACCCCGAGGAACGAGAGCGTGGACTCGTGCCAGATGGCGTGCGGAATCAGCAGCACGACACCGACCAGCGCCTGTCCCAGCGCCACCGGCACGAAATGCCGCGTGACGACCCGGTGCGCGGGCAGGCCCCGCAGCCGCGCCGCCTGCACGAACTCGGCGTGCCGCAGGGCCAGCACCTCGCTGCGGACCGCCCGGGCGATGGAGGTCCAGTGCGTCAGCACCAGGGCGGCGACGATCGCGGTGATCGACCCGCGGAACATCGCCACGATCAGCAGCGTGAGCAGCAGGGCGGGCAGCGCGCCGAACCCCTCCGCGACGCGCATCACGATCCGGTCCCACCAGCCGCCGAAGGCACCCGCGGTGACACCGATGGCGATCCCCAGCAGTGCCGAGCTGATCGCGGCGGCCAGGGCGATGCCCAGCGAGATCCGCATTCCCTCCGCCACCTGGACGAAGACATCGCGCCCGGCGCCGTCGGTGCCGAACGGGAAGCGGAGCGACGGCGGCCTGCGGCTCATGGCGAAGTCGACCAGGCTCGAATCCAGCGGGCGCAGCACCGGCACCAGGACCGCGTACAGCACGGCGAGCACGAGGACTGCGGCGGCCGCGGCGACCGGCCGCCCGCGCGAACGCTCAGCCATCGGCCTCGATCCTCGGATCGATCAGTGCCCCGGCCGCATCCGCGCACAGATTGCCCAGCAGCACCACGGCGGTGGTCAGCACCGTCAGGATGGCCAGCAGCGGAAAGTCCAGGGCGCGAGCGGCATTCACCGTGGCCTCACCCAGGCCGGGCCAGGCGAAGACGGTCTCGACGACGGTGGCGCCGACCAGCAGTTCGGGCAGCCGCGCGCCGCACAACGTCAGGAACGGCGCGATCGACATCGGCAGCACATGGCGCAAAGCGATGACGTGCCAGGGCAATCCGCGCGCCCGGGCTCCCCGCACGGCATCGCCGCCGAGCTGCGCGGTCACGGTTTCGCGCAGGCCGAGCAGCAGCCACGGCAGCTGGGTGAGGCCGAGCACGATCGCCGGAAGTACCAGGTGCCGCACCGTCGAGGCCGCGGAGATCGGTTCGCCCGGATCGGTGAGGCCCGAGGCCGGAAACCACCGCAGCGTCAGCGCGAACAGCAGCACCGTTCCCAGCACCAGCACGAAGGGCGGAATCGACTGCAGGACGACGGCCAGGGCGCGCAGCGCCCGGTCGACGAGCCCGCCGCCGCGCAATCCGGCCCAGGCGCCCAGGGCGAACGCCAGCACGACGGCCACGAGCCCGCCGCACGCACCGAGCAGCAGCGTCCACGGCAGCCGTTCGGCCAGCACCTGTGCGACCGGCTCACCGTAGGAACGGGATTCACCGAGCTGGCCCCCGAGCAGGTCGGTGAGCCACGACCACCACTGGCCCGGCCACCCGCGATCCAGGCCCAGCCGCTCCCGCAACTCGGCGCGCTGCGCCTCGGTGAAACGATCGCCCTGATCGCGCAGATACGCGTCCAGCGGGTCGAAGGGGCTGGCGGCGGCCAGCGCGAAGACCGCGATCGAGACGAGCACGACCAGCGGCACCGCCAGGGCGGTCCGGCGGGCGGCCAGCCGCAGTACGCGACGAGCCCGCATCAGTGGGTCCAGCGGGCCAGCGAGTACCACGGACCCCACCCGACGCCGTGCGCGTGCGGCTCCAGCGCGGTCGGCGGAATCCGGAAGCCCTTGTCCCGCACCACATAGACGTGGTTCTCGCTGACGAGGGTGAGCATGGCGGGATCGGCATGATACTCGGCCTGAAACTGCCGGTACAGGTGCGCGCGGCGCCGCGGATCCGGCTCCACGCGGGCGGCATCGAGGATCGCGTCGACGCGCGGGTTCACGTAATCGGACAGGTTGTCCCACTTGGAGCCCGCGCCGGGGGCGGCGTAGCGGGAGTGGAATTTGGTGTAGAGCTGGCTGTCGATGGTGTAGGGCTGTCCGCCGCCGCCCACCATGAAGGGCGTGCGCGCCAGATAGTCCGGGGTCATGTTCTTCTTGTCCACCGCCACCGGCGTGATGTCGATGCCGACCTTCTTGGCGTCCGACACCGTCGCCATGGTGAGGTCGCGGCGCACCACCTCGGTGGGGTAGTAGGCGATCTCGAAGGCGGCCCGGCGGCCGTCGCGGGCGCGGATCCCGTCGGTCCCGCGCCGCCACCCGGCGGCGTCGAGGATTCGCTCGGCCTCGGCGGGATCGAAGGCGAAATCCTGCGCCGGATCGTAGGCGTCACCGTAGATGCGGCCGATCAGTGTGGAGGTCGGGCGCCCGGCGCCCTGCAGGATGTGCTCGACCATCGAGTTGCGATCGACGGCGCGATTGAGGGCCCGGCGGATCGCCGGATCGCCCGCCACGGGGTTGCCGGTCGGCAGGCTGATCCCGAGCCAGTCGTTGGCGGTGGCCGTGACGACCCGGAAACCGTTGCGCGCCACGCCTTCTGCCAGCTCCGCGGGCAGCCTGGTGCCGTCCGCGCCGTCGCGTACCTGGGCGGCGCGCGCGTTGTCGTCGTCGGTGCGCCGCACGACGAACGTCCTCACCTGCGGCCGCTCGCCCCAATAGTCGTCGCGCGCGGTGAGCACCGCCTGATCGGGCCGCAGTTCGGTGAGGGCGTACGGCCCGGTGCCGACGGGGTGGTGGTTGAGTTCGGACCTGTCGGCCGGTCCGGGGCGTGCGAACGCCTCGGCGGGGGCGACGGCCAGGAACAGCCGATGGTCGAAATCGGGGTAGGGGCCGTTCAGCTGGAATTCGACGGTGTCGGGCCCGGTCGCCGTCGCGCGGCGGAGGAATTCGTAATCCGCGGCGATCGGCGAGGCGAAAGCCGGATCGATGACCGAATTGTAGGTTGCGGCAACATCTTCCGGTCCGAACGTGCTGCCGTCGGAGAAGTGGACGCCGGGCCGGGTGCGCACCACCCATCGGCTGTAGTCGCCGTCCACGGGCTGCGGGGCCCCGGTGGCGAGCACCGCGACCGCCTCGGGAATCCGGTCGTCGACGCCCTCCTGCACCCGGTAGAGGCTGTCGTAGATCTTCGACTCGCTCGTCTTCCCGTGCCCCAGCAGCGGGTTGAAGTTGCCCAGCTCCTCGGTATCGATGACGATGAACCGATCGGTACGCGAATTCGATTGCGGTGCAGCGCATGCGGTGGCGGCGACGGCGAAGGATGTTGCGGCGGCGAGAATTCCGAGCCGGAGCAAGTGCATGCGGACACTGTAGATTAATGATAACGATTGTCAATATAGATAAGATCGTGATCCGGAACACGTTCACCGGCCGGTCCGATCACCCCTGGCCGGTGCCGCCGGGGCGACCGCCTAAACTGTCCGGCATGCGCATGTTCCTGGATATCCTCCTGATCATCACCAGCGTGTTGCTGGTGTTGCTGGTGCTGCTGCATCGTGCGAAGGGCGGAGGGCTGTCCAGCCTGTTCGGCGGCGGCGTGCAGTCGAGCCTGTCGGGGTCCACCGTCGTCGAGAAGAACCTCGACCGCATCACCATCTTCATCGGCGTCGTCTGGCTGATCGCCATCCTCGGCATCGGTTTCGAGATCAAGTTCGCCTGACCGGCAGCGCGGCCGCGGTCGCGAGCGCCAGGACCACGGCGGCGATCGCGAAGGCGGCGGCGTAGCTGGACCCGAGCACGGGCGCGACCGCCAGCGGTCCCAGCATCTGGCCGCAGCTGTACCAGGCGGTCAGCGCCGCCGCGGCGCCCGGACCGGCGAGATCGCCGCCCACCTCGATGCTCAGCATCACGATTCCCATGAACGTCCCGCCGAACAGCGCCGCCGACACCACGGCCGGGACCGCGCCGGTGGACACGGCGGGCAGCACCGCCGACACCACCTGGAGCAGCAGCGCCGCGATCAGCGCGGTGCGCGGTGTCCAGCGCCGGGCCGCGCGGCCCCACAGCACAGTCGCCGGGGCCGCGGCCAGGCCGACCACCACCCACATCGCTGTGCCCAGCGACTGATGCCCCGGTGTGCTCACCGCGGCCACCAGGAACGTGCCGATGACGATGTAGCCCAGCCCCTCCAGGAAGTAGGAGGCCAGCAGCGCCCGCCACGCCCGCAGCGACCGGGCCGCGGTGGCCTCGGCGCGGGTGCCCGGCATCACGTCGAGGCGCAACGCTGGCACCAGCAGGAGCGCGGTCAGGACGGCGGCGCCCAGCCACATCGCCTGCCAGGACGCGACCGGCCGGGCCGCCAGTGCCAGCAGCCCGGTGACCGCGATGCCGCATCCGACACCCGAGAACGCGATACCCGCTGCGCGCCTGCGGTTTTCGTGTCGCGCCGCGATCCCCGCGCAGCCGATGAAGACCACCGCGCTGGCGACCCCGGCGAGCAGGCGCAGTACGACCGGCACCGCGGTGGGCGCGGGCCAGGCCATCAGGGCCTCGCTGGCCACCAGCACGCCCGCCGCGAACCGAAACAGCGCGCGGCCGTTCCATTCCGGCCGGCGCGCCAGCAGTACCGCGCCGAGCAGGTAGCCCGCGTAGTTGGCGGCCGCGATGACCGCGCCGGCGTGCGCGTCGAGGCGTCCGGCGTCGATCATCACCGGCATCAGCGGGGTGTAGGCGAAGCGGCCGATCCCCATCGCCGCCGCCAGACCGGCCGCGGCCCGCACCGCCGGGGCCAGGCTCTGCTGTCGAGGTGCTGCGAGTGTCACCGTATCGACGGTAAGCGTCGCGAACGATCCGGTGAAATGCTTTCTACGCACCATGTATACGCTGGACGCATGGAGTTGGAGCTGCGGCATCTGCGCGCTTTCGCGGTGTTGTGCGAGGAGCGGAGCTACACGCGGGCCGCGCGGCGGCTGCACCTGACGCAACCGTCGCTGTCGCGCACGATCCAGCAGCTCGAGCGGATTCTGGACTGCCGCCTCATCGATCGCACGCCGCGCCGTTTCGAGGTGACGGGGGAGGGCGCGGAATTCCTCGCCCACGCGCGCCGCATCCTCACCGACCTCGATGCGGTGGTGGCGGACCTGCAGCTGCGCACCGGGGTGGCGGTGGGTTTCGCGTGGCTGCTGCCCGACACGTGGTTCGGCGCCGCGCGGACCCGGTTCGAAACTGTCGGCGGGCACGTGGAGATCCATCGCGTCGACGATCCCATCGCCGCGCTGGCCGCCGGAACCATCGATATCGCCCTGTACCGCAAGGACATTCGGCTACCGAAGAACATGGCCGCGCGCAGGATCGGCACCGAGCGCCGGGTGCTGGCGGTGTCCACCTCGTCGCCGCTGGCGGGCGCGACCGATCTGCGCTGGCGGGATCTGGCGGGTTATCCCCTGGTGGTCAACACCGTGTCCGGCACCATCGACGAGAACTCCTGGCCGGAGCCGGATCCCGCGCGGGAGATCGTCACCTGCACCAATTTCGACGAATGGCTCGAGCTGGTGGCCGCCGGGCGCGGTATCGGCGGGGTGCCCGAACTCGCCCGCACCCGGGCGCCACACCCGGGTGTGGCCTACGTCGACGTCGCGGACGCCCCGCCTTCGCGCATCTACCTGATCTGGCGGACCACACCACCACCGTCCCGCTCGGTGCAGCGGTTTTTGGAGATCTCGCCGATGCCGCGGAACCAGAGTCCTTGAAGCTACGAGGACTCGGATTTCGACGACGGTGGCCTGACTACGCCGACCAGGCTCGACTGGCCCATCGTGTAGTTGTTGCGGCGCACCGCATCGCTCGAATTGCCTTCGATAGTGGTGATCTTGTTGCCGTTGACGGATTCGACGATTCCCACGTGGTCCTGGCGCCCGTCGCCATTCCAGTCGAAGATGATCATGTCGCCGGGCTTGGCCTCGACAATCTTCTTGTCCCAGCCGAGTTGCTGGGCGTCGGCCCAGATCGCGGGCACATAGTTCTTATTGGACCAATCGACCTGGTAGCCAGCTTTCTTCCAGGCCCAGGTGGCGAAGGAGGCGCACCAGGCAGCGTTGATGTCGTACTCCTTGCCCGGCACGTTGTCTTCGCCTTTCTCGACGGTACCGACTTCGCGGGCGGCATGTTCGAGTATGCGGTCGATACTGGCATCGCCCGTCGGAGTGAAGCTGGCATTGCTGGACGAGGGTGTGGGCATGACGGGGCCGGAACCTACCGGACCTGGGAAGTACGGGCGCGAATTGTCGATATTGCGGGCCTGTATGTCGGCAGAGTATTGCGCGTTCTGGATGGCCTCGTGGACATCGCTGACCGCCTCCAATATCGCGCGCAGCGCGAACGATTCGTCCGCAGCCGTAAGGCGCTCGAGTTCGCCTTTATCGTTTCGACGCGACTTGATCCGACCCAGTTCGGAGCGGAGTGTTCCGATCGTGCTGTCGAGCGATTGCAGCGTCGTGCTCGACAGCTTGCCGGTAGCATGAACCTGGTCCCTCACCGCATTGCCCTGTGCATCCATCTCCTTTTTCTTGGCGTCGATCTCTTTCTGGTGATCGCCGTAATTCTTCGCCATCACGGATTCGCCCTCGGGCGCGTCGAGCCCCTTGTCGCTGAGCAGTTTTCGCTCGCTCATCCAGCCGATGAGGTCGGGTTGGTCTGCCTTCTGTCCCGAGGCGAACAGCAGGATCGATGCCGACATGGCCTCCTGTGCCAAACCGAGCACAGCCTGCAGGCCGCTGCTGGCGATCTCCGGAAGTTTCAGCCCCTCGACATCTTTGACCAACTGGCCAGGAGTGATCATCCGGTCCTCCGGTATACGGTGACCATGGGATTGTTCGCCGAAGGGCTCGCGATCACCAGTGGTACCCAGTCGTCCGAGACCGCCGGAGTCCGGCGGCTTCTCCGTGTGTTGCTTAAGTATCGAGTATTCCCATGGTGGGGAACCGTGTCCGATCGCCCGATTCGCAGTTCGGAGCGCGTTTCCGCTACCCGACCCGCGGGACCCGCCCGTCGATGTCGGTGAAGCCGTACTCGTCGGCGAGATCGGCCACGCGCCAGGCCTTTCCGGTGCGTGCGCGGCGATTCGCGTCGGCCGCCAGGGCGACGACGGCGCGGCCCGGGAAGCGCGGGGACTCGGCCTCGTCGAGATCGAAGGTGCCCTCGCCGGGCAGGGTGATCAGGCGGCGTCCGTCGGCGCCGGGCGGAACCATTTGCAGCAGTTCGGTATTGACGATGCCGGGCCAGATGGAGACGGCGGTGACCCCGGTGTCGGCGAGGTCGTGGGCCATATCCGCGGTGAGCCGGTCGACGGCGGCCTTGGCCACACCGTAGACGGTGTTGTGCGTGTGGTGTTCGGCGCCGGGGGAGGAGACGCTGACGATGAGCCCGCCGGATTCGATCAGCAGCGGTGCGGCGAAATGGCTTGCCACGTAATGGGATCGCACGCCGATGTCGAAGCTCTCGTCCCAGGCATCGGGCGGCACCTCCCAGAAGGGCCTACCCAGCCAGCGCGACGACGCGGGGGCGTTGTAGACGTTGTTGACGAGCACGTCGAGCCGGCCGTGGTCGGCGCGGACCTTGGCGAACAGGTCGGCGACGGCGGTGTCGTCGCGGTGATCGCACACGTACGGCACGCCGGTGCCGCCGAGTTCGCCGATCTCCGCCGCCGTCCCGGTGACGGTGCCGGGCAGCTGGCCGGGCGTGGCCGAACGGCCCGTGACGTACACCGTCGCGCCCGCCGCCCCGAGCTCGAGTGCGATGCCCTTGCCGATGCCGCGGCTGGCGCCGGTGACGACGGCGACCCGGCCGCTGAGTATTCCGTTCACGACTCCGGGACATTACCGTGAAATGAGAACACGTTCTAGTCTTTGGGAGGCGCAGTGGAGCCGACACATCGGTTCGTGGACACCGGCGGGGTGCGGATGCACGTCGCCGAGCAGGGGGAGGGGTATCCGGTCGTCTTCTGTCACGGGTTCCCGCACGGCTGGTACATCTGGCACCGGCAGCTGTCGGCGGTGGCCGCGGCCGGATACCGTGCCATCGCCCCGGACCTGCGTGGATACGGCCGCACCGAGGCCCCGGAGGGGATCGAGGCGCAGACCAATCGCGCGGTGATCGGCGACCTGCTCGGCCTGCTGGACGATATCGGGGCCGAGCGGGCGGTGTTCGTCGGCCTGGATTTCGGTGCGCAACTGGTGTGGGAACTGGCGCTGCGCGCACCGGAGCGGGTGGCGGCGGTGTTCGTGCTGAACAATCCGTTCGCGCCGCGGCCGCCGAAGCCGCCGTCGGCCTTCTGGACGAAGGCGGCCGAGCGGCACTTCCTGCACCTGTCGTATTTCCAGGCCCCGGGCGTGGCGGATGCGGAACTGGCCGCGCGCCCGCGGGAATTCCTGGCCCGCGTGTACTACGCGCTCAGCGGCGATTACCACTATCTCGACACGTGGAAGAATCCGCCGGGCCTCGGCTACCTCGACGTGCTGCCCGACGCGCCCCCGCTCCCGTGGAGCTGGCTGAGCGTGGCCGAATTCGACACGCTCGCAGCGGAATTCGAGCGCACCGGTTTCACCGGCGGCCTCACCTGGTACCGCGCCCTGGACCGCAACTGGGAGCTCACCGCCGACCTGCCGACCACGGTCTCGGTGCCGACCCACTTCCTCTACGGCGAGAACGATCCCGATATGGAGGGTTTCAGCGGCCGCGACCCCCTGGCCACCCTCCGCGCCCACGTGCCCGATCTCCGTGCCGTCGAAAAGGTCCCGGGCGCAGGGCATCTGGTGCAACTGGAACGCACCGACGCGGTGAACGCCTTCCTGACGACCCATTTGGACAAGCTGAGTCTGTGACGATAGCGGTCACCGGTCGGCGCGTGGGGTTCCTGGATGATCAGGGGATCCAGGTGAGCAGATCGGAGGTGTCCAGGCGGCCACGGGGTATGGCCGTCGGGGTGGCGCGCCGGGCGGGGTCGGGATAGCCCGCCGCGATGGCGTGGCGGGGGAGCCACCCCGGCTCAGCCGCCACGAGCCGCGCCGCGTGGCGGACGTTGTCGTCGGGATGGAAGGTCGTCAGGCAGGTGCCGAGGCCGAGTTCATGGGCGGCCAGGCAGATCGACTGGGCGACCCGGCCCATATCGAATTCGGTATCGGCGAAGCCGTTGTCGGCCGAGAGCAGGACCAGAACCAGCGGGGCCTCGGCGAGATGGAGGGCGAAGTTCCCCGAGCGGGCAAGGTCCCGGCGCACATCGGGATCGGTGACGGCGACGAATCGCCACGGCTGGCGGTTGCGGGCCGAACCGGTCCAGCGCGCCACGTCGACGATCTGCTCGACCAGCGCGCGGGGGACCGGCCGTGGCAGAAAGTGCCGCACCGACCGCAGGCCCTTGATCGCCGTATCCACGCCGGTCACTCGCTCTGGTCCCACGCGGCGACCGGGAGCGACAGGTACACGCCGAAATTCCCCAGCCCCGTAGCCTTTTCGATATCGCGGTGCAGTCCCTCGCAGCGCTCCTGACGATTGTCCGCTCGACTGGCGAACCATTTGGACCGCACCTCGATCACCACATCGAGCCCGCTGCGATCGAACGGCCCGAGCGCCCGGAACCGGATCTCCACATCGCCCGGCCGCAGGTCGCCGTCGTAGGGCTCCTCGGGGCATTCGACGGCCACCGAGACGAGATGCGGTAGCTGCTGCCCGAGTTCCTGCAGCATCGATTCGGGCACGTGGGCTGCGTAGGTCACCTCGACTAATGGCACCGGACCAGTCTATCGATCGCCGTACGAGACCCGGCCCCATTGCGGGCCCGGGGCGTCAGTGGGGAAGGTTGGCGGCGGCGGCCTGGTCCAGGAGCCAGGTGGTGGTGGCGCTGCCCTGGGCTCCGGCGGCGGGGATGTCGACCGGTGCGGCGCCCGCGAGGGCCGCGGCGACCGCTTCCGCCTTGGCGGCGCCGCCGGTGACCACCGCGACGTGGCGGGACAGGCGGACGGCCGGGAGGGTGAGGGTGATGCGCACCGGCGGAGGCTTCGGCGAATCCGTCACCGCGACAACGAGTTCGTGGGCCTCGCGGACCGCGTCGGTGTGCGGGAACAGCGAATTCACGTGGCCCTCGCCGCCCATGCCGAGCAGGTGGAGGTCGAAGGCGCCGTGCTGGGCCAGGTGTGCGTGCACGGCCGCCGAATACTGCGCCGCCGCCTCGACCGGATCCGGATAGTCGCCGTCGGACGCCGCGACGGGATGCACGCGCGCGGGATCCACCGGGACGTGATCCAGCAGCGCCTGCCGCGCCTGCAACTCGTTGCGTTCGGGATCGCCTGCGGGAACGAACCTTTCGTCGCCCCAGAACACGTCCAGCCGTGACCAGTCGACGGCGCCGGGAGCCTTGCGCACCACCTCGAGCAGGCCGATGCCGGTGCCGCCGCCGGTCAGTACCACCGACGCCGACCCGCGCAGCGCCTGCGCCTCGGTCACCACCGCCACGAACCGGGCGGCCGCGGCCGCGACCAGATCGTCCGTGCCGGAGAATACCTCGACGACCGGTTCACTCATGGATCACTCCTTCGGTCCCGCCTCACTCGTAGATGACCTTGCCGATGCCCGACAGCGCCTCGGCGTAGGTCTCGTCGTCGTCCAGCCGCCGCAGCTCCTCGGCCAGGCAGTCCTTGGTCTCGCGGCGCGCCAGCGCGAACCGCTTGTCGGGCTCGCCGGTGCGCGACAACGTGGCGGTGCGGCCGGTCTGCGGGCGGGAGATCGCGATCGACACCGTCGGCCGGTGCAGCTCCACCTTCAGCTCGCCGGTGCGCCGCGTGACCGGGCACTTCAGTCGCATGGCCAGCCAACCCGCCAGCACGTCCAGGGCCGGTTCCTCCCGCAGACCCGACACCGTCACCGACTGCACGGCCTCGTAGGGCGGCTCGTCGAGGGCCGCCGCCAGCAGGGCGCGCCAGTAGGTGATGCGGCTCCACGCCAGATCGGTGTTGCCCGCCGCGTACGACTTCACCCGCTCCTTGATCGCCTGCTGGGGATCGGGCGCGAAGGTGGCATCGGTGATGCGCCGGATCGCCAAGCGCCCCACCGCATCCTTGGACGGATAGACCGGCGCCCCGCGCGGCCACCAGGCCACCACCGGGGTATCGGGCAGCAGGAACGGGATCACCACGCTGTTCTCGTGGTTGATCAGCTCACCCTGCAGCCGCAGCACGATGACCTCGGAGGCGCCCGCATCGCCGCCGACGCGGATCTGGGCGTCCAGGCGGGTCTCGGCGAACCGGTCGCCCCGCGCGAGAACGATGACGCGGCAGGGATGTTCGCGGCTGGCGTCGTTGGCCGCATCGATGGCGCCCTCGGCCTCCGAGCTGTCCAGGGTGCACACCACCAGCGTCAGCACCCGGCCGGTGGTGATGACGCCGTTGCTCTCGGCCAGCTGCACCAGCCGCTTGGCGACGGTGCGGGTATCGGTCGCGGGAATGTCGACGATCATGCCCGCCGCCATTCGCGCCCGGTGCGGGCGAGCATCGAGTCGGCCGACCACGGACCCCAGGTGCCCGCCTCGTACGATTCCGGACGGCCGTCGGCCGCCCAGTGCTCGA
The DNA here is from genome assembly GCF_029869545.1 of Nocardia wallacei. GTDB lineage: Bacteria > Actinomycetota > Actinomycetes > Mycobacteriales > Mycobacteriaceae > Nocardia > Nocardia wallacei_A. The sequence goes on along the minus strand of NZ_JARWQD010000210.1, from coordinate 19,257 downwards.
GCACGGGATCGAGGATGCGCCAGGACAATTCGACCTCCTCGTTGACCGGGAACAGCGACGGCTCGCCGAGCAGCATGTCGAGGATGAGCCGCTCGTAGGCCTCCGGCGAGGATTCGGTGAACGACTCGCCGTAGCTGAAATCCATATTGACGTCGCGCACTTCCATGCTCGACCCCGGCACCTTGGATCCGAAGCGCAGCGTGATGCCCTCGTCCGGCTGCACCCGGATCACCAGCGCGTTCTGGCCCAGCTCCTCGGTCATGGTCTCGTCGAACGGCAGGTGCGGTGCCCGCTTGAACATGATCGCGATCTCGGTCACCCTGCGGCCCAGGCGTTTTCCGGTGCGCAGGAAGAACGGAACGCCCGCCCAGCGCCGGGTGTCGACGTTGAGCGTGATGGCCGCATAGGTTTCGGTGCGCGAGTTCGGGTCGAAGCCCTCCTCCTGGAGCAGGCCCACCACCTTCTCGCTGCCCTGCCAGCCCGCCGTGTACTGACCGCGGGCCGTCGTCTGGTCCAGCGGCTCCACCAGTTTCGTCGCCGAGAGCACCTTGATCTTCTCGATCTGCAGCGCCCGCGGCTGGAAGCTGACCGGATCCTCCATGGTCGTCAGCGCCAGCAGCTGCAGCAGATGGTTCTGGATGACGTCGCGCGCGGCGCCGATACCGTCGTAATAGCCCGCGCGCCCGCCCAATCCGATGTCCTCGGCCATCGTGATCTGCACGTGGTCGACGTAGTTGGCGTTCCAGATCGGCTCGAACATCTCGTTGGCGAAGCGCAGCGCCAGCAGGTTCTGCACCGTCTCCTTGCCGAGATAGTGGTCGATGCGGAACACCGTCTCCTCGGGGAACACCTGATTCACCAGGGCGTTGAGCTCCTGCGCGCTCTTCAGGTCGTGCCCGAACGGCTTCTCGATCACCACCCGCCGCCACGGCTTGGACCGCCCCGGCCCGGGGTCCGGGGGCTGCGCCAGGCCCGTGCGGGAAAGCTGTTGCAGCACAAGGGGAAAGGCGTCCGGCGGGATCGACAGGTAGAAGGCGTGATTGCCGCCGGTGCCGCGGTCGTGGTCGAGCTGTTTGAGCGTCGCCGCCAGCTGCGAGAAGGCGGCGTCGTCCTCGAAGGTGCCCTGCACGAAGCGGATGCCCTCCGACAACTGATCCCAGACCTCCTGCCGGAAGGGCGTGCGCGCGTGCTGTTTCACCGCCTCCAGCACGACCTGAGCGAAATCCTCGTCCGCGTAGTCCCGGCGCGCGAATCCGACGAGCGCGAAACCCGGCGGCAGCAGGCCGCGATTGGCGAGATCGTAGATGGCGGGCATCAACTTCTTGCGTGACAGGTCCCCGGTGACTCCGAAGATCACCATGCTGCACGGGCCCGCGATCCGGGGAAGCCGCTTGTCCCGCTGTTCGCGAAGCGGATTCCCCGGGGCGGCCGTCGATTCGTCGCCGGCCATCGCGGTTACTGGCCCCCGGTGCTCTGGAGCTCGGTGGCGGTCGCGGACAGCAGTTCCTCCCACGACTTCTCGAACTTGTCGACGCCCTCGCGCTCGAGCACGCGGAAGACGTCGTCGAGATCGATGCCGACGGCGGTGAGCTTGTCGAAGACCTCCTGCGCGGCGGCCGCGGTGCCGGAGACGGTGTCGCCGCGCAGCTCACCGTGGTCGGCGTAGGCCTCGAGCGTCTTCTCCGGCAACGTGTTCACCGTATTGGGCGCCACCAGCTCGGTGATGTACATGGTGTCGGAGTAGTCGGGATTCTTCACACCCGTCGACGCCCACAGCGGCCGCTGCCGGTTCCCGCCCGACGAGGACAGGTGCGCGAAGGTGGAGGTGTGCTTGCCGCCGTCGAAGACGTCCTGGTATTCGGCATAGGCCAAGCGCGCGTTGGCGATTCCGGCCCGACCGCGCAGCGCCAGCGCCTCCGGCGTGCCCAGCGCCTCGAGCCGCTTGTCGATCTCGGTATCCACGCGGGAGACGAAGAACGAAGCGACGGAATGGATCCGGGCCAGATCGTGTCCCGCGATCTTGGCGTTGCGCAGGCCGTCCAGGTAGGCGCCCATCACGCTGCGGTAGCGGGCCACCGAGAAGATCAGCGTCACGTTCACGCTGATGCCCTCCGCGATCACCTTCGTGATCGCGGGCAGGCCCTCCTCGGTCGCGGGGATCTTGATGAACAGGTTGGGCCGGTCGACGATCTTCCACAGCTCGACCGCCTGCGCGACGGTCTTGTCGGTGTCGAAGGCCAGTCGCGGGTCGACCTCGATCGACACCCGGCCGTCCACGCCGCCGGACGCCTCGAACGTCTCGGCGAACACGTCGCAGGCGGCCCGGACATCGTCGGTGGTGATCGTGCGGATCGCGGATTCGACGTCGGCGCCGCGCGCGGCCAGCTCCTTGACCTGCTCGTCGTAGGCGTGGCCCTTGCTCAGGGCGCCCTGGAAGATGGTCGGGTTGGTCGTCACGCCGACAACGCTGCGGGTCGCGATGAGTTCGGCGAGGTTGCCGGACCGGATGCGGTCCCGCGACAGATCGTCGAGCCACACCGACACCCCCGCTGCGGACAGTGCGGCGAGATTCTCGTTCTGGGGGGACGGTGAGCCGGCGGAGCTTGCGGAGCCGGCGGGGTGGGTAGAGTTCTGTGCCATTCGCTTATCCCTTCACCTTGTCGAGCGAGCGCTGAGCGGCCTCGACCACGGCGTCGGCGGTGAGGCCGAACTCGCGGAACAGGGTCTTGTAGTCGGCCGAGGCACCGAAGTGCTCGATCGACACGATCTGGCCGTCGGCACCGGCGAACCGGTACCACGGCATCGAGATCCCGGCCTCGACGGTCACGCGGGCGCGGACCGCCGGCGGCAGCACCTCGTCGCGATAGGCCTGGTCCTGCGCGTCGAACCACTCCACGCATGGCATCGAAACCACACGCGTTCCAACGCCCTGCGCCTCCAGGGTAGTCCGGGCCTGCACCGCGAGCTGCAGCTCCGAGCCGGTGGCGATCAGGATCACCTGCGGTGTGCCGGTGGAGGATTCGGCCAGGATGTAGCCGCCCTTGCGGACGCCCTCGTAGTTCGTGCCCTCCAGGACGGGCAGGTTCTGGCGGGTGAGGGCCAGCGCCGACGGGCCGTCGATGTGCGGGGTCTCGGAGACCGCGAACGGCGAGTGATGGTCGCCGCTCTCCAGCTCCAGCACCGCGCGCCAGGCGTGCACGGTCTCGTTGGCGTCGCCGGGCCGCACCACGTTCAGGCCCGGGATGGCGCGCAGTGCGGCCAGATGCTCGATCGGCTGGTGGGTCGGGCCGTCCTCGCCGAGGCCGATCGAATCGTGGGTCCACACGTAGATCGCCGGGACCCGCATCAGCGCTGCCAGGCGCACCGCGGGGCGCATGTAGTCGGAGAACACCAGGAATGTGCCGCCGTAGGGCCGGGTCGGGCCGTGCAGCGCGATGCCGTTGAGGATCGCGCCCATGGCGTGCTCGCGGACGCCGAAATGCAGGGTGCGGCCGTAGGGCTGGGCCTTCCACATGCCGGTGGAGATCGACTCCGGGCCGAAGCTCGGGACGTCGGGCATGGTGGTGTTGTTGGATTCGGCGAGGTCGGCCGAGCCGCCCCACAGTTCCGGCAGCACCGGTGCCAGCGCCGCGAGTACCTTGCCCGAGGCCTTGCGGGTGGCGACACCGCTCGGGTCCGCGTCGTAGGACGGCAGCTTGTCGGCCCAGTCCTCCGGCAGCTTGCGCGCCCGCAGACGATCGAACAGCGCCTTGTTGTCCGGGTTGGCCTGCGCCCACGCGTCGAACTGCTCCTGCCAGGACGCGCGGGCGGCCTTGGCGCGGTCGGCGGCGTTGCGGCGGGTGTGGTCGATGACCGCGGCGTCGACGGCGAAGGACTGATCGGGATCGAAGCCCAGCGCCTTCTTGGTCCCGGCCACCTCCTCGGCGCCGAGCGCGGCGCCGTGGGCGGCACCGGTGTTCATCTTGTTCGGGGCCGGATAGCCGATGATGGTGCGCAGCAGGATGAACGACGGCTTGTCGGTCACCGCCTGCGCCTCGCCGATCGCCTTCTCGATGGCGACGACATCCTCGCCGCCCTCCACGACCTGCACGTGCCAGCCGTAGGAGCGGTAGCGCTCGGCGGTGTCCTCGGTCAGTGCGATGGTGGTGTCGTCCTCGATGGAGATCTTGTTGTCGTCGTAGATGACGACCAGGTTGCCCAGCTGCTGGGTGCCCGCCAGCGAGGATGCCTCGGAGGTCACGCCCTCCTCGATGTCACCGTCGGAGGCGATCACGTAGATGTAGTGGTCGAACGGGCTCGTGCCCTGCGCCGCCGCCGGGTCGAACAAACCGCGCTCACGCCGCGCCGCCATCGCCATGCCGACCGCCGAGGCCAGGCCCTGGCCGAGCGGGCCGGTGGTGATCTCGACGCCCGGGGTGTGCCGGAACTCCGGATGGCCGGGGGTCAGCGAGCCCCACTTGCGCAGGTTCTTCAGGTCGTCGAGTTCCAGGCCGATACCGGCGAGGTAGAGCTGGATGTACTGGGTGAGGCTGGAGTGGCCGCACGACAGCACGAAGCGGTCGCGGCCCACCCAGTCCGGGTCGGCGGGGTCGTAGTTCATGACCCGCTGGTAGAGGGTGTACGCCAGCGGCGCCAGGCTCATCGCGGTGCCCGGGTGCCCGTTGCCCGCGGTCTGCACCGCGTCCGCGGCGAGCACGCGGATGGTGTCGACGGCTCTGGTGTCCAGATCGGTCCAGTCGACCGGGTGGTTCGGCTGGGTGAGGGCGCGGATGTCGTCTGTGACTGACACGACCGAGGTTCTCCTGACCTTCTCGTCAACTGTGCGGACTACGGCGGCTGGGTGCCGGCGGGCGGAGTGATGCATGGCTGTCTCGGACCGCGCACCGGGTGTACCCCCACCCTAGAGGCCGACCAAATCCCCGCACGCGGGAACCCGGCAACGACGGGCCCGTGTCGTGGGTTCGTGACCGGGATCGGAGATCGCGCGGCAGTCGCAGCCGGACCGTTACTCGGAGGGATCCGGCCGCGGTATGGGAAAGCCCGGTGTGTCGCGGCGTGTCGGCTCGGCATTCCGAGGTCGGACGATCGCAGACGAACCCTGCGGCACGGGCTGATTCGCGGCGGGTGGGTGCTGGGCCACAACCCGCCTAGGTCTACCATCGCCTGTAGTAGTTGCAGCGCCGCACCGGCCCGGGCCCTGGACGAGCTCTCGTGGGAATGTGGACGACGCGCGGTGCGCTGCTCATTCCCGAGACCGGATCGATGCACCACCTGCGAGGAGAGACAGTGCGGATTGGGCAACAGCCGGGTGGGCGTACCTCCGCATTCGCTCCGGCCGTGCGCAGGATGAGGACGGCTACGCCGACTGCGCCAGGCGAGGCACATGGCTCCTCCGCGACGGCGCTGGCCGACCGTGTGACCGGCACCGGTCCGCTGTCGGCGCTGACGCGCCGCGTGCTGGCCTATATCGCGCTGACCAAGCCTCGCGTCATCGAACTGCTGCTGGTCGCCACGATTCCGACGATGCTGCTGGCCGATCGCGGACATATCGACATTCGCCTGATCCTCGCCACGCTGTTCGGCGGCTGGATGGGGGCCGCCAGCGCGAACACGCTGAACTGCGTCGCCGATGCCGATATCGACAAGGTGATGAAGCGGACCTCGAAGCGGCCGCTGGCGCGCGACGCGGTGCCCACGCGCAACGCGTTCGTGTTCGGGGTGGTGCTGGGCGCGGGGTCGTTCGCGTGGCTGTGGTGGCAGGCGAATCTGCTGTCGGGGCTGCTGGTGGTGGCGACGATCCTGTTCTACGTCTTCGTCTACACGCTGGGCCTCAAGCGCCGCACCTCGCAGAACGTGGTGTGGGGCGGTGCGGCCGGATGTATGCCGGCGCTGGTCGGCTGGTCGGCGGTCACCGGGACGATCGGGTGGCCCGCCATCGTGCTGTTCCTGGTCATCTTCTTCTGGACGCCGCCGCACACCTGGGCGCTGGCCATGCGCTACAAGGAGGACTACCGCGCGGCGGGCGTGCCGATGCTGCCCGTGGTCGCCACCGAACAGGCCGTGACCAAGCAGATCGTCATCTACACCTGGCTCACGGTCGCCGCCACGCTGGCGCTGATCCCCGCCACCGGCGTGGTGTACGCGGCGGTCGCGATCGCCGCCGGTGCGTGGTTCCTGCTGATGGCCCACCAGCTGTATTCCGGTGTGCGCCGCGGCGAATCGGTCAAGCCGCTGCGCCTGTTCCTGCAGTCCAACAACTACCTCGCCGTCGTGTTCTGCGGCCTGGCCGTCGACTCGGTCCTGGGCTGGCACACCATCGGCACCACCCTCTTCGGCTGAACCTCCCTACTCCGCCGGGCAGTCGGGTTGGAGGGGGAAGCAGGCGGGGCCGGGGGTTTCCGGGGGGACGGTGGGGTCTGGGGTGGTGGTGTGGGGGATGGTTGTTGTGGTGGTGAGTGGGGCGGGGGCGGGGCTGGTGGGCTCGTCGGAACCGGCGGTGCAGAAGGCGGCGACGGCGAGGACGAGGACCAGCAGAGCCAGCAGGACGAGCGGGACGAAGCCGCGGCCGCGCGGGCGCATCGGTTTGGGCGGGCGCGGCTCGAAAGGGACCGAATACGGCTGGGCGGGGGAGGAATAGGACTGCGGCGCCGATCCGTAACTCGGGGTGGCTGACGCGTACGGGCGCTGCGAGGAGCCGTAATCCGATGGCGTGGAGCCGAATTGCCGCGGCGGGGACGCGTAACCCGATGCGGCGGAGGAGGATTCACGCTGGGGGTCGCGGTAGCTCGCGGCGGGCTGGGCGTATCCGGAACTCGGGGGCGCGGATTCGCGGCGTGCCTGCGGCCGGGGCGCGGCGGCGGCGCCGCCCGGCACCGGAATCGGGGCCGGGCCGCCGGGCGGGGGCGGTATCGGTGCGCCCGACCCCGGTGGCGTAGCGGGCGGAGCCCCGGGCGGGACGGAGGTCACCGGCGGAATCGGCGCCACGGCCGGAGCCGGAGCCGCCGGTTCGGCCGGATGCGACGTGGCGCGGTCGCCGCGCGGCGGCGGGAAGCCCTCGGCGGTCAGATCGGAATAGGTCGCGGCGGCCGCGAATCCGAGGGCCCCGAGCGCCTGACTCACCTGGGCCGCATCCCATGTGGCCGGATCGCCCGAACCCGCCGTGGCCGCGCCCGTTTCGTCGCCGCCGCCCGCGATGCGGGTGAAATAGGCCCGCAGCGAGGACGGTCCGTCGCCGACCACGACGTCCAGCCCCTCCGGCAGGTGCCCCTTCTCCAGGCTGACCCGGGTGCCGAGCTGCGGGATCACCAGCACGATGCCCATGACCGCGACATGCTCGCGCCCCGGCGCGCCGCGCAGCAACTGCACGATCTCGGCCGTGTGGGCCCGGACCTCGGTCATCGGCTCGGTACCGTCCTGCACGCCCTCGAGCGGGGCGATGTGGCCGTCGACCGTCCACGGCCCGGTATCGGCGGCGTGGAGCGCGCCGTTCATGCGCTCGGTGAAGCCCTTGACCACGACCACGACACAGGTCGTGGGGGTCCACACGATCAGGTCGGCGCCGTGCGCCTTCACCACCGCGATCCCGGACAGCGCGTGCGCACCGGTCCACGACTTCAACCAGTTCACCACCGTCCGTTCGGTACTGGACAGCCGCGACGGGTCGTCGTTGCGGACCTTCACCAACATCTTGATCAACCCCTGATCGATGCGTAGTCGTTCGGCCGCGCGCGGCGTCCGATCACCGTCCGAGGGTACGGCGAACCGGACGAATCGGCTTGCGCAGCAGCACAGATCATCCAGCATCGGCGCAGTCACCGTGCGAGCGGGTGGCGATTTTTACGGGCGGTGTCGGTGATCCCGGGGACAACGCGCCTCGGGACGCGGCCGCACGGTGCATGTCCTTCGGGGCGGTCCGGTATGTACCGGTCGACCGTCTTTTACCGACGCCGTGACCGGGCGCTCCGGCACGACGGCCGCGCCCAGCCTCGGCGACTCTCGCGTGCTCAGGTGTCGATACGCCAGGCCAGGTGGCCGTCCGGCCGCACCATCACCCGCGTACCCGGCTCGGCCGCATAGTCGGCGAACGCGTGACCCGCGACGGCGACGAGCTCGCCGTCGGCCGGGGCCCGATCCGGCGGGATGATCGAATATGCCCGGACGCCACCGGTTTCGGCCGCGGCGGGGGTGCCGAAGCACAGCAGGGTGGCATGCGGCCCGCGGAACACATCGAACAGGCGCAGCGTGCCGCCGTCCGCCCGGCGCAGGGGCGCGTCGGGTGCCCGGTCACCGGCGAGCAGCGGACCGGTCGCCCCCGGCGTGCGATAGGTGATGTCGAGCTGCTGGGTCTCCGCGCCGCGCCGCATGGCGTCTTCGTCTCCGTCCCTGTGCTTTTCGAGGAGATCGGTACTGATTCCGAGCACGCGCGCGGCCACGGTGCGGCGTTCGGTGTCGTAGCTGTCGAGCAGTGCCTCGCCGTCGGGGTACCTGTCGTCGAGTGGTGCGGCCGACCGGAGCGCGGCCGCGAGCTTCCAGCCGAGATTGTAGGCATCCTGGATGCCGGTGTTCATGCCCTGCCCGCCGGTCGGCGGGTGCACGTGCGCGGCATCTCCGGCCAGGAACACCCGGCCGTCCCGGAAGCGTTGCGCCAGCCGGATATTCGGTCGCCAGACGGTCGACCACGCGGGCTCGGCGAGCGTGATGTCGGTGCGCCGGGTCAGCCGGTCGACGTAGCCCTGCAGCACGGCGCGCGTCGGTTCGGTGTCGGCGGCCAGTGGTGCCGCGAACTGGAACAGTCGCCCACCGGGCAAGGGCATCAGGGCGATTCCCTCCATCGGCGCATCCGGTTCGGCGAACCAGTAGCCGTACTCGTGGTCGAGCGCATCGGCGCGCACGTCACCGAGCAGCATCCGGATCGACTCGTCGGTGGTGCCCTCGAACGGGATTCCGAGAGTCTTGCGGACCGTGCTCCGCCCGCCGTCCGCGCCGACGAGATAGTCGGCCCGCACCGTCTCGGGGCCGTTCGGACCGACCAGGGTGGCGGTCACCACGGCGGCGTCCTGCGTGAAATCGGCCAGCTCCGTGGATGATTCGACGCGCACCCCGAACTCGGCGAGCCGCTCTCGCAGTATCGCCTCGGTATCGGACTGCCCGAGCACCCACGGATTCGGGTACGGCACAGCGGGAGTCGGCTCCCGCGGCTCGGACATCCGGCGTTCGGTGACGAACTGCCCGCCCAGGTGTACCCGCAGCGGTGCCGGTGGCGAGCCCGCGGCGATTATCGCCTCGAGCACGCCCAGATCGTCGAACACCTCCAGGGTGCGCGGCTGGATGCCGTCACCGCGGGAGCCGGCGAAGAACTCCGCCGCCCGGTCGGCGATGCGGACCTCGACGCCGCGACGGGCCAGATCGATGGCGAGCGTGAGCCCCGTCGGACCGGCACCGGCGATCAATACCTGCGGTGACACAGCGGCCTCCTATAATGAATCTGAATTCAGTGAAGATAGATTCAGTATCGAGGTTGATAAGGTCCGCCGTCAAGGAGGTGGTGATGCCCACGAGTCGCGCGGAGCCGGGGAGCCGCAGGGAGAAGGCGGCGGAGACCGAGCAGGCGCTCAAGGATGCGGCGCGGCGGCTGTTCGCCGAGCGGGGCTACCTGAATACGAAGATCACCGATATCACCGCGGCGGCGGGCCGCGCGGCGGGCTCGTTCTACAACCACTTCGCCGGGAAACAGGAGCTGCTGCAGGCCCTGCTGGAAGACTTTGCCGCGGAAGGGGATACGGCGGCCGAGGAGCAGGCGCACAACCCGGACTTCACCGACCCGCGGGCCGTCCGCTTCCATGTCGAGCAGTACTGGACCTTCGCCCGCCGCAACTGGCCGGTGTTACGCGCCGTGGATCAGGCCGCCCTGGTCAGCGACGACTTCGCGGCGCTGACGGCCCGGTTCACGGCCGAGCAGCGCGCGGAGATCGCCGATCACCTCGACCGATTCCCCGCCGCCGGGATGCGCCTGCCGAGCACCCCGGACGCCAGCCTCGCCATGATGTTCCTGACCCTGCACGCCCTGCTCGAGGCGGTCGAGCAGGGCACGGTCGAGCTGACCGATGACCAAGCCGTCGACGGGCTGACGCGTTTCGTCTACCGCGGTCTCACCGGCCGGGACTTCTGACCGTCGCCCGCCCGCTCAGGGCAGCAGGACGATCGAACCGGTCGTCTTGCGGCCCTCCAGGTCTCGGTGCGCCTGCTCGGCCCGGGCGAGGGGATAGGTCGCGCCGATGCGGACGCGGAGGGTTCCCGCGGCGATGGCGTTGAAGATATCGCCTGCGCGCCACAGCAATTCGGCGCGGTCGCGGGTGTAGTGGGCGAGCGTCGGGCGGGTCAGGAACAGCGAACCGCCGCGGTTGAGGCGCTGCGGGTCCACCGGCGGCACCGGGCCGCTGGCCGCCCCGAACAGCGCGAGCATGCCGCGCACGCGCAGCGAGTCGACGCTGGCGTCGAAGGTGGCCCGGCCGACGCCGTCGTAGACCGCCGCGACCCCGGCGTCGTCGGTCAGCTTGCGCACCTGCCGCGCCAGGTCGTCGCCGTAGCGCAGCACCTCGGCGGCACCGGCGTCCCGCGACAGCGCCTCCTTCTCATCCGTGGACACCGTCGTGATCACCCGGACACCGCGCGCGGTGGCGAGCTGGGTCAGCAGCAGGCCGACGCCACCGGCACCGGCATGCACCAGCACCGTCTCGCCGGGCTCCGGCTTGTAGACGGATTCGATCAGGTAGTGCGCCGTCATGCCCTGCAGCAGCGCCGACGCCGCGACCGGGGCCTCGACACCGGCGGGAACCGGCACCGCCACGGCGGCCGGGACCGAGACCCGTTCGGCATAGCTGCCTGGCGCCGCGGCCCACGCGACCCGGTCGCCGACCGCGAATTCGGTCACGTCCGGACCGACGGCCGACACCACGCCGGTGCCCTCCGAGCCAGGCACATACGGCACATCCTGCGGATAGACCCCGGTGCGGATGTAGGTGTCGATGAAGTTGACGCCGATCGCCTCCGTATCGACCAGCACCCGGCCGGGCCCGGCCTGCGGCTGCGGAACCTCGACCGACCGCAGGACCTCGGGTCCACCGTGCTCGGAAACCTGAATCGCGCGCATGACAACGTTCTACACCCGCCGCGCTGTGATCATTCCCGCCGGGCGGTGGACCGGAACCTACTGGACGGTAAACTCGCGATCATGAGCGAAACCGCCACCGCAGCACCGACGAAGCTGTCGCCCTCCGTGATCGACTCGGTGAAGGAGTTCGTCGCCGAACACGGAGGTTCCGCCACCGCCGTGCTGCAGCCCATCGGCCGCGCGGGCGTCCGGGTCACCCTGGTCGGCTCCGACGGCGTGCTCGGCGACCGCGTCGTCGACGATCTGGCCTCGGCGAAGGCGCTGGTGGAGACCGTGAACGGGCTGTCGGAGACCGAACACTGGGACCGCGAGCTGACCTCGATCGTCACCCCGGCGAAGGGGCACTGGGCGAAGATGGCCGGTTGGGTCGCCCACCAGACCCGCTTTCCGAAGGCGCGCAACGAGCGCTGAGCCCGCGCGGCCGGTCTGCTAGCGTCGTGCCTCCAGGGCGCCGCGGCGCCGAGGCGCGCATGAGCAGTGGGAAGTATGCGAGTTCGACATATCGCGGCCGCGGTGGTGGCCGGTGTGATTTCTCTTGTGGCCGTGGCCGTTCCGGCGAGTGCCCAGGGTCCGGCCGCCCTGCGGGTGTGCACGACCGGTGACTACCCGCCGTATTCGGTGAGCGACGGCACGGGCGGATTCCGGGGCGTGGATATCGATCTGGCCCGCGGCCTGGCCGATGTGCTGCGCCGCCCGATCCAGTTCGTGCCGACCACCTGGACCGGGTTGAAGACCGATTTCGGCGCCCTGAACTGCGATATCGCCGTCGGCGGCATCTCGGATTCGCCGGCGCGGCGCGCCTTCTCCGACTTCTCGATCACCTACGGCACCGACGGCAAGGCCCCCATCACGCGCACGGCCGATGCGGACAGGTACGCCACCGTCGAGCAGATCAACCGGCCCGAGGTCCGGGTGATCGTCAACCGCGGCGGGACCAACGAGGAGTTCGCGCGCAAGAACTTCCCGGACGCGCAGCTCACCCTGTGGCCGGACAATGTCACGATCTTCGACGAGATCGCCGCCGGGCGCGCCGACGTCTTCGCCACGGATTCGGTGGAGGGCCGCTACCGCGTGCGCACGCATCCGGATCTGACGGTGCTGCACCCGGACCGGCCGTTCGACTCCTTCGGCAAGGTGTTCCTGCTGCGCAAGCAGGACCCGCTGCTCGCCGCCCAGGTCAACGGATGGCTGGCCGCGCAGCTGGCCACCGGTGGCGTGGATCGCCTGTTCGACGCCTGGATCGGCCCGAACGCCACCGCCTGAGTGCGGGAGGGTCAGCCGCAGCAGCCGCCGCAGCACCCACCGGAGGCCGGGGCGGGCGCGGCCGCGGCGCCGCCCGCCGATCCGGTCAGCGCGATCGCGTTGAGCAGCTTGACGGTGTCGGTGTGCCCGCCCGGGCAGGGCGCGGGATCGGCGGACCGGCTCATCGGGCGCACGAGTTCGAACGTGTCGGTGCATTCACGGCAGCGGTACGCGTAGGTCGGCATGGAGGGATTATCGCGCGGGGCACGCGGCGGGCCAAGGACCGTGATCGAAGTGCAGGGGTGGGCGCGGCAAAACACCCGAAACTCACCTACCGCGCACCAACCCACGTCGCACAGCCGCTCGCGGGGATGGCGAGCCGCGGGCGTGCTGTGAGACAACCCCTGGCTGGGCGACCACACCCGGTCGCGGCAGCCGTGTTCAGTGTCCCCGCCGCGATACCGCTGGGGGAGAGCGGAATACGCCAATCTCGGTGCGAACGCGCCAACTTCGGCACGCGCCGGACGCCCGGAGCCGATCGCGACCCATTCAGGAGGAGGCGCGTGCGACGGTCGAGGTGTTGTTCGACGCCCCGACCTGCTCGCGGCCGCGCATGGCCGCCCACAGGGCGGCGGTGGCGGCGGTGCAGGCGGCGGCGCCGCCGACGTGAACGGCCACCAGCGCCGCGGGGACGTCGGTGAAGTACTGGACCACGCCGACGGTGCCCTGCGCGCACACCAGTGCGATGACCACGATCAGGCGCAGGCGGATCGCGCGCGTCATGCCGACCGCGGCCAGGCCGAACGCCAGGCCGACCAGCAGCGCGAGATAGGCGATCAGCAGGTCGGCGTGCAGGTGGACCAGCGGCACGATCTCCGCCTCGAGCCGCGTGACCTGCCGCTCGATGCTCTTGTCCCCGGCGTGCGGCCCGGCGCCGGTGACGAGCGTCCCGGCAATCAGCGTGCCGGACAACGCGATTGCGCTCAGCACCGTCAGCCACCGCAGGGGCGCGGGCACCTGCGTCACCTCGACACCGTCGTCGGGTTCGCCGATCTTGGCGAACAGCTGCACCGCCAGCCACACCATCACCATCGACGCCAGCAGATGCACCGCGACGGTCCACCAGAGCAGCCCGGTGCGCACCGTGATGCCGCCGATCACCGCCTGCACCACGGTGCCGCCGGGCATCAGCCACGCGTAGATCACCACCTCGCGTCGCCGCCGGGCGCGCAGCACGGCCAGCACCACCAGCGCCGCGCACAGCGTGACCGCGAAGGTCAGCAGGCGGTTGGAGAATTCGACGACCTGATGCAGCACCGGCACCTCGGCGTGCGCCACCGGCGTGAAACTCCCCGGGAAGCACTGCGGCCAGGTGGGGCAGCCCAGCCCGGACGCGGTCACGCGGACGACCGCACCGGTGACCGAGATCCCCGCCTGCGACAGGATCACCGCCGCCGCGATGATCCGCTGCACCCGCAACGAGGGCAGCGGCAGCAGATCGACCAATCGCATGAATGCGCGAGACAGCACGCACCGATGGTAGTCGACCGTCAACTACAGCTTGTAGTGGGCCGTGGTTTCGGGCATCGCGCCGGGGCTCGGGCAGACTGACGCCATGGCGAAGGCACCGTCCACCCGACCGACGGCCGCCGAACTGGCTGCCGCACAGGACAAGACGATCGACGACGTGATCGCCCCGGGGCTGCGGGTGCTGTTCTGCGGGATCAATCCGGGGCTGTGGTCGGGGGCGACGGGGCATCACTTCGCCCGGCCGGGTAATCGGTTCTGGCCCGCCCTGTTCCGGTCGGGCTTCACCCCGCGGCCGGTGCGGCCGGACGAGCAGGACGAGCTGTTGCGGTGGGGTTGGGCATCACCAATGTCGCGCCGCGGACCACGGCGAAGGCCGACGAGCTGACGCCGGAGGAACTGCGCGCGGGTGGGCGGGCGCTGGTCGAGCGGGTGGCGCGGTACCGGCCCCGGGTGCTCGCCGTGCTCGGAATCGGGGCCTACCGCACCGCGTTCGGCCGTCCGCGCACGACCGTCGGCCGCCAACCGGAGTCGCTCGGCGACACCGAGGTGTGGGTGCTGCCGAATCCGAGCGGCCTGAACGCGCACTACACGCTGGATGCGCTGGCGGCGGAATTCCGGGCCCTGCGCGAAGCCGTCGAGTGCACCGGTCGGTCCGCTCGGTAGGTGAACGTGCAGGTACGGAACTAACTTGAACGGTGTTAAAGTGGGCGCGCTCATGAACACATTGATCGTCACGCGCGCCCGCTCGGCCCATCGCATCACCGCCGCCGCGGCGGGCGCCGCCCTCGAGGCCTACGAATGGTCGCTGTACGCGCTGCTGGTGACCTATTTCGCGCCACAGTTCTTCGGCGGTGACCTGCAGCAGTCGGTGCTGTACGGATTCGGCCTGTTCGCCGTCGGATTCCTGATCCGGCCGATCGGGGCGCTGGTGCTGGGGCAGCTGGCGGACCGGCGCGGCCGCAAGCCGGCGCTGGTGCTGTCGATCGGATTGGCCGGGGTCGCGACGCTGGGCATGGCGCTGACACCCGGCCGGGAGGCGATCGGCGCGGCGGCCCCGATCCTGCTGCTGGTGTGGCGGCTGGTCCTGGGCTTCTCGTTCGGCGGGGAGCAGGCGGTCGCGCAGGCGTACATGTACGACTCCGCGCCGCCGCGGCGCCGGATGCTCGGCACGAGCGTGTACTCGATCTTCTACGGCCTCGGCACGATCTCGGCCAACCTGTTCGTGGCCGCGCTGGTGACCGGCGCGGGCGCGGACGCGCTGCGCGACGGATACTGGCGGATCCCGTTCCTCGCCGCCGCCGCGCTGTCGCTGGTATTCCTGTTCGCCCGCCGCACCATTCCCGAGACCCTCGACCGGGAGCCGTCCGAGCGGCCGGTGCGGTGGCGTCGCGACTGGCGGGCACTGCTCGCGCCCGCACTGGCCGTCGCGGGAATCACCGCGGGCACGCTGTCGTCCTACTATCTCTGGGTCAGCGCCCCGACGAGCTATGCGATCTCGGTGCTGAAATTGCCCGACGCCCAGGTGTTGTGGGCGGGCGTGGTCGCCCAGCTGGCCTACATGGCGGCGGCGCCGGTGTTCGGGGCCTTGGCCGACCGGGTGGGCCCGCTGCGCTGGATCGCCGGTGCGGCACTGGCCTCGGCGCTGGCGACCCTGCCGATGCAGATGTTGCTGAATTCGGCTACGCCCGCGACGTATTGGGTGCTGATGATCGTGGGGTCGGTCTGCGTGGTGACGCTGGCCGCGACCCTGCCCGGCGCCACGGCCATGGTCGCCCCGGCCCGCTACCGCGTGACCGTGATGGCGCTGCCGTACACGATCACCGCGGCGGTCTTCGGCGGCACCACTCCCGCCCTGAAGCAACAGTTCGCCGCGCATCCGGCGCTGTTCTCCGGCTACATCATCGTGCTGCTGCTGATCACCGCGGCGACGGCGCTGCTGTCGCGGCCGCTGCTCGGCGGCCGGGCCGGTCGATGAGGCCGGAAGGCATCCATCGCGGTGGCTGCTCCGAATATCTGGATGGTGCCCGGTGGTCGCCGCATGGCCTGCCGGGCACTGTCTCGGATACAACCGGCGCCGAGGGGCGGATGCACATGAGCCGCTTCGCCTCTCGGCGCCGGCGGCCCGCTAGAGACGGTCCAGCGACCGATCCCACCACCAGGCGACCGCGGGCGCGTCCCGCGGCGGGCCGGTCGGCGGGGCGGGTGCGGCATCGGTGACGGAGATCCCGCAGGTCGCCGTGGGGTCGGGGTGCGCGTGATGATTTCGCGGGCTGGCGTACCGGGGCGCGGTATTGCCCCAGTCGAGGTTCGCGCGAATGGTGTGGCCCAATCCGGCGATATAGCGCCGCAACGCCGGGCCGCAGGCGGGCGATCCGCCGATCCGGTCGGCGAGCTGGAGGAAGCGCAGCATCAGCCGGTCGCGCAGCGCCGCCGCCTCGGCCATCGCATCCGGCAGCGCGCAGCCGCGGTGGCGGACAAGGATATTGGCGATGTTCTGCGCCGGTGGATCGAGATGGTCGCCCTTCCGATAGCCCATCAGATCGTTGTCGATCCGGATGATGGTCCCGGCCAGGTGCGCGAGCGCCTGCGGGCCCGGCGCGTACAGCCGCTCCGGCGGCACCTCGACGCCCGCCCCGATCTCCATCCAGCCGAAGAAGAAGCGGAATCCGCTGCCCTCCGCGCACACCGCCAGATAGTCGTCGAGGGCCGGGAGGGCGGCCCGCTCGGTGGTGGCGGCCTCCAGGGTGGCGGCCAGCATCCAGTCCCGGACCGCGCGGGTGATCCGCTGCCACTGCACCGCGCTCACGGCCGCGCGCGTGGCGGGTACCAGGTCGGCGCCGGGGCGGTCGAGCCGAGCGCCCGGATGTTCGATGCCGCGGATCATTCGCCACGCGAACTCGATGGTGTGCCCGGCCGATACGGTCGTTGCCGTGTCGCCCACCGCATCTTCATCGAGGAGATCGTCGACGGCGAACAGCCAGTAGTTCCACCGGGCGAACAGCACCGCCACATCCTCGGCCGACGGCTCCGGGATCAGGCGGCACGCCCACTCGCCGCTGTGGGTTGCCCGGCCCCACTCACGATCGGCGTCGGTGCGGTACAGGCCGACCCTTTCGGTCCACCGCCAGGCGCGCTCGGTCACACGTGCGAGATTCGGGTTCAGGACCGGTGGTATCGGGCAGTAGAACGGCGGCAGCGAGTATCGCTGTGCGGTACTCGGGTGCACGGTTCGGTGAACGGCCACGGCGCCCTCCTCCTCGGACTCTCAGCGGGGCAGGCGGAACAGCAATTGACGCGTCTGCACCGCGTGGTCCCGCCAGAGCCGGAACAGCCGCCCGTGGAAAACGCAGGACTGCAGCAGCCGCTCCCGCCGGATCGGGGACGCCCGGCCGTCGTCGATCGCCGCGAGTTCGGCGGTCGTCCAGGCCGCCGACTGCATCCAGAATTCGGTGACGCGCGCGGTGACGTCCTCGTCGGCCTCGAGGACGAATCCCGCCGCCGCGGCCGCGGACAGGTATTCCCCGAGGACTCCGAGCCGGGTTTTGTAATAGCCGTCCAGCAGGGCGGCGACGTTATCCCGGTCCGGGTGCGACAGGAAATGTTCCTGGATTCCGAACCAGCCCCCGGGGCGCAACGCGGTGCCGACGACCTCGAACAGCCGGGCTCGATTCATATACCCGGAACTTTCGAACGCCACGGCGGCATCGAAGGCATTGCGGTCGGTGAGCGTGTGAGCATCCTGTGCCCGCACCGACACCCGGCCCTGCGCCCCGGCACGGCGTACCAGCTGCCGCATCACGCCGACATGGTCGGCGGCGACGGTCACACCGGTGACGACGGCGTCGTGCTCCTGCGCCCAGAACAGCGAGCCACCACCCACCCCGCACCCGATGTCGAGCAGGTCGCCGGGCCGGTGACCGGTCACATCCCATACCTCGGCCGCGTGGGTGAGCGCCTCTTCCTGAGAGTCGTGCAGCCGTCGCTGCAGGACCTGTCCGGGCACGTTGGACGTGGGCGGCTCGGACCCGTCGGGAAATAGGCCGACATGAAAGTGGATGCGTGGCCCGGGACCGTATTTGTGCATGATCTCGGCCGTTTTGCGCACATAATATCGCGACACGTCGTCATCGGCCGTCTGACGCTCACACCTGTCTGCATACATGGCTATCCCAGTGTCTGCTAAAGGCTTTCGCGATACGGCGACTATACCGCAACCCCCACCACGCTCCGCCGCGGCATTTCTACCGGGCGGTTCGAATTCGAATTTCGTTCCGCATTCGATCCGAGTTCGCTAAAATGCGCGCTGGAATTCTGGCTGAGGGGTAGGTGTCTCGGACCGGCTCAGCCGGAGGCGAGCCGGGTGCCGATCACGACGGTCGTCTCGAGTTCCTCGCAGTGGGCGATCGTCGGCGTGAGGCCGTGCCGGGCGAAGATTTTCGCGGCGCGGGGCGCCTGCGCGTCGCTGGCCTCGACGAGCACGTGACCGCCGGGCGCCAGCCGGTCCGGCGCCCCGGCGGCGACGCGGCGCACGATATCGAGGCCGTCGGAGCCGCCGTCGAGGGCCGAGCGGGGCTCGTGATCGCGCGCCTCCGGGGGCATACGGCCGATCATCTGGGAAGGCACGTAGGGGGTGTTGGCGAGCAGGAGGTCGATTCGCCCGGTCAGCTCCGCGGGCAGCGGTGCGAACAGGTCGCCCTGGCAGACGCGGGCACCCAGGGATTCGAGGTTGCGCCGGGCACAGGCCACCGCCGCGGGTTCGATATCGCTCGCGGTGAGGTCGACGGCGATGCCGTACGCGGCCAGCTCCGTGGCGACCGCGAGGCCCAGCGCCCCGCAGCCACAGCACAGGTCGACCACGACCCGCGCACCGCCGCGGCGGCCGCGGTCCACCGCCTGCTCGACCAGGAATCCGGTGCGCTGCCTCGGCACGAACACGCCCGGCCCCACCGCCACCCGCAGTCCGCGAAAGTCGGTCCAGCCCAGCAGATGTTCCAGCGGTATGCCCGAGATCCGCTGCGCCACCAGGGAATCCAGTTCCGCCGTGGGGGGGGGGGGGGGGGGGGGGGGGGCGGGGGCCGGGCGGGGGGGGGGGGCAAACCGCGGGCCGGGGGGGGGGGGGGGCGGGGGGGGGGGGGGGGGGGGGGGGGGGGGGGGGGGTAGGCAACCCCGCGGGGGGGGGGGGGGGGGGGGGGGGGGGGGGGGGGGGGGGGGGGGGGGGGGGGGGGTGGGGGGGGGGGGGGGGGGTGGGGTGGTGGGGGGGGGGGGGGGGGGGGGCGGCGGCGCTGGTGGGCTCGTCGGAACCGGCGGTGCAGAAG
>NZ_JARWQD010000209.1 GCF_029869545.1 Nocardia wallacei | reverse complement strand
TACCGCCCTGCCCTTTTTCTTCGACACGGGCGTGTACAAACCCCGGGGGCCTTATCATCATAGCGTGCCCCCCCTCATCTATGTGCCTCTCCCAACCCCCGAGGAGATGGGCGACGCCGGTGCGGGCGAACCGGTCGTCACCGTCGGTTAGCCGAGCCGGGGATGCGTTCGTGACACCGGGCGCGGTCGTGTGTGGTGTAGCGCTCCCCACACCGGAACAGCAGCGTATTCGTACTCTTCGTGGCAGGCTGTGAGTCGTGCGGAGTGTGCTGGAGCCGACCCGCCGGACGAGGACTTCCGGCGCTCGCCAGCTCGCGAATCGCGATCTGGCACAGGTGCTGCAAATCCTGGACACCGACCCGGTGGCCAGCTGTATGGTTGCCGCGCGTCTGCAGGAGCACGGGCTCGACCCCCGGGGCGGTCAGGCGGAACTGTGGAGCCGCGGCGGCCCGGTCGCCTCGCTGTGCTTCTCCGGGGCGAATCTGGTGCCGTTGCGCGGTGGTCCCGACGATCTGCGCGCCTTCGCCGAGCGGGCGGCGCGGTGGCCGCGGGTGTGCTCGTCGGTGGTCGGCCGCCAGGAACTGGCGCTGCCCCTGTGGGAGATGCTGTCGCAGCGCTGGGGCCCGGCGCGGGATCTGCGGGCCGATCAGCCGCTGCTCGCGCTCGACGGTCCCGCCCGCGCGGTGCCAGACCCCCGGGTGCGCCGGGTGCGTGCCGACGAATTGGATCGGTACCTGGTCGCCGCCGTCGCCATGTTCACCGAGGAGATCGGGGTGGATCCGCGCGTCGGCGACGGCGGGCGCAGCTATCGGCGGCGCGTGGCGAGCCTGATCCAGGCCGGTCGCGCCTGGGCCCGCTTCGAGGACGGCGAGGTCGTGTACAAGGCCGAGGTGGGCGCGGTTTCGCGGCGCACCGGGCAGATTCAGGGCGTGTGGGTGCACCCGCAGTGGCGCGGCCGGGGCGTGGGCACCGCGGGGACGGCCACGGTGGCGAATGCGGTGGTCGCGTCCGGCCGCACCGCGAGCCTGTACGTCAACTGCTACAACGAGGCGGCCCGCCGCGCCTACGCCAAGGTCGGTTTCCGCCAGATAGCCACCTTCGCCACGGTCCTGGTCGACTGATCCCGGCCAAAAGCATGCCGGGAATGAGTGTTCGAGGCATGCCGGGATTGAGTGTTTGTGGCGTGCCGGGATTGAGTGGTGAGCCATGCCGGGATTGAGTGGTGAGCCATGCCGGGAACTGGGTGGTTCAGGTGTGTCGGGAACTGGGTGGTTCAGGTGTGTCGGGAATTGAGTGGTTGAGGTGTGCTGGGAACTGGGTGGTTGAGGCGTGTCGGGAACTGGGTGGTTCAGGTGTGTCGGGAACTGGGTGGTTCAGGTGTGCCGGGAACTGAGTGGCTAAGGCGTGTCGGGGATTGAGTGGTTGTGGTGTGCAGGGGGGTGAGTGGGTTGTGGTGTGGAGGGTGGGGTGGTGGGGCACAGTGTGTCGTTGGGGTAGCGGGGGGTTGGCTGGATACGATCGGGTTGATGGTGGTATCCGAAAGGCGTTGTGGGCGGCGTGGTCCCGGGTGGGGGCCGAATCTTTCGTGCCGGGGGCCGATCGCCGTGCTGGTCGCGGCCGTGGCGGTCGCGGCGGGCGGTTGTGCGGCCGAGTCCCAGGGGCCCGTGCCCGCGGCGGACGATTTTCTGGCCGCGTTCGCCCGGCACGACGTGCGGGCGGCGGCGCAGCTCACCAATCAGCCCGGAAAGGCAGGCGGCGCACTGGCTTCGGCGTGGGACAAGCTGCAGGCCGAGCAGCTGAGCGCGGATACCGGGGCCGCGCGCGTCACCGGCGACACCGCCACCGTCGAGTACACCTATACGTGGCGGCTGCCGAGGAACCGCGTCTGGACCTACTCCGGCGAGCTGCAGATGGGGCGCAGCGAGGGCCGCTGGCAGGTGCGCTGGACGGCATCGGACATCCATCCGAAACTCGGTGACACCCAGACCATGGAGCTGCGGGCCACCCCGGCGCCGCGCGCCCGGGTCAACGAGCGCTCGGGCGCCGATGTGCTGATTCCCGATACGGTGCATCCGATCTCGTTCACGGCGAGCGCGGCGCCCGATCCCGGGTATGTGGCCGACACCCTCGCCGCGGCCCTGCACCGCTTCGACGAGGACCTGACCGCCGACACCATCCTCTCCCGGGCACGCAAGACCTCCGGCGCGTACACCGTCGCGACGCTGACGGACAAGGAGTTCGACGAGGTCGGCGCCCAGCTGCTCGGGCTGCCCGGCGTGAGCACCGGCAATCAGGCGGATCTGGTGCCCGCCGACCGCCGTTTCGCCCCCGACCTTATGGCGCAGGTCCGCAAGACCGTCATCGACGAGGTGGACGGCAAGGCCGGCTGGAGTGTGGTCACCGTCAACGCCAACGGCGCCGACGTCGACGTGCTGCACGAGGTGGCGCCGCAGCCGGCGCCCTCGTTCTCGCTGAGCATCGACCGCAATGTGCAGAACGCCGCGCAGCGAGCGGTCGACGTGCGCCCCGACCAGACCATGATGGTGGTGCTGCAGCCCTCCACCGGCGCGGTGCTGGCGGTGGCGCAGAACAAGGCGGCCGACGCCGACGGTCCCGTCGCCACCTCCGGGCTGTATCCGCCGGGCTCCACCTTCAAGACGGTGACCGCGGCCGCCGCGATGGCCGAGGGCACCGCGACGCCCGACACGGTGGTGCCGTGCCCGAGCCGCATCGTGATCGGGGAGCGGACCATCCCCAACTACGAGCTGTTCACCATCGGCGACGTCCCGATGGCCACCGCCTACCAGCGGTCCTGCAATACGGCCTTCGCGAAGATCGCCAGCGAGCTGCCCGCCGGTGCGCTCACCGACGCCGCGGCCCGGTTCGGCATCGGCCCGGACTACACGGTCGTCGGCCTGCCCACGGTCTCGGGATCGGTGCCGCCCGCACCGGACAAGGTGCAGCGCACCGAGAACGGTATCGGCCAGGGCACGGTCGTGACCAGCCCGTTCGTGATGGCCCTCGCGGCCGCCACCGTGGCCCGCGGTTCGGTGCCGACGCCGTACCTGATCGGCGGCTACGAGACGAAGGTCGCCGGGGACCGCCCGGAGCTGTCCCCGGCGGTGGTGCGGGGGCTGCGGACGATGATGCGGATGGTGGTGGTCGGCGGGACCGCCGAGCGGATCGCCGATCAGGGCGAGGTATATGGCAAGACCGGCGAGGCGGAGGTGGAGGGCGGCTCGCATTCCTGGTTCATCGGCTATCGCGGCGATATGGCCTTCGCGACGCTGCTGGTGAAAGGCGGGAGTTCCGATAATGCCGTCGCGGTTACCCGGGATATGCTGACGGCCCTGCCACCGGGGACGGCATGATCTCCGGAAATGCGACGACCGGATGCCTGGGGGAGTGAGGCATCCGGTCGCCGGGTCGCATTCGAATGTGTTCGTCGGTGTTTATGGCGAGTGCACCTCCATTCCGCTCGTCGCCGTCGGGGCGGCGTTCCCAACGGGGGATTCGGCCCCGACGGACGCGTCGCCGAGTATTTCCACGGCGCCGGTGCCGGCCAGGAGCATCCCTGCGGTGATGAGGGTGAGCGTCGAACGCTTCATGGTCTTCTCCCTTGTGGGGTGAGCGAGATCCAATGGGCTCGAACTATCGGTCGCCGGCTGTTAGCCGACTCGAAAAACGGTAGAACGCCAGCAATCTCCGGGACAACCCCCGGTGCGCAATAGCACAGGTCCCCGAATTAGTGCCGCAGGTCACGGGCGTGTCGGTGATCTTTTTGTTATTCGGCCCGGCGCAGACTGGCGGCCAGATGGTGCTGTTTCGGCTGTCCGGCGGCGGCCATGCGCAGCGTGTAATCGATGGTGTCGCCGGACAACCGGAGCGAGCGTCCCAGCGCGGTCACGATTTTCGCCGTGGAGCTGAGGCCGATGTGGGTGGAGTCCAGTTCCATGCTCAGGCCGCCGTCGGCGACGTCGAAGCTGCCCTCGCAGATCTCGGTGATCCCGGTCGGGTGGGCGAGGATCAGTTCGATGCGATCCGGCCCGGCGCAGCGCAGGTAGCCGGTCTCGGCGTGCAGCGAGCGGCCGTCTTCGGCGTGCCGGGTGCGCTGGCGGTAGGTGAGGAACGGACGGCCGACGTGGCCGAAGGTGACTTCCTCGTGGTAGTCGAACGACTCGATGGTCGGGTACTCGCCGTGGCCGGAGCCGCGCCAGGTGCCCAGCAGCGGGGCGAGGTGGGCGATATCGGGATGGGGCGCGACGGGAGGCTGGGGTTCGAGCACGGCGGTCAGCATAGTGGCCGCGGGCGGCGCGGGTGGGCGGACGACGCGCTCGGATCGGGCGAATAGGGGTGACCGGCCTTGACACGGTGCGAACACGCCGTCCGGAGCGAGGGCATCGAACGCCGGGCGGTATTCGGGCGGTATCTCTGATGAGATGAAGGCACCTGCCGTCCGCGCACGGGGAGGGATACGCGATGGGGATCGATGTGCTCGCGCGACCCGGGGCGCCGCCGGTTCCCCGGCGGTCGGCGGTGCGGCAGTGCTGGGTGCTGGCGTTGCGGCTGGTCCGGCCCTCGCTGCGGAACGGGGAGGTGCTGACCGCGCTGCTGTCGCCGGTGGTGTTCACCGTCGGTTTCTATGTGCCGCTGAACCGGGTGATGAGCTTCGCGGGGCACGGGCTCAGCAGCTATGCGCAGTTCCTCATGCCCATGATCGTGATGCAGGCGGTGTCGTTCTGCGGGACGGCGGCGGCGTTCCGTTCGGCCACCGACGCGCGTGACGGACTGGACGCCCGCTTCGCGACGATGCCCATGCCGTCGGTGGCGCCGCTGGCGGCCCGGACCGTGGCGGTCGGATACCGGATAGTGATCGCGCTGGTGTCGGCGCTGGTCTGCGGGCACGTGATCGGATTCCGGTTCTACGGCGGCGGATGGCACACCGCCGGATTCCTCGCCTTCTCCCTCGTGCTCGGGCTGCTGCTGGGCCTGATGGGCGATCTGCTGGGGGCGCTGTCGAGGAGTCCGGAGGCGACGACGCAGGCACTGGTGCTGCCGCAGCTGATCCTCGGCATGGTGTCCACCGGATTCGCCCCGGCGAACCAGTTTCCGCGCTGGATTCAGGGTTTCGCGCGGAACCAGCCGGTGTCGCAGTTCATCGGCGTGCTGCGGGTGCTGGCGGGCGACCGGTCCGGGCGGGCCGGGGCGGTGAGCTGGGCCGCCGTCGGGCCGGGGCTGGCGTGGGCGGCGTTGGGGCTGGTGG
This sequence comes from Nocardia wallacei, assembly GCF_029869545.1. Classification (GTDB taxonomy): domain Bacteria; phylum Actinomycetota; class Actinomycetes; order Mycobacteriales; family Mycobacteriaceae; genus Nocardia; species Nocardia wallacei_A. The sequence goes on along the minus strand of NZ_JARWQD010000209.1, from coordinate 33,000 downwards.
TGTTCGGCGGTGCGTCGGCGGTGGTGGCCGTGCGGAGGCAGCGATGACCGCGAGCACAGGGGCGGCGCGGACGCCCGGACCCGGCGGAGTGGGAGCGGCGGTGGTCGATCTGCCCGTGGTCACCGCGCGTACCGAGTCGGGCCGATATCTTTTGCCGCAGACGGCGATTCAGACCCGTAGGCTGCTGAAGCGCTGGCGCCGTGACCCGTTGACGATGGCCCAGTCGCTGATCTTCCCGGCGCTGCTGCTGGTGATGCTCGATACCGTGCTGGGGCGCCAGATCTCGGCGTTCTCGGGGGCGAGCGCGTTGTACGGCTCGGTGCCCATGGTGACGCTGGTATCGGTGATGTCGGGGTCGCTGGCCGGTGCGATCACGCTGGGCCGCGAGCGCGACGACGGCCTGCTGGCCCGGTTCTGGGTGCTGCCCGTCCATCGGGTGTCGGGGCTGCTGGCGCGGATCGCCGCCGAGGGCGCCCGCATCCTGACCTGCACGCTGGTGCTGTTCGCGGTGGGGGTGCTGCTCGGGCTCCGGTTCCGGCAGGGCTGGGCCGCGGCCGTGGCCCTGGTGGGGGTGCCGCTGCTGTACGGGCTGGGTTTCGCCACGCTGGTGACCGCGGTCGCCGTCTACACCGCCAAACCGGCTCTGGTGGAGGCGATCTCGCTGGGCTCGTCGCTGCTGATGTTCTTCTCCACCGGATTCGTCCCGCTGGCCGCCTACCCGGCCTGGGCGAAACCCATTGTGGCCCACCAGCCCATGTCCTACGCCGTCGACGCCATGCGCGGGCTGTCTCTGGGCGGCCCGGTGCGCGGCCCCCTGCTGGCAACCGTCGCCTGGTCGGTCGGCGCGATGGTGCTGTTCGCCGTGCCCGCGATAGTTGGCTACCGCCGCGCCAGCCGCAGCTGAGCACCTCTCACTTCAGGTCGTCGGCTACCTCGGCGATCAGCGCCGTGGAATCGCGTGGGCTCAGGGCCATGGCGCGGAGCTGGTCGAACATCACCCCGAAGCGGCGAATCTCGTTGTGGCCCTCCACGATATCGTCGCCCGCGATGCCCTCGACATAGACCAGTTCCGGGTCGGCCGGGTCGTGGAAGTCCAGCACCACGAACGAGCCGACCATGGCCGGGTGGGCCCCGGCGTCGAACGGCAGCAGCTGCAGGATGACGTTGCGCTTCTCCGACTCCTCGACCAGCCGCAGCAGCTGCCCCCGCATCACCTCGCGGCCGCCGACCACGCGCCGGATCGCCGCCTCGTCGAGCACCACCCACAGCTCCAGCGGCTCCTCCTTGGCGAGGACCTTGGCCCGCTCGAAACGCGCGCGCAGCCGCTGCTCGATGACCGCGGCCTCGACCTTCGGCATGGCCGTGTCCAGCACCGCCACGGCGTACTGCTCGGTCTGCAGGAGCCCGGGGATGAACGAGGTCTGGAACAGCCGCGCCGAGAGCGCCTCGTTCTCGAAGTTGATATAGGCGGCGTAGACCTCCGAGACGGCCGCCTCGAACGGGCGCGACATGCCCGGCTTCTGCGCCTCCTGCAGCAACTGCAGGGCATCCGCGCGCTGCGGTTCCTCGACGCCGTACAGGTCGAGCATGGCCATCAGGGTGCGCCGCTGCGGTCGGGCCTGGGCCGTCTCGATGCGGTACAGCGTGGTGACGTTGATACCGGTGCGGGCGCTGACCACCTCCTTGCTGACCCCGGCGTGTTCGCGCATCTCGTGCAGCAGCGCGGCCAGCCGCCTGAGCTGGACCGTCAGCACCGTTCGCTTGCCTGCCATGGCGAGCGCTCTCCTCTGTGCACTTCGCGGAACGCGCGGCCGCGTTCCTGCCTTGTCGGAGCCCGCTCGGCAGCGCTGAGCTGCGGCGGGGGCATTCATTGGCCAAGAGCGTACCTGCTGCAACCGTGGCGAGGGCGGGTATCCGCGGTGCCGGTGCCGGTCGGCGACAGGTGCTTTCGTCGCCGGTGGGCCCGGGAATCGGGCATCGGGTGCCGCCGTCGCCTACGCTGCGTGGCATGACCGAGGTTCCGGGGCGAGCCACCATCGGGCAGGCCGCCGGTCGGCGGCAGGTGGTGGCGTGGGGGTTGTGGGACTGGGGGTCGGCGGCGTTCCAGGCGGTCATCCTCACCTTCGTCTTCTCGGTGTATCTCACCGATACGGTGGGCGACGATCTGCCCGGCGGGATCTCGGCGAGCGCGTGGCTGGGCTGGGCGTTGGGGTTGTCCGGACTGGTGGTCGCGCTGACCGCGCCGGTCAGCGGGCAGTGGTTCGACGCCACCGCGCGGCGCAAGCGCGCGCTGGGACTGCTGACCGGTCTCACGATCGTGCTGATGGCCGGAATGTTCTTCGTGCACGACGACTATCGCGAGCTGTGGCTGGGCCTGCTGCTGCTCGCTCTCGCCTCGGCGGCGTTCGAATTGGCGGGGGTGCCCTACAACGCCATGCTGCGGCAGGTCTCCACCCCGGCGACGATCGGCCGGGTCTCCGGATTCGGTTGGGCGATGGGGTATTTCGGCGGCATCGGGCTGCTGCTGATCTGCTATGTGGGTTTCATCGCCGGGGACGGCGAGACGCGCGGGCTGCTGGGTGTGCCGACCGCCGACGGGCTCAATATCCGGCTGGTCGCGGTGCTGGCGGCGGTGTGGTTCGCCGCCTTCGCGCTGCCGGTGCTGCTGGCCGTGCCGGAACTCCCGCGCACCGATGCCGATCCGGGCGCCGCGCGGGCCGGATTTCTCGCCTCCTACCGGGTGCTGTGGCGCGATCTGCGCGAGCTGTGGGCGGCCGATCGGCGCACGGCGGGGTTCCTGCTGGCGAGCGCGATCTTCCGGGACGGTCTGGCCGGGGTGTTCACCTTCGGCGCGGTGCTGGCCGTGCGGGTGTACGGCATCTCCGACGACGATGTGCTGCTGTTCGGCATCGCGGCGAATGTCGTTGCGGCACTGGGCGCCATCGTCGCCGGGCGCTTCGACGACACGGTCGGTCCGAAGGCGGTCATCGTCGCCTCGCTGGCCGCGATGCTGGTCTTCGGCACCGCGCTGCTGATGGTCTCCGGGCCCGTGCTGTTCTGGGTGTTCGGCCTGCTGCTCACGGTGTTCGTCGGTCCCGCGCAGTCCGCCGCGCGCAGCTTCCTCGCGCGCCTGGCGCCACCCGGCCGCGAGGGCCAGATGTTCGGCCTCTACACGACGACGGGCCGGGCGGTGTCGTTTCTGGCTCCGGTCATGTTCGGCCTGTTCGTCTGGGCCTTCGGCGCCGACCGCGCGGGCATCGTCGGCCTGCTGCTGGTGCTCGCCCTGGGCCTGATCGCCCTGCTGCCCGTGCGGCCGCCGGACCCGGAGTCCTGAGCAGCCTGCTGCCCGCGGGCGCCGGACCCGGAGTCCTGAGCTCGAGGGGCAAGGCGCTGCATGTGGCGACTTGCCCGGCGGGTCAGGCGTACCGGGTGCTCGGCGGCTGCTCGGGTCGGCGGCCCGGATCGGACCGGCGGCGGGTGCGTTTACCGCGGGCGACCTCGGTGGCGAGGGCGTCGAGCGGTTGGGCGAACTGCTCCAGCGGGTCGGTCAGCCCGGTGAGCCAGGTCTGTGCCGCGTCGACGCCTGAGCGATCGATCGCGTAGATGCGGCGCGGGCCGTCGACGCGGACGCTGACGAGTCCGGCCTCGCGCAGCACCTTCAGGTGCTGGGACACCGCGGGCTGGGAGATCGGCGTATAGCGCCGCACGCCGTCGACGACCGCGCTCGCGGGCATTTCACCGGACGCCAGCAGTTCGAGAATGCCGCGGCGTACCGGGTCGCCGAGGGCCTCGAAGATCTGTGGCGGCTCGCTCATCAGGGCTGCGGGTCCTCCTCGGGCACGATCGTGTAGAAGCCGATCGTCTGCTCGGCGGCGGCGTGCGCCGCCACCGGATCGTCGCCGTCGCCGACGGCCGCGTCGGCCCAGCCGGAGGCCGAGGAGCGCACGAACTCCCTGCCCTCGGGCGTGGTCGGGAACGCGGCCCCCTCGGCCGGGTCGACCGGGGCTCCGCTGGCCACGTGCAGGCCCAGGCCCATCAGGGCGAGATCCCAGCCGACGCCGACCGCGCCCGGCCCGAACTGCGACCAGAGGTCCGGATCGACCTGTGCCTCGTGCACCAGTTCCAGCAGGGTGCCCTCGCCCTCCGGGGTGAGGCTGATGGTCAGCCATGAGATCTGCGGGCCCATCTCCCAGGTCACGTCGAACCGCTCGGGTGCCTCGCAGCGCTCGACCACCCCGCCCGCGTTGCCCTCGAGCTGATACCGGCCGCCGACCCGCAGGTCGCCGCTGATCGGCAGGAACCAGCGCGGGATCCGCTCGATATCGGTGAGCGCGTTCCACAGGTCGGACCGATCCGTGGGATAGCTGCGCCGGGCGACGGCGATCTTGGTCGGCGCGCCCTCGCGGGCCCCGGTGCGGATCTCGCGAGACACGAGACCGGCGATGGCGACGGGGTCGGTGAGCATGGACATAAGTTACTCCTTAAATAGGTTGTGACTTATGTTAGCTCACCGGGCGGCCGTGGTCGAGGGCCGTCGACTCGATGAGGGCGGCCAGTTTCGTGGGGCATTCGAGGTGTGCGGCGTGGCCCGCCCCGGGGATCGTGCGGACCCGAGTGCCCAGGTGGGCGGCCACAGCGCGGACCGAATCATGGCGCGGGGGTGGAGAATTCGCCCCGACGGTCAGGGTGATGCGGTCGGCGGCGGCCAGGGGTGCCGGTTCGAAGCCGCGGAACATCGCGAACTCCGCGCGGACCGTCTCGAGCGTCGCGGGCGTATCGGCCGGACGCCAGCGCGGACCGTAGAGGGCGCGGCCGAATCCTTCGATCCCACCGGTGGCCAGTGCGGCGGCGACGTGGTCGAGCAATCCGGGGGCCAGCGACCCGGCCGCCGGTTCGTGCAGCAGGGCCCCGGCCAGGGGGATGCCGCGGGCCGCCAGCTCGAGGCCGAGGGTCGCGCCGCCGCTGACGCCGACGACGAACGCGCCCGCGCAGTACGGTGCGAGATAAGCGATTTCGGTGTCCATCTCACCGGACTGCGGGCGGTCCGGGCATAACACCTCACCCGGCCCGCGCAGTGCGGCCGCGGTGGCGGCCCACACGCGCGAGTCGGTCGCCGCGCCGTGGATCAGCACGATCCTCATACGGTCGCGGGCGCCACGCCGAGGGTGGCGAGCAGGTCCGCGGAGGCGGCGACCGCGCCGAAGATGCCGCCCTGCATGGTGATCATGCTGAGCGCGGCCTCGTGGTGGCGGCGCTCGGTCGCGCCGGTGCAGTCCGACAGCACCAGGCATTCGTAGCCGCGGTCGTTGGCCTCGCGCATGGTGGTGTGCACGCAGACGTCGGTGGTGATGCCGGTGATGATCAGGTGCGTCACGCCGCGGGTGCGCAGCACCAGATCCAGATCGGTGGCGTAGAAGGCGCCCTTGCCCGGCTTGTCGATCACGGGTTCGCCGGGCAGCGGCGCGACCTCGGGCACGATCTCCCAGCCCGGCTCGCCGCGGACCAGGATCCGGCCGCAGGGCCCGGTGCTCCCGATCTCCGCGCCCGCCCGCGCCGAGCGCCAGCGCTTGTTGGCGGGAAGGTCGCTGAGGTCCGGGCGATGTCCCTCGCGGGTGTGGACGACGGTCATCTCGAGGTCCCGTGCCGCGGCGAGCACCCGGGCGGTGGGTTCGAGTCCGGCGCGGGTGAGCGCCAGGTCGTATCCCATCCGGTCGACGTAGCCGCCGGGCCCGCAGAAGTCGGTCTGCCAGTCGATCAGCAGCAGGGCCGTGCGGGCCGGGTCGATGCCGCCGTCGTAGGGCCAGGCGTACGGGGTGGCGGCGGTGAGGGGTGGAAATGTCATGCGGGGCAATCCTTCCGGTCGCGTGCGGTCAGGGCGGAGCAGACGGTGAGGAGCAGGGCCGCGGTGACGAAGCCGACCACGGCATCCGACAGCCACGGCGCGAGCCGGTGGGTGAGCAGGGCCGCGGCCGCGCCGCCCGCCCATCCGGCGAAGGGCTGCCAGCGCACGGCGCGGGCGGTCGCGGGGGAGCGCAGCCGGGTGCGCGGCAGGACCAGCTGGTCGAGGATCACGACCGCGCCGATGGGCGGCACGATCACGCCGAGCAGATTCAGCCACTGCTCGAAGTAGGTCCAGATCCCGGCCACCGCGAGCAGTACCCCGACGGCGCCGAGAATCAGTGTCAGCGTGCGCATCCGGCCCGCGGTGAGCTGACTCCAGCCGACCGCGCCGTTGTACAGGCAGTGCGCGCACACCGAGCCGAGATTGATGAAGACGAACGCCACGGCCAGCGGGACCAGCACGCCGCCGTGACCGATCAGCAGGCCGAGGAAGTTGCCGCCGTCGGTGCCGGGATCGGTGGCGCCGCCCAACGCGACGACCAGGCCGCCGACGAGCAGGGCGATGGAATTGCTCACGGGGAACGCGGAGGCCGCGGCCAGGAATCCCTCGCGTCCGTTACGCGACCATCTGGTGAAATCGGCTGTCATGGTGCCGGAGTCGATGAAGGAGGCGATCACCAGGGTGACCGCGGCCCCGAAACTCAGTGCGGCACTTCCGGCCCCGCCGGGATAGCCGGTGGGCGATCCCGAACCATCCTGCGCGGCAAGGTATATCGCGACGGCGCCGAGCGCGATGTACACCGGGGCCGCGATCACGCCGATCACCGACAGCGCCCGAATGCCCAGCAGGGTCAGCGCGATGAAACCCAGCCCGGCCGCCAGTGTGGTCGCCCGCTCGGGCCAGCCGAGGCTGTCGTGCAGGATCGCTCCGGCCATGCCGGTCTGGAAGGCGAACCAGCCGATCACGATGGTGGCCAGGAATGCCGACGGTACGGCCGCGGCCTTGGTGCCGAAGGTTCTCGCGGCGGTCAGGGCGAAGTTCTCGCCGGTCCGTCCGGCCAGATAGCTCAGGGCTCCGACATACAGCATCAGGCAGAGGTTCCCGGCCGCGATCGCGAGCAGCCCGCGCCAGAACCCCAGCGAGTAGACGATGAGGCCGCCGAAGATGGCGCAGGTCAACACCATTGGGAAACCGAACCAGACCGCGCCGACCGACGGCAGGCGCCGCCGATGGCCCGGCGGTACCGGTGTCGTTTCGAATTCCTCTATGTCCCAAGTGGTTTCGGGAACGCGTACGGTCGCTGTCATGGCTGATCGCTCCTCGCCGGAGTGGGTAGTTCGTAGATCACCGTGATGCTGCCCCCGCCGGACGGGCCCTGATGTTCGGCACCGCCCGAAACATAAACGGCGCCATCGCCTTTGAGTGCCGACAGCAGCCCGCCGACGGCGGCTCGGGCGTGCCGGGTGGCGTTGACGTCGGAGTCGGTGAGCATGGTGTGCCGCAGGCCGCGCACGGTACCGGCCGGGTCGGCCTCGGCCTTGGCGAAGATCTGGCGGACCGTTCCGTTCTCGGCCCGGACGCGATCGAGCAGCGCGGTGACCGACGCGACGTCGAGCGCGTCGGCCATCTCGCCGTGCAGGGCGCGCAGCGGGTTCGCCGCCGACCTGCTCTCCGCGACAACGAGGACGTGGCAGTCGTCGAGTTCGGCGCCCGCGCTGGTGGAGGCGCGGGCCGAGGACACGTCTCCGTCGCCCGACAGCGCGCGCAGGGCCGTGGGCCGATCGCATTCCTCGAGCGCCCAGGCGATTGCGAGGGCGCTCGCCGCGCGCGAATGCGCCATGGACTCGTAGGTGTCGGTGGCGACCGGCTCGGCGCCCGCCGCGCGGATCGCGGTGATCTTGTCCGAGGTCAGCAGCGGACATTTCACGATGACCAGATGGGTGTCGGCGGGCCCGGCCCCGAGTTCGGCGAGCAGTTTGGCGACCGTCTCGCCGACCGCGTCCACCTGGGCCGCGCGGCCGATCTCGCCGGGCGCGAGCACCCGGGTGCGCCCCGCCGCGGCGACCAGCCCCCGATCGAATCCCGGGTGGCGCCGATCGTCGCGGACGAACAGGTTGACGTGCGGACTGAGCACACCCTCGGTGCCGCCGGAGAACACCGAGACGGCCGCCGGGGGCAGGTGGGGCTCCCAAGCCGCCGCGGCGAGCGTGCGACTGAAGTCGTTGACGCAGCCGTTGCCCTCGGTCTTGCCGATCACGGCGACCAGATCCCCGGCGGCACAACCCATGTGGTCGAGAACGGCGAGTGCGCCGAGATCGCCGGGTCCGGCGGTGGGGACGGTGAGCAGCGAGACACCGGTCATGCGGAGACCTCCTCGGTCGTCGATTTCGGTTGTGGCGCAGCGGGGCTCGGCTCGTGATCCGGCCGCGTGCGCCGCAGGGCGCGGGGGAGCGTGAGGTGATTGAAGATCAGATTGAGAACGAACGCGACGAGCACCGTGCTCGTAATCGCCCCGCCGAGCACGATTTTCGCGGCGGACGGCAGTTCGGCGTAGATCTGCGGCGCCACGATCGGAATCATTCCGACACCCATCGCGAGCGAGACGATCACCAGGTTGTCGTTGCGGGCGAGGTCGGCCTGCGCGATGGTGGCGATGCCGACACCGGCCACGGTCGCGAACATGACCAGGCTCACCGCGCCGATGACCGGCCCGGGCAGGCTCGCCACCACCTCGCCCATCTTCGGCACCAGCCCGAGGATCACGAGGAATCCGCCCGCCACCGCGGTCACCGCGCGGCTGACGATGCCGGTGATCCGCACCAGGCTCACGTTCTGCGCGAAGATGGTGTCCGGGAACGAGGTGAGAAATCCGGCCAGCACCGCCGAGGCGCCGTCGGCGGCCAGCCCGCGGGCCAGCTGTGCCCGACCGGCCGGTTGCCCGGTGGTCTCGGACACCGACAGCAGATACGCCGTCGACTCGGCATAGATCACCAGCATCACCAGGCACATCGACGCGATGCCCGCGATCGGGAACTCGGGTGCGCCGAAGGCGAAGGGATTCGGCAGGCCCAGCCATCCGGCGTCGCCGACACCGCCGAAGTCGGTCATCGACAGTCCGGCCGCGGCGAACGTGCCCAGGACCAGTGCGACGAGCACCGCCGATTGCGCGAGAACCCCACGGCCGTAACGCATCAGCGCCACGATCACCGCGGCCACTCCGACCGCGAGGGCGAGGCGGGTGCCGTCCGGGGTCGTGTCGCCGAAGATCATGGTGACCGCCTTGCCGATCAACGACAGGCCGATCATGGTCACCGCCGCGCCGCGCACGATCGGCGGGAAGAAGCGCAGCAGGCGGGCGAACGGCAGCGCGACGAGGATGCCGAAGATCCCGGCCGCGATCATCGAGCCGTACACCGCGGGCAGCCCGTACTCCTGGCCGATCAGGATCATCGGGTTCACCGCGGTGAACGACGCGCCCGCCACCACCGGCATCCGGGCGCCGAGCAGCTTGCCGATCCCGACCGCCTGCACGACGGTGATGAGGCCCGCGACCAGCAGATCGGCGTTGACCAATGTCGCGATGGTGGTCTTGTCGAGACCGAGTGCGGCGCCGAAGACCAGGGGTACGGCGACGCACCCGGTGTACATCACCAGCACGTGCTGGAGGCCGAAAACCACGGTGCGCCAGGGGGATAGGCGGTTCGGCGGGGGTTCGGGGGAGCGGGAAGGCACGGGAACAACCTCCGAGGAGCGTGAAGCTGGTCCCTAAGTTGTATACAAAACGTGTTTCTCTGACGTTTCTCTGCGTTATGTGTGCGTAAAGTACGGCAGAGTGCGGGATTTTTGTATACGAATTAGCGCTGGTCGAGCTCGCCGAGCAGCTGCTCGTCCTTCGCGATGTGCTCGCTCATGAGATATCCGGCCTGCACCGGTGACCCGGTCAGGATGGCCTGGGCGATCGCCGCGTGGTCGGTCCACGAATCGTGCGTGCGCTCCCGGAGATGCTGATCGAAGATCCACGACACCCGCTGCAGCAGCGGTTCGAGCATCAGCCGGAGCTGATGGTTGCCTGCGGCCTGCGCGACGAGGGTGTGGAACCGCAGCACCAGCGGCGGCAACTGCGTGTGCGCCAGATTCATCGCCGCCGAGCGGCCCAGTTCGACGACGCGCGCGAGTTCGTCCGCGACCGCCCCGCCCCGCCGCTCCGCCGCCAACTGCGCCGCCAGCACCTCGAGCCCGCGCCGGATCTGGATCAGTTCCAGCGCCGCGGATCCGGAGGCCGCCGACACCGTGGCGCCGCGGTAGCGCACGAGCGTGACGAACCCCTCGCTCTGCAACTGCGACAGGGCTTCTCGCACGGGAACGCGGGACACGCCGAATCGGGCGGCCAGGTCGGCCTCGCGCAACCGATCGCCGGGATCGAGGCGGCCCGCGAGGATCTCCTCACGCAACGTCTGCGCGATCACCTGGCGCGGGGCACCGGCGGTCGTGTCGTGATCGGTGGTCACCCTGCCGAGCCTATCCGGGCCCACCGGTCGCGCCCGATCTCCGCCTCGGACGCGCGGCGCGACATCGCGTCCCGACGAACTGCGGACCCGACCTCCACAAGATCGCCGCCACCGGGCCTGGACGCGTACCGCGCCCTCGACAAACCGTGAGTCCGGGTCGGGCGCATCGCTGACATCCGATGAGTGGGCGGATTACGTCGTGGAGGGCGTCCAGGGAGTATCAGCGGGCTGTGGTGTGGTGGATGGTTCGCCGGTGCCGGGGTGTAGTGGATTCGCGCGTGTCTTATCCGATGCCGCTGATTCGATACCATTCGGATGGCGGAATCCGGCGAAGGTGCCGAAGGCTCCGTCCTTGTCGGACATTTCATCCAATCCGTTGGCGGGAAACTTCACGAGTTCGCCGTCGATGACGGCCTCTGCACCGCCATCGTCAGGCGACCATACGACCACCACTGCCGTGCGCTGGCTCCATACGCCTACGTCGCCGGTGATCAGTTGATGTGGATCGACGGGTTGTCCGATCGACTTCGTGTCGGACCACTGTGCTTTGGTCTTGCTGTACGCGTTGTGGGCGTCGGTTCCGTTCTTGTTGGCGATCGCCGCATCGAGAACCTGTGCGACCAGGGCGGTTACCTTTTGGGTTCGGCCGTCCGGGAACGTGTACTCGACGTCGCCGTCAGCGTCTGGGGCTCTCGGCGGCGTCCCCTCCGCTGGGCGGGGTGGGGGAGCTGACGTGGAGGGTGGGGTTGCCGTCGATGGCGGCGTTGTCGCGGGCGCAGGTGGGATGGTCGCCGGTGCCCGGCCCGCGATCCCGGGCTGCGAGTGGTCGAATCCCTGCTCATTGCCGCGCGGATCGAGTTCGTGTGGCCGACGGACGAGACCTTGGTCGGCCAGATTGCGCGCCATCATCTGCTGAGCGATCAATGGGCTCAGCCCGCCCAGCAGGTCGGACATGCCCGGTGCCGGGACTGCGGCCGGGCTGACAGTCGGCGCCGGGGGATACGGAGGTCGGGCACTCCGGTCGCCTGCGTTGCGGGTCGGTCCGGAAGGCTCGGTGATGTCGGTGCCGCCGACATCGCGGCGGCCGCGGAAGTCGCCGTCCGGCGGGGGAGGTGCAGGGGGAACGAGCGTCGGTGGGTCGAACCCACGGCGATCCTGGTGGTCACGGCCGGGACGCTCGGGCGTGGATCGGGAATTCTTCATTTGCTTCTCGAGTTCCGCAATCCGCTTCAACAGGTCGGACTGCTTGTCGATCTCGTTCGCGACCTGTTGTTGCTGCTGCACTGCTTTGCTCATGTTCTGCTCGCCGGCCTCCAGCGCCTTGGCGAGGTAGGACAGGATATGGTCGTCCTGACGGGTTCCGCGTGGTGCAACCGTCGGTGCGGAGTCGCTGACCTGTTTGATTACTCCGTTGATGGCCTCCTGTTGTTTGGTGGATATTTCGGCGGACTTCCGTGGCAGCTGCGATACTTCAACGGATGTTTCATAAAATGTTCGAAATGTTTCCGTGAGTTTGCGTGATGCGATTGTGTAAGCCGCTACCGCGCTCGCGTCGGCGCCTGAACGTTCTATGCCGGAGTGGCTGACCTGGGTGATTTGGGGCGGCTTCGGCGGCTCTTCTTTGGAGTCCTTTCCGAAGCTGTCGAAGTACCCACGGAATACTTTTGGTAGCTTACGGTACAGTAACTCTGTGGAGGCGAGGAACCTGTATTCTCTCGGATACTCCGGCGCATCCATGTAAGGCATATAGAAGTGCATCATCTCCATTGGTGGATCAACCCTCCGGTGAAGATTACCGACCGTAGTTCCCGATGTCGATTATCGGGAGCTGGTTGATGGGTGGGCTGAGGGCCGCGTGAATGTCTGTGGTGAAGTGATTTCCCACGGCGGTGCCAACAGCGGCGGTTGCGGTGCCCAACTCCATGCGACACATATGGTCTCTAGCCAGTTCCAGTCTTTCCGAGAGGCTGCCCCCTCTCCTGGACGCCAGTTCTCCGACATCTCTGAAGCTGCGCGCCAACGCTTTTCCGCCACCTTTTATCAATCCGTGGGAGGCGCCGCCGACGATGCCACCGGGCACTGCGCCGAGAACGCCGTCGATCAGACCTGCTTCGAGACATTCCTCCAATGGCTTACCCTCGAATGCGGCGACGACGCCACCAGCTGCCGCACCTAGTAGTGCGCCGCCCACCGGACCGCCGAAGGCAAATCCAACTCCACTCGCGAGCCCGGCGACGACATCGCCTGTATCGAGTCCAAGAAATGTCACATCGCCGCCTATGCCGAGGGCCGGAAGTGTATTGGCCATCCGATGATGCACGTACTCTGCCGAGATGGCGTTCTACTTTCGGTGCAGTTTGCGTATCTTTGGTGGTGCATTCAGGCGTCAGGGATGTGGCATTCGAGCGGATCGGGCATAGTTGCCCCATGAAGTATGTATTGCTGATCTGTGACGATGAGAAGGTGTCGCAGTCCATGGAGGAGCTGGCGGCGGACCCGGCGTTTCAGGCATACGGGGCGGAGGTGGATCGGCGGGGAGCCATTGTCGGTGGTGCGAGGTTGCGTCCGGTGGCGGATGCGACGACGGTCCGTGTCCGCGACGGGGAGACTCTGGTGTCCGATGGCCCGTTCGCGGAGACGAAGGATTTCATCGGCGGTATCGACATCGTCGAGTGTGCCGATCTGGACGAGGCGATCGCGATCGCGGCTCGGCACCCCTATGCGAGCCGGGGCTGCGTCGAGGTCCGTCCCGTGTGGGAATGACTGCGCCGGAGGAGGTTCGGGCCGCGGTCGATGCGGCGTATCGGGACGAGTGGGGCCAGGTGATCGCGACCTTGATCGGCCTGACCGGGGACTGGGATCTGGCGGAGGACTGCGCGCAGGACGCGTTCGCCGCCGCTCTGGCGACGTGGGCGCGCGACGGCGTTCCGGCTCGTCCGGGTGCGTGGCTGACGACGGCGGCCCGGCACCGGGCAACCGATAGGTTGCGACGGGACGCGACGGGCGCGGCGAAATTGCGGGAAATGGCCGTGCTGGGACGCGTTCCGGTCGAATCGTCGGCCGAGGAGATTCCGGACGAGCGGCTGCGGCTGATTTTCACGTGCTGCCATCCCGCGTTGCCGTTCCCCGCCCGGGTTGCCCTGACGCTGCGCACCCTGGCGGGGCTGAGCACCGGGGAGATCGCCAAGGCGTTCCTGACCGCCGAGTCGACGATGGCGCAGCGCCTGGTGCGTGCCAAACGCAAGATCGTGGAGGCCGGTATCCCATATCGGGTGCCGTCTGCGGAGTTACTTCCACAGCGACTGAACGCGGTCCTCGCCGTGCTCTATCTGATCTTCAATGCGGGCTACGACGACACGGACGGGCGCGGAGAGCTGGCCGCCGAGGGTATCCACCTCGCTCGGATGCTGGTCCGGTTGATGCCGGCCGAGCCCGAGGCGCGCGGCCTGCTGGCGTTGATGTTGTTGCTCGAGGCCCGCCGCGCGAGTCGAGTCGATGGCGGTGTACTGGTGACGCTGGAGGATCAGGACCGGTCCCGATGGGATCACGCGCTGATCGCCGAAGGCGTTGCGGCACTTGATATAGCGCTGGCGATGCGCCGGGCCGGGCCGTATCAGGTACAGGCCGCGATCGCCGCCTGCCACGCCACCGCGCCCGATGCCGCGGCGACCGACTGGCCGCAGATCGCCGCGCTGTACGGGGAGTTCGCGCGACTGGCGCCGTCTCCCGTGGTGGATCTCAACCGCGCCGTGGCGGTTGCGATGGCCGAGGGCATATCCGCCGGACTCGCCCTCGTCGACGCCATCACCCGATCCGGCAAGCTCGACGGGTACTACCTGCTGCCCGCGACGCGAGCCGATCTGCTCCGCCGGGACGGCCGCACGGCCGAGGCCGTCGCCTGGTACGAGGAGGCGCTGCAGCTGGCGCCGACCGATGCCGAACGCCGCTATCTGGCCGGTCGTCTTGCTGAGGCTCTGCGCAGCACATAGGCCATCGCCGCAAAATTTCTCGAATTTCTTCCCGGTCGTTGTCGATCCCGGGCGGCCTCCTTCGTCGGTGGGGCGAACCACCCGAAAGAGAGAGGCAACGCCATGTCGGACACCGAGTACCTGACCGCCACGATGACCACCGACCGGACACCGGAACAGGTCTTCGAGGCCATCACCGATGTGCGTGGCTGGTGGAGTGAGAACCTCATCGGCCACTCGGCCGCCCTGCACGACGAATTCGTCTTCACCGACGACAGCAAATATGCCGGTGAGACCGCCCGCGCCAAGCAGGGAATCCGGTTCGCCCGATTCCAGATCACCGAGTTCTCGCCCGCCCGGCGAGTGGTCTGGCATGTCGTCGACTCCGACCACATGGCCGACCCCGACGAGTGGACCGGCACCAACGTGATCTTCGACATCAGCACGGACGCGCAAGGCACCACCCTGCACTTCACCCACGAAGGCCTCAGCGCGGGCGAATCCGCCTGTTTCGAAGCGTGCTCGCTCGCCTGGACCTTCTTCATCACCGAGAGCCTGTCGCAGCTGCTGTCCACCGGCACCGGCAAGCCCATCGCGGGCTACCGCCGGTGAACCGCCGCGAGCTGAAAGGACATCGAAATGTCTGACACGCACAATTCCGGGGTAACCGCCGCCGACCCGTCGGCCCCCCTGCGCCAGCAGAATCCGGGGCCTCGCCAAGGGCTCGTGCTGGTACTGGCGTGTGCCGCCACGTCGATGGTGGGTCTCGACATCGCCATCGTGAACGTGGCCCTGCCCTCGATCCAGCGCGATCTCGGAATGAGTCAGGGCGGATTGCAGTGGGTTGTCGTCGCCTACGGTCTCGTGCTCGGCGGGTTCCTCCTCGTCGGCGGCCGCATGACCGACCTGCTCGGACGACGCCGTGTCTTGCTCGCCGGCCTCGGGCTGTTCACCGCCGCCTCGCTGGTGGCGGGGGTGGCGCAGCACGGTGGCGTGCTGATCGCGGCACGTGGGCTCCAGGGGTTGGGCGGTGCACTCATCGCACCGTCGGTCTTGTCGTTGCTGGCTGTCACCTTCGATGAAGGGCGCGAACGCAACCGGGCTCTCGGCATCGTCGGAGCCGTCGGCGGCGTGGCCGGAACGATGGGCGTGGTCGCGAGTGGTCTCATCGCCGCCGGGCCCGGCTGGCGGTGGGCGTTCTTCGTCAACGTTCCCGCCGGCCTCGCGCTCATCGCGCTCGCCGTCACCTGCCTTGCCGCCGACAACCGCGGTAGCGGTTCCGGGCAGTTGGACGTCGCGGCGGCCAGCGTGGTGACCGGCGGACTGCTGACGTTCGTCTATGCACTCCATCATGCCTCGACGCACGGGTGGACCTCCGCGGGCGCGCTGGCGTCGTTCCTTGCCGCCGGCGGACTGCTGGCGGTGTTCTTGTGGTTGGAGAGGCGTTCACCGGCCCCACTCGTGCCTGCCTCGGCGCTGAGGAACCGCACGCTCGTCGCGGCGAACCTCACCGCGCTGCTTGCATTCGGCGCGTTCTTCTCGTTCATCTTCCTCGGATCGCTGCTGATGCAACAGGAACTCGGCTTCTCATCGGCGCGAACGGGTCTGGCGTGGCTGGCTACGACAGTGACCGGGTTCGCGGTCGCGTGGGTCGTCGGCCGCCTCGCGGACATCGTAGGCGTCCGGCGCCTGCTGGTAGGCGGCCTGACGCTGGTGACCGTCGGAGTGGTGTGGCTCGTTCGCGTCCCCGCCGACGCCGTCTATCTCACCGACCTGCTTCCGGCGTTCCTGATCGCCGGACTCGGCTTCGGGGTCTGCGGGCCCGCACTGCAGATCGGCGCGCTGTCCGGTGTCGCCGAAGCGGAAGCGGGACTCGCATCGGGCCTGCTCGAGACGCTGCGCGAGATCGGCGGGGCGGCGGGCGTCGCCGCGGTATCGACAGTCCTCGTAGCCGGAACCGGCCTCGACGGGTTCCACACCGCGTTCGCCGCGATCGGTGTCCTCGCCGGCCTCGCCGCCATCGTCGCCGCAATCGGCTTCCGACGCGGCACCTGACCGGAAACGACCACCCGGCCGCGGCGGTGGCCCTCATCCCGTTGCGTCTCGTACCAACAACGCGATCTGCACTCGGTTGGTAAACCCGAGTTTGGTCAGGGTGCGACTGATATGTGCCTTCACCGTCGCCTCGCTCACCTCGAGTTCCCGAGCGATCTGCGCATTCGACAGCCCCCGAGCCACCGCCGACACCACAAGGCGCTCGCTGTCGGTCAGCACCGAGAGCCGCTGCCTCGCGGTGTGCACCCGCGGAGAATTGTGAGCAGCGAAGGTCTCTATCAACCGCCTCGTCACAGAGGGGGCCAACGTACCGCCGCCTTTCGCCACCGACCGTACCGCCGAAATCAAATCGCGCGGCGCGATATCTTTCAGCAAAAATCCCGCGGCACCCATCCGCAACGCACTTTCCACATACTCGTCGCCATCGAATGTCGTCAACATGATCACGTTCGGTGGCTTCGGCAATCGCCGGATCTGTTCCAGCGCCTTCACGCCGTCCAGCCCGGGCATCCGAATATCCATCAGCACCACCGCGGGAAAATGCTGTCGCACGGCTTCGACCGCGGCACGACCGTCCTCGGCCTCCGCGACGACCGCGATATCCTCGGCAGACTCCAGGATCATTCGCAAGCCGGTGCGAACGATCCCGTCATCGTCGACGACCATTACGCGGATCATCCGACCGGTCCCGCGAGCACCACGACACTATCCGCCGCCGCACACCGCGCGGGTATCGAAGTAGCATTCCCAGCGACTACTTCCGGCATGAAACCAAGCTACCCCGATCCGCATGATGGATCAGCTACTAAAGAAGGTCCACGATGATACGAAAGTGACAGCTCGCGCCGGTCGTGCGCGGACCTCGTTACAAACTCGCTCCAGGTCGACAAAGATGTACGAAAGATGAAGAAAGCCCTACCAAAGTCTGTCCTGTCGAAAAGGTTGTAGATTCATCCTTGGGTCATGAATCTGCGGCAGTCATCGAGCTGCTCCCATTCGCGGTTTTCAGCCACCATGAGGCGGAGGGTCGGGTATCTGGCCCTCGTTTGGTTTGCTTTGATTGTTTTTCCAGGAGCCGTCGGCGCCGTGGCTCGTGCGCAACCGGCGGCCGGAGTATCGCAGATCGATGGCCTCAGCTGGATGAATATCCATGACTCGGCAGGGGTTCCGCTCGCCAACTATACGTTCGCCTCCGATAGCGGCGGGATCCTGGAACCCGGCAATTCGATCATATGGGCCTTGATCGGTCTGGAGTTCATCGGCTACATCACGATCGTGACCGCGGCGATCTGGCTCGTGGGCCACGCCATGAGCTTTCGGTGGCTCGATATGTTCGGGTCGGCTTTGAGGGCGATGGCCGATGGCCTGAAGGACCAGATCTCGATACCGATCCTGCTGGTGACCGCGGCGACGATCGGCGCGTTCTTCGTGGCGTTGTTCGTTGCTCGGGGTCATTACGCCAAGGCGACGACGCAGGTAATCACCATGCTGGGCGTGGCTGTGCTGGGTCCGGTGTTCCTGGCGGACCCACTGGCCGAGGTCTTGTCTTCCCACGGTCTGCTGGCGCAGGGGCGCGACCTGGGGCTGTCGGTGGCCGCCGGACTCAACGGCCACAGCAGTGCGGATGTCGGCCAGCTGATAGCGACGACTCAGGCCACCCTGGCGGACAGCTTTGCCCGGCGGCCCCTACAGGTGTGGAACTTCGGGCACGTCGTCGATGAACGGCCGTCGTGCCGGTCGGCGTGGACGGCGGGCATGCTTGCGGGCGACGACGAGCGAGTGAAGACGGGGATGCGAACGTGTGGGGATGTCGCAGCGTACGCCAAGGCGACCAATCCCAGCTTGGGTCAGGTCGGTACGGGCCTGCTGCTGCTGATCTGCGCCGGCGCGCTCCTGGCGTTCGCCGTGTACCTGTCGGTCAAGATCATGAAGGCGGCCCTCGACTCGATCTATTACGCCTTCACGACCGTTCTCGGGTTCGCCGCCGGCGGATTCGTCTACGGCCCCACCCAGACACATCTGGTTCGCAGCCTGGTCCACAGCGCGATCGCGGCGGCGCGGATGACCGTCTACACGATCCTGTTGGGCTTCTATGTCCTCTTCATAGGCAACCTGTTCCTCCACGCGCGCGGTCAGGTCCTCGCCGTCATCGTCGTCGCCGGGGTGGTCGAGATCATCGCGATTTCCCAGCTTCGGCGAATCGGACGAAGTCTCGACGGCGGTGGGGATTGGATTTCCAACCGATTCGGCCTCGCGATTCAGAACCCCGGGGCCCAATCCCAGGGGGCCGGCGGGCGGGCCCTCGGCATGGGTTCTGCGCGGGGTGCGGGTGCTGCCGGACCCGGTCTCGTCGGCGGGCTCGCCGCATTGAACACTGTCAACGCCTCACCCATTACGGCGTGGCTCGCGGCCGGGACCATGAATCCGTTGAACCCCTTGGCATTCGGCCGCAGAGTCGTCGAGTCGGCGAACATCGCGGTCACACCTTCGCGGCGCGAGTTGTACGCGTGGGGGCACTGGTCCAGGGCGAACTGGCGCGCGAAGGCCCTGCAGCGGGCCGAGCCGCACGGCGGCATGCAAACGCGGATCGGCGCCGCCCACGCGCTCGACGGACTCGGCGACAGCCGCGTTCCCGAGGCGCATCTGCCGGCCGCGATGCGGGCGACCGGTGCGAGCGACCAATACACGATCGACGCACTGCGCGCGTTGACCGTTCAGAACGCCAGCATGTCGAAGAACCCGTTCGGCTTCGCGCCGCTACAGAAGGCCGTCGCATCGGCCTACGCGGTGGAGAACCACGTGGGTGATCGGGCCCATGAGGCGTTCGCAGCGCAGGCTTCGGTAGCGGCGGACAACTTCGCCAGGCATACCAACGCCCCACGTCCGGGGGCCGATATAGACCACGGATTCGTAGCCACCGTGCGCCGACATTGGGACTCGGATAGCGCATTGCAGGCAGCGATCACACCCGAGGAGTGGAACACGGTGGGCCGTGACACTCGCCGGTTCATCGGAGACGAGCTGGCAAAGCAGCACCAAGCGGCGGCGAGGACCTACTACCGTGATCAAAGCGCAAGCAACCGAGCACGGCTGATGAGATCAGCTGACCGGATCGCCAACCTGGACCATATGGACTCCTCCGCCGGTCTCGACCCGTGGGACCCGTAGCCGAATCCCGGTGTGTCGGTCATCGGGCTCGCTCCGAGTCGACCGGCAACCGAAAGCGCTGTTGCGGAACGGTATTCGGCCATTCGAGGGTGTCTCGGACCAACAACGCGATCTGCACTCGATTGCTCATTCCGAGCTTCGTCAACGCGCGGCTGACGTGCGCCTTGACCGTCGTTTCGGTCATCCCGAGTTCACGCGCTATCGCGGCGTTGGCCAGGCCGCGAGCTACTGCCGCGGCGACGGTGCGCTCCCGCGCGGTAAGGACCGCGAACCGCTGCCGAGCGGCGTACACATCCGGGGCGAGCCTGGCGGTGAACGCTTCGATCAGTCGTTTGGTCACCGAGGGGGCGAGCACACTACTCCCGGCGGCTACGACACGTACCGCGGTGACGAGCTCACCCGGCGTTATGTCCTTCAGTAGGAAACCGGCAGCGCCCGAACGCAGCGCGCGGTGCACGTACTCGTCGCTGTCCAAGGAGGTCAGCATGATCACCCTGGGTGGTCTCGGCAGGAGCTGTAGTTCGTTCAGTGCCGTCAAACCGTCCGTCCGGGGCGGGCCGACATCCATCAGCACAACCGTCGGCCAATGCCTGCGCACAGCCTCGACGGCGGCACCACCGTTCACGGTCTCGGCTACCACCTCGACACCTTCGGCCGCCTCCAGGATCATCCGCAAGCCTGTGCGCGCGATCCCGTCGTTGTCGGCGATCAGAACCCGAATCACACGGTCAACCTCCTGCATGGACACATGCGATCCCCTCGGCACCGCGTTCGGTCACCTCGGCGCGGGCGCACCCCAGGTTTCGCTACGATATAGTAGCGAATAGAGGAGAGTAAGCGGATGAAGATAAGGCATCGAACTCAACTGGACGGACCGCAGTTGGCAGGCTGGCAGCCGAGCGCCGAGCAGACCGTCACGAGGGTGATCAGTGAGCCCGACGTTGCGATCGAGATGCCTGACGGCGTGATCCTTCGTGGCGACCTGTACCGGCCGCGAACGGATCGCCCATGTCCGGCATTGCTCGGATGGAGCCCGTACAACAAGGATCTGATGCCGACAGGGCTCCCGGCGCCGTTCGTGGAGCCCGGCGCCGTCGCCTATCTGGCTGCTCGCGGGTACGGAGTCCTGGTGGTGAATGCGCGCGGTACAGGACGGTCCGGCGGGCGGCTGGACCCGGTGATGCACTCACCGGGTGAACGAGATGACCTGTGCCGCACGATATCCTGGCTCGCAGAGCAAGCCTGGTGCGACGGACAGGTCGGCATGACCGGGATGTCGTACTTCGCGGTCAGCCAGTTGGTAGCCGCGGGCATGCGTCCACCGGCGCTGAAGGCGATCTTCCCGTTCGGTGCCACCACCGACTGGTATGCCCATGGTGTGACACAGGGCGGCACATTGGAGTCCGGTTTCCTCGGCCGCTATACCGCGATCAACGGGGCCTCCCAACGCGTTCGAATCCCGCCGAACATCCGGCACGCTCTCGGGTATCTCCTCGGCACCGCACCGATCCAGAAACTCGTACGCGCTCTGATGGCGCGACAGGTTCCTCGCCTGACACGCCGACTGCCGGCGCCACACGCGTGGATGCGGCGATGGTCGGAATACGCACTCACCGGCAACCGCCATGAGGAGGCGTCGGCCTGGCCGACTCTGAACAAGATCGACATCCCCGTGCTGATCGGCGCGGAGTGGGGCATGGTCGGAATACATCTGTTCGGGGCGTTCGAAGCATGGCATCGAATTTCGGCGCCGAAGTGGTTGATCATCGGCCCGCGTTGGCAGAATTGGCCCTGGTTGCGGTACCAAGACGAGTTGCTTGCCTACTACGACCACACCCTGCGCGGGGTGCGGAACGGCTACGACCGATTGCCGCCGGTGCGCTACTGGTTGCACGGGGCCGAACGCTGGGAGACGGCCCAGGATTGGCCGCCTCCCGATACCCGCCCCTGGGAACTGCGGTTGTCGGGCGAGACATTGTCGTGCGACGCCGACGCCGGAGAGCGTCGGTGGGCGGCGATCCCGGCCGGGATGGAATACCCGGGTGCGTTCGATACCTTCGAAGCGCAGATACTCACATACACTTCGGCACCTATCGATGATCACGTGCACATCGTCGGGCCGGTGGAGCTGACCCTCCCGCTGCGCTGCACGGCGCTGGACACCCATGTCCAAGCCCGGCTGAGCGTGGTGGGCGGCGGCGGTTCGGCGCAGGTTGTCTCACTCGGCTGGCTGGCCGCCTCGCACCGAGCCCTCGACCCCACCCGGAGTACGGCCACCGAGCTTGCACACGATCACTCTGCACCCACCTCGATGCAACCCGGTGTCGAGGAGATCCTGCGAATTTCGATGACCCCGTTCGCTCATCTGCTGCGCCCGGGCGACCGGTTGCGCCTGGAACTCGGCAGCGATCCTCGCCGGCTGAGGGCACCGGCAGACCAGGGGTTCATGTCGTTCGATGTGGCGGGGCCGCCCTATGCGGGATGGAATACCGTCACACACCGTCACGCCGGGCTTCGCCTTTCGACGCTCGGTCGGGCCCCATGGTGAGGGCCACCGATCCGCGGGTGATACGCAGTCGCGAGCGGATACTCACCAGCACAGCCGAACTCGTCACCGAGAAGGGCATCGCCGGCGTGAGTGTCGCCGAGATCGCGACAAGGTCGGGTGTGGCGAAGACGACGCTGTATCGGCAGTGGGCCACATTGCCCGAGCTGATGATCGACGCCGTCGAGTTCGCGCTGCCCCCGACACCCGAAGTCGAACCGACCGGCGACCCCAGAGATGATCTGGTCACCTATCTACTGGCCCTCGCCGACACCACCGGCAATCACGGAGCGGCACTTATCGCATCCCTCGCTGTGGCGGCTCGCGCCGATCCGGTCTTCCAGCGCATCCATCACCAGTTCGTCCGCAAACGCCGCGCCCCCCTTCGTGTTCTGCTGGAGCGTGCCGGCGTACACGACACCGAATCCGCGTTCCCGGTACTCGGGGGCACCGTCATGTACCGACTACTCATCGACCCTCAGCCCACGACGCGCGGTTTCATCGAATCGCTCGTAGATCGCGTGCTTACCTAGCCCGCGCCTCGTGATGATCACGCCGATGTCGCCCGGCTCCTCCGGTGGCATCCCTGACCAGGAGCGCGACCTGCAGCGAGATGCCGACACGATCCCGCGGCCACCGGCTGTGCCCCGGCGGAGGGTACCGGCGGGGTGGGTGGACTTCATTCTGATCGCGATCGCTGCCGCCGACGCGGCGTGGGATACCGGCGACATCTCCCCGGCGGAGTCGGTCGCTGCGGGTGTGGCCTGTATCGGGCTGGCCCTGCGGCGGCGATGGCCGCTGCTGGCATACCTGATGACGCTGCCGTCATCGTGGATGCTGTCGCTGTTCGTCGCACCGACGGTTGCCCTGTACACGCTGGCCGTGCGCACCCGCAGTCGGTGGCTTCTCGCTGTCTGCGTCATCGCAACGGCCATGGCTTCGGCGGCGCCGTGGCCACCGGAGGTATCGGCCGTTCGAACCCGAACGTTCGTCGATTTCCTGTATCTGTCGGCCAGCACTGCCATCCCGGTGTTGCTCGGTCAACCCGCGCAGACTCGGCACGAGTTGTCGCTGCGCCTGGTCGAGATCGAGGAGGTGCGCGATCACGAACAGCAACTACACGCCCAGGCAGTGCTCGCCCGGGAACGCGCCCGAATCGGGCGCGAGATGCACGATGTCGTCTCGTACCAGGTCAGCAAGATCGCGGTCCTTGCCGGAGCACTACAGGTAACAGCCACCGATCCGGACACCGCGGAGACGGCAGGCACCATCCGCAAGCTCAGCGCCGACACCCTCGACGAATTGCGCCATATGGTGACCGTGCTACGCGCCGCTGGCTGTCACACCACCGAACTCACCCCTCAGCCGAACCTCGCCGACCTCCGAAACCTCCTCGACACCAGCGGGGTTCGAGTCGATCTGCGCGGCGACATCCCCGCCGACATCGGCGCACCAGCCCAGCTGGCGATCTACAGAACCACGCAGGAAGCCCTCACCAACATCCGCAAGCACGCTCCCGGCGCCACCGCGACCGTGCAACTCTGGCACGACAGCGAACACTTCGGTGTCACCATCTCCAATACCGCACCCACCCGCCCGGCACTACACCTGCCCAGCTCCCGCCACGGGTTGATCGGTCTCGCCGAACGGGCGGCACTCCTGCACGGCCACTTCCGATCCGAACCCACCCCTGACAACGGCTACCGGATCGAGCTGCGTCTTCCGCGATGAGATCCGTCGGGTCGGGACCGAACCGGCATCGCAGCCGAAAGAGAAACGCGTTGTGGCGATAGTCGAACGCAATCTCGACCGAGGTCGTCCAGGGTGTAGATGACCCGAGATCGATTCGAGGATCTTCAGGCTCGGATACCTGCTCGGATCCTGAGCGTGATGCCAATCGGGACCACCGGTTTGCGGACCTTCGATCGCTGATTTTCGTTCACAGGAGAACCCTTGAGTACCTTGGAGATTCGTTCGACGGACCGCGATGCGATCGTCGAAGCGTGTATCCGCATGGGTTGGTGTATCGATCAGCTGGACTGGGACGGACTCATCGATCTGTTCGCTGATGAGGTGCTGATGGACTACACCAGCCTGTACGGTGGCGCGCCGGAACGACTGGCCTCGGGAGACATAGTCGCCCGCTGGGCGGCTGCGCTGACAGGGCTGGATGCCACACAGCACGTGATCACCAATCATTTGGTCGGTGTCGACGGTGACCGTGGTACCTGCACGGCGCACGTGATCGGCACCCACCGGCTCGCCGGTGCGATGGGTGGCTCCCTGTGGACGTTCGGCGGCACCTACCATCTCGGGGTCGTTCGTACATTTTCCGGCTGGAAGATCGAAAGCCTGACCCTGAACGTGCTGTGGGCGGACGGCAATCAGCAGATCACAACACACCACGGCGTAGCGGCCGGAGATCTTTGACACCGACTCCATATGCAACAAGATGTTGCACATCTTGCCGCGTACGGCTACCGTGATGCGCAACAAGTTGTTGCATATCGAGAGGCTGGGCATGGAATACGGACGAATCGAACGCTCGATGTACATCGACGCCACACCGGAGGTGGTCTACGAAGTCATCAGCAGCCCCGAACATCTGAAGCAGTGGTGGCCCGACGAGGCCACCCTGGACCCCGTCCCCGGTGCGGTCGGTCGGCTCGTGTTCGGCTCCGGCACCGACGTCTTCGTGTCCCCCATGACGGTGATCGAGGCGAAGCCGCCGCGGCTTTTCTCCTTCCGTTGGGATCCCACGGACGATGAGCCGGCCGCGGAAGGTAATTCGCTGTTGGTCACCTTCGAACTCACCGCCTCCGGCTCGGGTACTCAGCTGCACATGACCGAGGTGGGCTTCCGGGAGTTGGGCTGGGAGATCGCGGTGCTGGAGCAGGCATACAACGGCCACGTGGAGGGCTGGGACCTCTACCTCCCGCGCTTGGTCGAGTACGCCGCCGGGCTGGGCGCGCGGCGATGAACAGCACGGTCGACGATGACCTGTGGTCCGCGATCGGCGACCCGACCCGGCGCCGCATGCTGGACCTGCTACTCAGCGACGGCGGCGGCACCGCGACCTCGATCAGCGGTCGACTACCCGTCACTCGCCAGGCCGTCGCGCGGCATCTGGGTGTCCTCGACCGGGTGGGACTCGTGCACAGCACGGCCTCCGGCCGGGAGCGCCGCTATCAGGTCGACGAAGCGCAGTTGGCCCGTGCCGTAGCCCAACTCGACGCGGTCGGTTCCGCGTGGGACGCGCGACTGCGGCGCATCAAGCGGATCGCCGAGGCGATTCAACACATCGACAACAACGAGAAGTAGAACGGGAGCATCGCAATGGTGGACATACTGCACCGCGTCGGGATGAAGTCGACCCTCGATCAGGTCTATCCGGCGTTGACGACGATCGACGGTCTTTCCGGCTGGTGGACGACGAACACCCACGGCGACGAGAGACTCGGCGGTGTCATCCGGTTCCGTTTCGGCCCACCGGGTAAGGAGGACGGATTCGATATGAAGGTGACCGATCTCCAGCCCCGGAGTCGCGTGTTGTGGGAGGTCGTCGGCGGCCCGCCCGAATGGATCGGCACCGAAGTCGAATTCGAGCTGAAACAGGAGCAGGAGTACGCCATCGTCCTGTTCCGGCATCGCGGCTGGCGCGAGCCGGTCGAGTTCATGCACCACTGCAGCACCAAGTGGGGCATGTTCTTGATGAGCCTGAAGAACCTGGTCGAAACCGGAACGGGCGCACCGGATCCGCACTCCGTCCTGATCGACAACTGGAACTGATCCAGGCCTCAACCTTCGTTGTCCCGCATATGATCTGCCATGCGAGATCGTATGCGGGAACCAGAAGGCGTCCGCGGCGGGCCCGGCCGCTCTCTTCGCCGAGGTCGTACGGGGCGGTGAGCAGCTCCAATACCAGCCCCAGCAACGGCGGGCCGTCGCCATGGAAGACCGGGTCGGGTGGGTCGTCGGGCACAGATGGTTGTCGCGCGTGCGGTTCGGCGACATCGCCCTTCGCGAGCGGTCGGGAGCGCGGGCACGGGCAGACCTCGCCGGCGTGGCGACACGCGGCGCATCGACGTTCCTGTGCCCGAGACCAGGGGTTCGGTCGATCGTCGATCATCGGTGCCACCGCCCGAAGAAGGGCAGGTCACCTGCGGGAACGGCCGATCGGCGGTGGTGGCCCCTACGGAGTAGGAGCACTCCCGGCAGAGAATGCAGACGCAATCTTGCGTTCTTGCAAATGTAAGAGCATGATCCCAGCTAACCTAGTTGTGAACCACCGATCCGATGACCGGTAAATAGCGGAATCCGGAGATCCACTCATGTTGGCGCGATTAGTGAAGTACTCGGGCGATTTCGGGGTGCGGCGATGACGATGTCGATAGCTGGGGCGCTGCCGACCGCGCCGCAATTGCTCTGCGCGTTCCAAGGCAGACGATTCCAGGATCGCGTGCTGTTGCGGTCCGCGCATGCGCTGGCCGAACTGCACGCCCGGCGTCGGGAGATACGCGACCCGATCATGCTCGCGGAGATAGATTGCCGCCGCGGCGAGCTCGTCGACGATATCAACGACTGGGTGGAACTGGAGCTGCCGCAGCATCGCAACGGCGCCTCCCTGCACACCGAAAGCCTCGGCGCGGTCGTCGACCGCATGGCCCGGAGCTGGGTCGATGCCAACGACGCGATAGATCGCGACGGCCCGCGCAGCGACAACACCCATAAACACTGGTATCACCTGGCAGAACTGGTGGACGGTTACACTGATCTCGTAATCGACGTGGCCGGTGGCCGTCGTCGTTTACCCGAGCAGTGACCGGCCCCGAAAGCATTGACATCCAAGGTCATTGCCCGACACGGTAACGTCGCCGAGCGCATGCTATTCGACCAGTGGCACGCTCGCACCGAGGCGTTGCCCGCCTGATCGGCGGGCGCAACGGGGCGCCCCGCCCGGCGTGCCGCGTGGTCGACTGGCGCGGCACGCCCGCACGTAATTCCCGCGGCAGATTCGTCGCCGCGGCGATGGTGAGAGAATGGCGATAATTACCGACAGGTTCGTTTCTTATCGCAGCGCCGCGCGACCGCGCAGCCGACCCAGGACGAGCAGCGCCACCAGCGTGACCGCCACCAGCAGCGTGGTACACGCGGCGGCGTCGAAGACGTCGCCGCGGTCGGTGGCGGCGAAGACGGTGACCGGCAGGGTCTTCCAGGTCGCGGGGTAGACCATGATGGTGGCGCCGAGTTCGCCCATGGACAGCGCGATCGCCAGCCCCGCGGCCGCGCCGAGCGCGGGCAGCAGCAGCGGCAGCGTGATGCGCGTGAACACCCGGACCGGCCCCGCGCCCAGCGATTCGGCGGCCTGCCGGTAGCCGGGGTCGAGCCGGTCCAGCGCCGCGGACACCGCGCTGAACGCGTACGCCAGCACCAGCACCGAATGTGCCAGGATCACAATCCATTTCGTGCCGCCGAGCAGCAGCGGGCGCTGGTTGAACGCGATCAGCAACCCCAGCCCGATCGCGACCGACGGCACCGCGACCGGCAGATGGAACACCGCGTCGGTGATCCGCCGCCACCAGTGCGGTGCCTCCCGCGCCGACAGCGCCGCCCAGGTGCCCAGCACCAGCGAGACCGCGCCCGCGAGCAGCGCCGTCTGCAGGCTCACCGACAGGCTCGCCGCCTGCTCGCCCGACAGCGCCCGCTCGAAGTTGTGCAGGCCCAGGTCGGAGGGCAGCGGCCCGGTCCAGCGACCGGCCAGCGCGGCGGCCACCACCGTGGCGATCGGGGCGGCGAACACCACCAGCACGAGCAGCGCGAAGACCGCGAGCACGATGGCTCGACCGCGCCGGGTCCAGACAAGCATGGTTCAGCCCTCCCGGGTACGGATCGCGGCACCCCCGATGAACCGGGCGAAGATCAGCCGGTAGCCGAGGTACAGGGTCAGCGAGAGCAGGACCTGCACCGAGGCCAGGACGGCCGCGCCGGGCAGGTCGAAGGTGACGATGCCGCGCGTGTAGATCAGTGCGGGCAGGGTGATCACACCCTTGGCGCCGGTGAACAGCACGATGCCGAATTCGTTGAGCGTCAACAGCAATACCAGGCTGCCGCCCGCGGCCAGGGCGGGCCACGCCTCCGGCAGCACGACCTGACGCAGCACCCGCCACGGCGACGCGCCCAGGCTCGCGGCCACATCCAGGTGCTCGCGCGGCAGCTGCGCGAACGCGGCCAGCAGCGGGCGGACCACGAACGGCGTGAAGTAGGTGATCTCGGCCAGCACCACTCCGGTCGGTGTGGTGAGGAAATCCAGTGCGGGGGAGCGGTTTCCGGTGATCTGCGTGATCAACGCGTTCACCGCACCGGCGGAGCCGTAAAGGAAGGTGAACGACAGGGTGATGAGAAACGACGGCAGCGTGAGCACGGTATCGATGAGCCGTCCCACCACCGCCGCGCCCGGAAACGGCACGAACGCCAGCACCACCGCCAGCAGCGTGCCCAGCACCAGGCATCCGGCGGTCGAGCACACCGCGATGGAGACGGTGCGCCACAACGCATCCCGGAACGCCTGCGACCCGAGCACCTGCGACCACACCGCGGTACCGCGCCCGCTCGGCGTCTCGGTGGACTCGGCCAACACCCGCACGATCGGATAGACCGCAATCCCCACGACGATCACCAACGGCGGCAGAGACCACAGCACCGGCCGCCAGTTACGCTGCGCCGCAGGACGCGTCGGTTCCGCCTCGGCGCCCGCCGGTTCGACAACAGCCGTCGCAGTCACACGCCACCACCCAACCGAAAGCCCCCCGAACTAGCCCACACCCCCGCAGCACCCGGCCCCACCCCGGTGCGGACGCGATCCCCCTCACGGATCGCCCCACCCGCGACACCGAGCCTTCCCGCACCCCCTGCGTGTTCCCGCACGCCTTCCAGGCCCCTGCACAGGGTGCGGGAACACGCGAGGGGTGCGGGAATTGGGTGTGCGCGGGTCATGGGGTTGCTCCCGGGGTGGGTGCGGATGAGGCGGCGGCGCCGACTGCGGCGGGGATGAGTACGCCTGCGGGGTCGGGGAAGTGGACGCCTACGGTGGTGCCGACGGCGGTGGTGGTGTGGCCGGGGATGTCGGCCACGAGGTCGGTGGGTAGGCCGTTGACGTCCAGGTGCAGGCGGGTGGTGGCGCCGCGCCAGACGCTGGAGACGACCGTGGCGAGGACCGCATCGCGGTCGGTGGTCGCGCCGATCCGGACGGTGTGCGGGCGCACACACAGCAGGGCCTCGGCATCGGGAGCCCAGTCCAGCTGTCCGAGACCGGGTTTCGGAGCCTCGGCGCGCAGGGTGCGCTCACCGGCGGTGACCAGCGCGGCGTGGCCCGACACGTGTTTCACGGTGCACGGCAACAGGTTCGCGCCACCGAGGAAGGCGGCGGTGAACGAACTCGGCGGGCGGCGCCACAGGCTCTCGGCCGAATCGATATCGACCAGGCGGGCGTCGCGCATCACCGCGATCCGGTCGGCCAGCGCCAGCGCCTCCGCCTGGTCGTGGGTGACGTACAGCATCGCGGTGTCCGGCAGCGCCTTTCGCAGCTGCTGTAGCTCGCCGAGCATGGACTGGCGCAGCTGCGCGTCGAGCGCGGCGAGCGGCTCGTCCAGCAGCAGGACCCGGGGCCGGATGGCCAGGGCCCGGGCGATCGCCACCCGCTGCTGCTGGCCGCCGGACAGCTCGCGCGGCAGCCGCTTCGCGTAGTCGCCCATGCCGACCATCTCCAGTGCCTCGGCCACCCGCGCCCCGATCTCGTTGCGCGGCACGCGATGTGCCTTCAGGCCGAAGGCGACATTGTCGTGCACCCGCATATGCGGGAACAGCGCGTAGGACTGCACGACCACGCCGATCCCGCGCTTGGCGGGGGACAGATCGGTGACATCGGTCCCGGCCAGCCGGACCGCGCCGGAGGTGGGCCGGACGAATCCGGCCAGCGCCTTGAGCGCGGTGGACTTGCCGGAACCGCTGGGCCCCAGCAGCGCGACGGTTTCCCCGGCGGCGACGCGCAGGGTGAACTCGGCCAGCGCTACCGTGGCCTTGCGGCCGCGCCCGTAGCGGACGCCGACGCGGTCGAATACGATCGCCGGCTCGGCGTCGGTGGCGGTGACGGCCGAGGCGGCGGTCGTCGGTGCGGACATGATGGCGCTCCTGTGCCTGATCAGCTTCCGGTGGCCTTCTGATACGCGGCGATATCGCCGTCCAGTTCCTCGAGGACCTTGTTCCAGTCCGGCGTCACGACGGTGACGCCCCGGATATATGCCGCGGGTGACATAGTGCCGTCCGGGGCGGGGGCGTCGCGCAGATCCGTGCGGACCGGCACCGCCATGGCCTCCGGGCCCAGCGTCTTCTGCACGTCGACCGACAGCAGATACTCCATCAGCTTCTTCGCCGAATCCTGGTGCGGCGCACCCTTGGCCAGGCCCATCACGTACGGCACCGCGACGGTGCTGCGGGTGCCGTCGGCGGCGGCGGGGAAGAACACGTTGAACTTCGAGCCCTTCTCCTTGATGTTGGCCAGATTCATCTGCACGTCGCCGTTGGCGACCAGCAGCTCGCCGTTGTCGACCTTCGGCTGCAGCTTGCCGGTCGACGCGGACGGGCCGACGTTGTTGGCCTGCAGCTTGGCGAGATAGTCCAGCGCGCCCTGCTTGCCGAGCAGCTGCTGCAGCAGGACCAGCACGGCGGTGCCGTCACCGGCCTGCCCCGGGGTCGAATACTGCAGTTTGCCCTTGAATTCGGGCTTCAGCAGGTCGTCCCAGGTGAGCTTGGAGTCGATCGAGGGATTGGCGATGAACGACAGGTAGTTTCCCGCCAGCGTGACGTATTTGCCGCCCGGGTCCTTGTCCGTCCCGGCCACCGCGGTCGTGTCGATGCCGCTGGCCTGCAGCAGACCCGACTTCTCGGCCTTCTGGATGAACGGCGGCAGCGTGACCACGACGTCGGCCTGCGGGTTGGACTGTTCCTTGTCGACCCGGTTGACCACCTCGCCCGAGCCCGCCTCGACCAGATTCACCGAAATACCGGTCTGTTCGGTGAATTTCGCGAACCGGGCCTTGTACCAGTCACCGACGCCGTCGGCGGAATAGACGGTGACGGTATTGCCGCCGGACGAGGTGCCGGTGCCGCCGCAGGCGACCGCGGAGCACGCGACGGCGATCGCGGAGGCGAGGATCAGCGCGGTGCGTGCGAGGCGTGATGTCGAAATACGCACGATGACTGCAACTTTCGTGTGAGCGGAGGGGAGGGGAAGGGACAGGCCGCGAGGGACGCGGAGCAGGTTCGCACTGTTCTCACGACTCGGTGAGCAGCAGGTCCGCGAACTCGACCACCGACGGCACCACATGGGTGGCCCCGGCGGCCCGCAGCTGCTCCTCGTCGTGCGCGCCCGTCAGCGCGCCCGCGACGATGCGGGCACCCGCGGCCAGGCCGGTGCCGATATCGCTGGCCGTATCGCCCAGCACCGCAACGCGATCCACGGCCTCGGCCCGCAGCCGGAGCACGGCGGTGAGCACCAGGTCGGGGTAGGGGCGGCCGCGGCCCGCCTGCGACGGGGCCAGCGTCAGGTCGGCGATCTCGCGCCAGCCCAGCGCATCGAGCAGCCGGTCCTGCGTGCCGCGGCTGAATCCGGTGGTGAGCGCGACCTTGATCCCGGCGTCGCGCAGCCGCGTGATCGCCTCGGCCGCACCCGGAATCGGGGTCGCCTCGCCCGCGAATTCGTCGTAGGTGGCCTCGAATGTGCGGTTGGCGAGCTGGGCGCGGTCCTCGTCGCCCAGCAGCGTCCGGAACACCGCGATCTTGGATTGGCCCATCGTCTCGACCACGTAGCGGACGGCGGCGTCGCGCTCGGGGCCCGCGGCGGGGATGCCCGCCGCCGTGGCCGCGGCGTCGAACGCGCGCAGCACCAATCCGCCGTCGGCCACCGTGGTACCGGCCATATCCAGGACGGCCAGCTCGATCTGCTTGTCGGACAAGGTATTTCCCTTCACAGGTGGAGCAGGTCGGCGGTTTCCTCGCCGAGTGCGGGGCCGAGCGTCATGCCGCGGCCGCCGGGACCGGTGATCACCCAGACGTTGTCGGCGGCCCGGGCGCGGGTGACGATCGTGCCGGGATCGATGCTCTGGCTGTAGACGCCCGCCCAGCGCCGCACGACCGGCGGCAGCTTGCGGCCGAGCAGCTCCTCGGCGACCGAGGTGAGGTGCTCGTAGGGTGCCTCGTCGACGTCGAACGCGAACGGTTCGTCGTATTCGTGGGTGTCGCCGATGGTGAGGCCGCCGTGCAGGCGCTGCACGCACAGCAGTTGCATCTTGTGCTGGGCCGCCGTAAAAGCCTGGGACTCTTCGCCGTTGAGCCGGTTCAGCTCCGGGCCCGCGAAGCCGGGGTAGTAGCGGAAGCTGTCGCCGTCGGCGATGGCGGTGGTCAGCGACTCCCCGAGCGGCGCGGTCTGCATCATCTGCAGCCGCACCCGCCGAACCGGGATGTCGCCCACGAGCTCCCGGGTGAGGCCGCCGTGCGCGGCCCCCGGGCACACCAGCACCAGATCGGCGTCGAAGCGGCGGCCGCGGTCGTCGACGACGGCACCGCCCGAGATCGTGCGGGCCTCGGTACCGGCGTAGAAGGTGTAGCGGCCGGTGGCCTCCATATAGGCGCGCAGCGCGGGCATGGCCTGCCGCGACTCGACCGCCGCGTCGGTCGAACAGTGCAGGCCCGCAAGGAATTTGCCGCGCAACGCCGGATTCAGCGCGCGGACCCGGTCGGGATCGAGCAGTTCGAATCCGCGCTCGGCCGCCGTCGGCCCGGCCGCGGCGGGCGGCGCCCCCCCGCGTTAGGGCGCGGGGGGGCCCCCCCGGGGAGAAACCGCCCGGCGGGCGCCCCCCC
>NZ_JARWQD010000208.1 GCF_029869545.1 Nocardia wallacei | reverse complement strand
GTCGGTGATGTCGGGGTGGGTGGCGAGACGGTCTTCGACCTCGCCGGGGAAGACGTTCTCCCCGCCGGAGACGATCATGTCGTCGGCGCGGCCGTCGATGAACAACCGGCCCGCGGCATCGAAATGACCCATGTCCCCGGTGCTGACGTGGCCGTCGACGACTTCCTTGGCCGCGACGTTCGCCGCGGGGTCGGGGGTGTAGCCGGTGTATTCCAGGCCGCTGCGCACGAAGATCTCGCCGATCTCACCCGGCGCGGCCGCGGTGCGGTCGGCGCGCAGAATCCGCACGGACACACCCAGTGAGGTCCGGCCGACGGTGTCGGGGGCGGCGACGAGATCGGCGGGGGTGGCGATCGTGACCAGACCGGCCTCGGTCGAACCGTACCCGTTGACCAGGATCGGGCCGAAGGCGTCGATCAGCTTCGAGACCGTGGTCGGTGAGATCGGTGACGCGCCGGTCACCATGACCCGCAGCGCCGAACGCGCCGACCTGCCCTCGGCCGCTCCCGGCACGGCGAGTAGTCGTTGCAGCATGACCGGTACCGCCGTCACCACGGTGACCTCGTGGCGGGCGATGTCGTCGAGCGCGGTCGCCGCGTCGAAGCGGCGGCGGCAGATCGCCGTGCCGCCCAGGGCCAGCGGACCGAGCAGCGCCAGCAACCCGAAACCGTGGAACATCGGCGGCGCGACCAGTACCCGGTCGGTCGAACGCAGGCGCAGGATCGCCATCGCGGTCACCGTCAGCAACACGATCGCGCGCGGTTTGATCGCGCGCGGAACGCCTTTGGCCAGTCCGGTGGTGCCCGAGGTCAGCAACGTCAGCTTCACCGCGTGGCGCACCCGCGGTGGTCTCGGATGGCGGTGGGCGGCGAGATCGTCCAGGGTCGGCAATCCGGTGCGGGCGGCATGGGGTTCACGCCATGCCAGCACCCGCAGGCCCGCGAACCTCGCCTCCTCGACGGTGGCGGCGTATTCGTCGTCGTAGATCAGCACGTCGGGGTTGTGCCGGGCCAGGATCGCCCGGAGTTGCGCGGCCGGAAGTTCGGTGTTGATGAAGATCAGCTCCGCGCCCAGCTGCGCGCCCGCGGCCATCGCTTCGGCGAACCCGCGATGGTTGCGGCAGATGATGCCCACCGATCGCGGCGGCGTCGCGCACGCGGCATACAGGGCCGCGGCGATCGCTTCGGCACGTCGCTGCAGCTGCCGGTAGGTCAGCTGCCCGGAGTCGTCGATGATCGCGGTCTTGTCCGGGTGACGAATCGCGGTGGCGGCCAGCAGCGTCGCCGGTGTCGGGCCGTATCGGTGGAAGCTACGCGCCAACGCCGCGGCCTTGCGCGGGCCGACCGGGGCCAGCATGCCCGACGTGAGAACGGCCGGTATCGCAGACCCCCACCGGCGCAGGCTGTTCAGGTCAGCGGACATCGGCGATCACCTGCCCGTTGACGGTGGAATCGGTGGTCGCCGACTGCGGAACAGTACGAGTGGGCGTCGCCGGGGCAGGTGGCTCGAGCCGTGACAGCGAGGCGTCGGTGTCGCCGAGGTTGCGGAAGATCCGCTCGACGAGCAGTTCCAGTGGCCACCGCAGTACCGTCGCGGCCACCGCGGAGGGAAACCCGTAGAGCGGTGTCATCGTGCGCGGCTTTCGCACCACCGCCTTGGCCAGCACCTTCGCCGCATCCTCGGGGGTCTGGCCGGGCAGCACCCGCATCCAGCGGCTCGGTGCGCTCATCCGGGTGTGCAGCAAACCGGCATAGAACGTGGTCAGGGTGACGCCGTCCGCGCGGGCCTCCATGCTCACAGCGCGCATCCACCAGTCGAACGCCAGCTTCGACGACAGATAGAAGCCCCACTTGGGGGCGTTGGGGAACAGGATCCCGGTGGTGGAGACATTCACGATGTGGCCGCTGCCGCGAGCCCGCATTCCGGGCAGCAGGGCCAGGGTGAGCCGCATCGGACCGAGATAGTTCGCGCCCGTGGTGGCCGTGAGGTCCTTGGGCCGGTCGTAGGACAGATGGATCGACCGGCGCAGCGACTTGCCCGCGTTGTGGATCAGGACATCGACCTCGCCCAGGTCGTAGCGCACCGACGCGGCGAACTCCGCGACCGACTGCTCGTCTGTCAGGTCGAGGCGATAGGGATAGGCCTCCCCACCGGCGGCGTTGATCTCCTCGGCGACCTCGAGCAGCCGATCCATCGACCGCGCGGCGACCACCACCCGTGCCCCGGCGGCGGCGAACCACCGCGCGGTGGCCTCGCCGACGCCGAACGACGCACCGGTGATCACGACCACCTTGCCCTCGACCTCGCGACGCAGCGCGGCCTGGCCGCGCAACCCGCGCGGCCCGATGACCCATGCGATCGCGCGCGCGAACGGTGTCTCCACGATCCGCGAGGGACCGGTGGGCAGAATTTCGGACATCAGTGATCACTCCGTCGTCTTCGACATGGTGGACAGCGGGCCGAGGAAGGCCACGACTTGGGGATCCGACAGGGCGGCGTCGACGGCCCGCTGGGTCAGCTCGATATTCGGGTCGGTGCGCAGCGCGGCCAGGATCGTGCCGAACAGGTTGCCGACCACGAGCTCTTTGACCTGTTCACGGCTGATGTCGCGGGTGCGCGTCCAGTGCAGCACCAGTCCTTCGACGAAGGACACGAATCCGCTGATCGCGGCACGCAGCACCGATGAGGAGTCCGAGCCGGTGACCTCGATGAGCAGGGCATCGGTCAGCCGGGTCCGGTGCCGCTCACGGATCTGGCGCACCTCGGCGTCGGCGACGTCGGCGAACAGCGCCTCGAACGCGCGCGGCCCTTGCTCGGCCTCGTCGAGCAGCCGGTCGAGGCCACGATCCAACCGCTCCAGCGCGGGCCCGCGCAGAGCCAGCAGGTCACCCCAGAACTCCTCGGCCGCGTACTCGAGCACCGCGAGGTAGAAGCCCCGCTTCCCGCCGAAGTGGTAGCTGATCGAGCCTGCGGCCACGCCGAGCGAGCGGGCCAGGTCGACGATGGAGACCTCCTCGTAGCGGTCGTTGCTGAACGCGGCCTTCCCCGCCTCCAGCAGCGCCGTGCGGGAAGCCTCGCCGCGCCGATTGCCGACCATCGCGCCTCCAAGTTCTTGAATCAGATTCAAACTAGACCGTAAGGCCCGAATGCCGAGCGGTCAAGGACACAGTCGAATGCGGATGGCGGCACGCCACCTGGATTGAGGGCTCGAGTACGAGGCGCCGCAGATACCGCCCATCCTCGCCCGCAGCTGGGCGATCGCGGTCACCGACTACGCCGTCTGCTCGCGTCCGAACACAGCAGCTACTACATGCGCGGCGAGGACCCGTGGGACACTCCGCAGTGGAAGACGAGGCTCCAGGAAACCCACTTCGGCAATCTCGCACCAGCGGCACCGGTACTCCTCGGACACGGCCGCCAGGACCAGGTCCTCCCGCTCGAACAGGCCCATACCCTCCGGCAGCGCCGGACCCGCCTCGGCGCCGACGTCCGACTGCACGAGGTGCGATCCGGCGAACACCTCACCGCCGCACGGCTCTGAAAGTCCCCATTGAACTGCGGAAACGACGTCGCAGGATATGTGCCCCCGGCAGGACGCACAAAACATGGCAAC
This sequence comes from Nocardia wallacei, assembly GCF_029869545.1. Taxonomy (GTDB): domain Bacteria; phylum Actinomycetota; class Actinomycetes; order Mycobacteriales; family Mycobacteriaceae; genus Nocardia; species Nocardia wallacei_A. The sequence continues at coordinate 20,739 of NZ_JARWQD010000208.1, read as the reverse complement.
CGCGAAACGCCTGGTCATTGTGGGTATCTACCGAATCTAGCCGCTGGGCCGCTCGCGCACCGTTTGCCTATCTCGTCCCGTCCGTGTGGTCCCAGAGCCGGAGCCTATTGAAGAACTGCTCCTAGCTTGTCGCCAAGGTCGTGCCGTGAGAGGTCGACCCCTGCGCGGGCCAAGGGGTAACGAGGGTGAGCTCCCGATGCCCCAGGCACGAAGTGTGGACCATGATGCTTCGGCAGTCCGATGGCGTGGGCGGATCAGGTGGCGTTCACATGCTCACAGTTGTGCCACAAGGTCAGTCGAGTCCCGGCTCTGGCCTATTCCTGTCGTGGTTTGGCTGCGCTGCCGTCCGGCTGTTGTTGGCGCGCACGCCATTCCAGGGTGCCGTATAGGACTAGTCCGCTGGCTCACGGGCTTCGTCAGTGTGCTGAAAGCGAGGTCAACAGCGGCCCGTCTCGAGTCGAGCCTTGCCGTGGATAGCTCCGACAAGAGATATACGTCCTTCGACTGTCGAGACTATCAACAGATCCGGGACGGAGCGGCTTATTCGAAGTAGTCCTCGTCGACCTGGACAACAGTGAATTCTGAACGCTTTTGGACGCCCACGCCGTACTGGATCATCAACGATGCCAGCCGTTGTCCGTCGATCAGGATCACTCTGGGGTTGATGGTGTTGGCGTAGTCCAGGGCGCCGCCGGAGAAGTCACTGGTGGTGATGAAGATACCTCGGGATGCTTTGGCCCCCTGCAGTGCGCCGACGAACGCCTGTATTGCCGGTCGCTGCACTGTGTTCTCGGGACCGTAGCGTTTGGCTTGAACGTAGACGCGGTCGAGGCCCAGTGGATCCTGGTCGATAACTCCGTCCACGCCGCCGTCGCCGGAGCCGCCGATGCGCGTGGCGCGTTGCTCCGTGCCGCCGTAACCCATCGCCACGAGCACATCGAGCACCGCCTGTTCAAGGAAGTTCGGAGGCTGGTTCCGGAGGTGCTTGAGGAGTTCGGCGGCGACATCGGAATGTAAACGTGCAACGCCGGATTCGATCTGTTCGAGGGGATCGACGGACGCTGTCTGGTCATCGGTGTCCGCACTCGACGTGACGCCGGATTTGACGGGCACATAGGCCTGATACGCGGGCAGGCTCTTGAGTATTTTCTCGTCCAGCCCGTCCGGATGCTTCGCATGGAGTTCCCGCCCGGCCTCGGTGATGATGTATGTCGCGCGAGCCGGTTTGGTTATCAACTCGGCGCGGCCGAGTCCGCTCAGGGCCCAGCCGATTCTGTTTCTCGCGCGGGCCTGCCCAGAAGGAAGAACTTCTTCCAGTTGTTCCGCGGTCAGATCGAGGCGATCGAAAACCGCCTTCTCCAAATCTCGCTTCTTCCATACCCTGCCGTCGCCCAGTACCGCAAGCACCGGTGTCAGGAACCCGTGCCAGACTGGCATGCTGGTGAGAGGTCCGCCATTCATGTCTTTGCCACCCTCCCTTCAGAACTGACAGTGAACTCTAACGCCGGGCCCGGCGTTCCGAACGGTAACCCGCAACTGCATCTATCCCCGGATGGAGTTGGTCGACAGCCTAGATCGGACAACGACGGCCTCGATTTGTGTTGGGTGCCTTTGCTGAGGAGGCAAGTGCCCCTGGCAGGACATGCAGAACATGAGCAGCGGTACGGTCGTCCAACTCGAACTTGTTGCCTTCCAAGGGATTCGATGTTCAGCTCGGTGGGGTAGCGGCGCGGGCTCGATGCTGGCGGATAGCGGCATCGATTGCTTCGGTGATGTGTTCCGCGGCGTCGTGCCATCGGCGCAGCTCGGCGGCCGACGGGGCCGGCTGGTGGTCGTGGTGGTGGGAGGTGGCCGACAGTTGCGACCACAGCAGCCGGGCATCGGCGGCCGCCTCAGGGCCGATGTATTTCTGCAACACCAGGAATTGGGCGCGCAGGGTGACGTGCGTCATGGGCGGGGAGACCGCCGACCAGAGTTCGCGGACGGCGCGTTCGAGCGCGATGCGCAACAACCATGCGCATGCACGGGGCCACATGCCGGCAAGGTCGGTGTTCGCATCGGTGATCAGGGTGTCGACGCTGCGGAGCCGGTCGGCGACCGGGATCAGCGATTGATCCACTTGGTGATCCTTTCCGTGCGGTTGATGAGGTCGCCGAGGTCATCGTGGCCGCATCCGTGCGCGCCTGTGTTGCAGGTTCTGACGACTTGTGAAGCCCACGGTGCGATTTCACGGTCCATCATGGACAGGACTTCACTTTCGCGGTGGCGGTCCAGGAGCATGGCGAGCGCGAGCTTCGGTATGGTGCGTTCGGTGGCATCGAGTTGTTCCTCGATGGCGTCCTGGGGGAATCCGTTCTCGCCGAACAGTCGCCGGACCCGTGCGGTGCACGCCGATTCGATGGCCGAGCGGCAGCACAACGCGATCATTTCGCGGGCGTGCTCGCGGGGCAGGCCGCGGGTGAGGCTGAGCGCGCGGGCGTCGTCGATATAGGCGCGGACCGGGTCCGCGGTGGTCCGGACCTCGACTTCGGATCGTTCGCGACGCAGCACATCGAGGACTGTGGCCGGAATGCGCAGGCGGCGAACGGCTTCCGACAGCCGCAGGTCGTGAGTGAACACGATCACCTGGCGGGTTCGGGCCACCTCGTCGAGCACCCGCGCCAGCCCGTCGACCTTCGCCGGATCCATCGACTGCACCGGGTCGTCGATCATCAGGAACCGGAAGGGACTCTCGGGTGCGGTGGCGCGCGGCAGGAACAGCGACAGGCCGAGGGCGTGCAGTTCGCCCTGGCTCATCACTCCGAGTGCCGCGCCCGCAACCCCGTCGACAGTGACGTCGAGTTCGACCTTGCGGCTGGAAGCATTGCCCTTCAGGCAAACGCCGCCGAGTTCGACATTGCTCTGCTGGCGCAGCGTCGTCCACACCTGCTGCGACATTTCGGTGATCGGCCGCATGCGCTCGTTGCGCAACTGTGCCGCCGCACCTTTGATCCAGGTTTCGGCCGCCTTTACCACCCGCAGTTCCGCGGCGTTGTTCGCGTCGGCGGTGGCGTTATCGACCCAGGCCGCAATCCGGCGGGCCAGCGGTGACCAGGCGCCGTCGAGCTTCGCGAGTTCGGCGCGGGCATGTTCCCGCAGCCGGCTCAGTGCCGCGTCCACCGTCCGGAACCGGTCGGGCAGCTGCTTGATGAGATGCGCCGGATCCGCTGTGGCGAGCTCGGCCCAGGCGTGCCATGCGGTGACTGTGTCGTGCGAGTCGAGTGCGCCTTCGGAGGTGTCGTCCGCCGCTGCGGTCAGGGCTGCCGGTATCGGCTGGATCAACCGCCGCACGTCAGTCAACGCCGCCGTGTGCTCGCGGCGGGCGGTGTCCAGCGCGGCGGTGTGTTCGCGGATGCGCGTGACAGTGACGCGGGTGCGTTCGCGCCATGCCCCATCGAGGCGTCCGACTCCGCAGACCGGACAGTCGCAGTCCTCGTCGCCCGCATACGTCGCCGCCGACTCCAGCAGTTGGACCAGTTGAGCTCCGGACTCGGCTTCGGCAGTGGCCAAGTCGGCGAGCTTGTGTGTCGCATCGAACAGCCGCCGATGTGCCTGTCGCGCAACCTGTTCGGGCGGCAGCTGCACCGCCGCCACCGCCGACAGCACCGCCCCGGACCCCGACGTCTCGGTTCGTCCCAGGACGATGCCGGATACCGCGTCGAAGTCGATAGTCGGAGCGCGCAACAGCGCGCCGACTCGTTGGGCTCGCTCATCGTCGATGGCCGACAACTCGGTGAGCAGCAACTCCCTTTCACGTTTCACCGCCTTGCGGGCATTGTCGAGCTCGAGCCGCCGGCGCGACAGTTTCGTCACCGCGTCGGTGAGATCGTCGAGGCCGAGCAGGCTGTGCAGTGCGTCGTACATCCCGCTCGGCGAGCCGTCGATGAGGGCGCCGAGCTCGCTGTAGGACAGGAACGGGCGGAACAGTTCCAGCGGCCGTGTGAGAGGGGTCCGATCCAGCGGTTCCGGTGCACGTTCGCCGCGCTGGGTCGTCCACCGTCCGGCGGACAGCTCCGCGCTCTCGTCCCATTGCCCGGTGATGGTGACCGGATTGTCCGCTCCCTGCCCCTGCAGTTCGATGTCGATCTGTGGTGTTGCTCCGTCGTGCAGATTTCGCCAACCGGTCTGCCATATTTTGGATCTGTTCGCCCAGCGCTGATTGTTGCCGGTGAGAGCGAATTCGGCGGCCTCGGCGAAACTGGACTTACCGCTGCCGTTGCGGCCGACGATCAGCGTGAGCCCTAGCGACGGCTGAATCGACAACCGGGTGCGCGGCCCGATCCCGCGGAATCCGTGCACGGTGATCGACCGCAGGAACATCTCGGACACCGCATGAGACTCCGGCGAACCGGGCGCGCCCGAATCGCCGAACGCGCGCAGGATCGCCTCGGCGACAATGGGATTCAGGGATTCGTCCGCGTGTACCTCGCGGCGGACCAAGTCGATGAGCGGCTCGGCGGGCGGTGCGGGCTCAATGGGTTCGGACATATCGATCCTCTACTCGGTCGTATGGATGCCGATCTGGAAGTCGGCCCGGCGTTGAGGTGGTGCGGCCATCGATGCGCCGGTGCGCATTCTGCCGGAGAGCGCAGCGTCTCGCGGGAAAGTGATGTGCTGCAGCAGTTTCCGCATGCCTGTCGGCGCGGAGAAGGTCTGCGGGGGGCGCTTGCATGTCTGCGCGGACCCGGAACGGGCCTACTGTCCCGGAGTGCATTCCGGGCGGAACCTGATACCCGTTGTATCCGACGGCCGCACCGCCGAGGAGGTCGAGCGCCAGGCCGATGCTCATGGACTGGCTGCGCTCGAGGATGCGCCGGCGACGGGGGCCGCGCCGAGAGCGATGGCGCCGGTCGTGGCGCGAACTCGAATACTGTTGCTGCTCATGGCTTCTCCATCGGGTGGTGGCGCAGCGGGTCGGCACCTTGATTGCCTTCTGGTCGGCGTTCGACGGTGTGACCCACGGCGGTCGTAACGCCCACCTGAAACATTACGGACGTCTGAAAACAATGTCAATGCTGAAAACTTGTTGTCCGTGAAGCGCTTCGTGTAACGTGATGTCAGGTACAGGAGAGGAAGCGCATGTCCGACGTGAGACCATTGGTGTCGGCCACCGAGATCGCTCGGCTGGCAGGTGTCACCCGCGCGACGGTGAGTAATTGGCGGCGCCGACATCCGGATTTCCCGTCCCCGGCCGACGGCACGCGAGGTCGTCCGGTATTCGAGCTGGCGGCGGTGCAGAAGTGGCTGCGCGCGCGTGGCTCGGCCTCGGAGTTGTCACCTCTGCAGGAGTTGCGCACTCGGCTGCGATCGGCGGAACCGCCGCCGGATATCGCCGCGCTCATCGACGGCCTGGCCGGATTCGTCCGTGATGGTGCCGAGCCGCCGGATGACGATGTCCTGACCACCGCGGTGTACCGGGCGTTCCGCGACGCCGGGGCGCAGGCGACGCTGGACACGCTGACCGAATTCGAGCTGGGTGATACCGCCGCCACCATCGGCGCCTACCGCACCCCGCGCAGCGTCGCGCGATTGGTCGCCGATCTCATCGGCGCCTCGCTCGGTCCGGCTCCGTCCGTCGTTTTCGATCCCGCCTGTGGTGGCGGCACCCTGCTGCGAGCCGTGGGCCGACTCGGCGTGCGCCGGTTCTGCGGCCAGGACGTGGTGGCTGTACAGGCACATCGCGCCGAAGCCGTGTTGAGTTTGAGCGAGCCTGACGCACAAGTCACGATCCGCACCGGCGACAGTCTGACCGCGGACGCCTTCCCGGAGCTGAAAGCCGATGCGGTGGTGTGTCACCCGCCCTTCGGGGTGCGGGATTGGGGTGCGGCCGAACTCGCGCTCGATGCGCGCTGGGAGTTCGGCGTGCCGCCGCGCGGTGAATCCGAGCTGGCGTGGGTGCAGCATGTGCTGGCGCATCTGCGGCCGGGCGGGACCGGGGTGATTCTGGTGCCTTCGGGTGTGGCCGGTAGGCCGGGCGGGCGGCGGATTCGCGGGGAATTATTGCGCCGCGGTGCGGTGCGGGCGGTGATCGCCTTGCCCGCGGGAGCGATTACAGGCACACAGATCGGCGTGCAGCTTTGGGTCGTGCGCGCGACGGCCACGGAGCCCGGCGAGGAAGTGCTGTTCATCGATGCGGCACGGCTGCCCGCCCGGTCACGGGGTGATTCGGCAGCCGATCGCCCGGACCTCGCGACAGTGGTTGCCTCCAGCTGGGAGGCTTTCGAACGTGGTGATAACGAGGCGGCGATGATCGCCGATGTGGCAACCGTGGTACGCGTGGTGGATGTCCTCGACGAAGAGGTGAATCTGACCCCGACCAGGTACGTGCGTGCGAGTCTCGATGCAGACGGCCTCAGCGCCGATTTCACCGCGGCGACCGAGCAATTCGACGAGGAGCTGACCGCACTGCGCACCGCATTCGATGCCATACGGGGCCCGGTTGCCGCCGGACAGCGCAGCTGGCGCACCGCGACGGTGTCGGACCTGACCAAAGGCGGTGCGTTGGAGCTGCTGATGCCGCGCCCGTCGAAGGGCGACCCGATCGCCACCTCGGATCTCGGTTGCCCGGTGCTGATCGGCCGGGATGTTGCGCTCGACTACCCGCCGTCGCGGACCGTCGACGCCGACTGGTCGACCACAATGATCCGGCTCGAGCCGGGGGATATTGTGGTCCCGCAGTTGTCGGGCCTCCGCGAGGAACGCACACGCGCCCGGGTCGCCGACGAACGAGACGCGGGAGCCGTGATCGGCGCCGGACTGTTCGTTCTGCGTCCCGATCCGTCCCGGCTGGACCCGTGGTTCGTGGCGGGGTTCGCGACCGATCCGGACAATGCCGTCTCTACGCTCGGCACGACGGCACGCCTCGTGCCCAGCCGCATCCGAATACCCTTGCTGCCGTTGGCCGAACAACAGTCGTATGGGGTGGCGTTCCGGCGGATGTCGCAGTTGAAGGCTGCCCTCCGCAGGGCAGAGCGATCAGCGACCGGGATGCTCGACCTGCTATCGACCGGTTTCACCGCCGGAGTGCTCGAACCGCAACCTCCGAAGTCCACCGCGTCCGCTGCATCGAAAGGCAGGAAGTGAACACCGATAAGCACACCGAGCTGGCCAACCACGCATGGTCGGTCGCGGATCTGCTGCGTGGGGATTACAAACAGTCCGACTACGGCAAGGTGATTCTGCCGTTCACGGTGCTACGCCGCCTCGAATGCGTCCTCGAACCCACCCGCGAAGCGGTGTTCGAACAAGCCGAGAAGCTGGCCGACACCGAGCTCGACCCGGACCCGTTCCTGCGTGCCGCCGCCGGTACCGAGTTCTACAACGCCAGCGATCTGACACTCGCCAAAATCCTCTCCGATGCGAATCACGCGGCGAAGAACATGATCGGCTACATCGGAAAGTTCTCCGACAACGCCCGCGAGGTACTGGAGAGGTACGAATTCGCCCAGCAGATCAGGAAATTGGACAATGCGGGCTTGCTGTATCAGGTGGTGGGCAAGTTCGCCGATCTGGACCTGCATCCGGACCGAGTGTCGAACCACAATATGGGCTATGTGTTCGAGGAGCTGATCCGGCGCTTCTCCGAACAGTCCAACGAGACCGCGGGTGAACACTTCACCCCGCGCGAGGTCATCGAGCTGATGGTGAATCTGCTGCTCGCCCCCGACGAGGACAAGATCTACCGCCCCGGTGTCACCCTGCGCGTCCTCGATCCAGCCTGCGGCACGGGCGGAATGCTCAGTGCCGCAGAGGAACACATCACCAACATGAACGCGCAGGCGCGGGTGGAGGTGTACGGGCAGGAACTCAATCCGGAATCGTGGGCGATCTGCCGCTCCGACCTCATGATCAAGGACCAGAACCCGGACAATATCGCCTTCGGCAACTCGTTCAGCCAGGACTGGCACCGGGATCTCAAAGCCGACTACCTGCTGGCCAATCCGCCGTTCGGGGTGGAGTGGAAGAAGGTGAAAGATCAGGTCGAATGGGAGTACAAGAACCTCGGCGACGCGGGGCGCTTCGGGGCAGGGCTGCCTCGCATCAACGACGGCTCACTGCTGTTCCTGCAGCACATGATCTCCAAGATGAAGCCGAGGTCGTCCGGCGGCAGCCGTGTCGCCATCGTCTTCAACGGCTCTCCGCTGTTTACCGGTGCCGCCGAGTCCGGGGAATCGAATATCCGTCGCTGGATCATCGAGAGCGACATGTTGGAAGCCGTTGTCGCCCTGCCGGATCAGCTGTTCTACAACACCGGCATCTCCACCTACTTCTGGATCCTCACCAACCACAAATCACCCGCCAACGAGGGCAAGGTGGTCCTGCTGGATGCTCGCGAGTACTGGCAGAAGATGCGGAAGTCGTTGGGCGACAAGCGAAAATTCGTTGCACCCGAGCAGATCGGTGACATCACCCGCATCTACCGCAATGCGCTCGACATCGCAGCAGATGCCGACCACCCCGACCACGACAAGGTCAAGGTCTTCGCTAACACCGACTTCGGCTACCACCGCATCACCGTCGAACGCCCCCTGTGCCTGCGCTTCGAACTCACCAGCGAAGGACTCGACCGCCTCGCCACGTCCGCCCCGGTCGGTAAGGCGTACACCGACGACGAAGTATTCCGGAAGCTGCTGCTACCGCTGGTCGGATCCCGATGGGACACCAGGGCTGAGGCGATCGCCGCACTCCAGGACGCGATCGTCGGTGCAGGCGAGCCGTGGCCCAAGGGCACGCCGTTCACCAAACTCCTGCGCGATGTACTCGGCGTACGCGACCCCGAGGGGGAAGTGCAGCTGGTGAAGGGCGAGCCTGAACCCGACCCCGAACTGCGCGACTACGAGAACGTGCCCTTCGAAGAAGACGTGAACGAATATCTCGCGCGTGAGGTACATCCCCACGTTCCTGACGCGTGGATCGACCACTCGAAAACCAAAGTGGGATACGAGATTCCGTTCACCCGCCACTTCTACGTCTACACCCCGCCCCGGCCACTGGCTGAGATCGATGCTGAGTTGAAGGCGCTGGAGACTGAGATTCAGGAATTGCTGGGGGAGGTGACTCGTTGAGTACTGTTCCATTGTGGACGCTTGCTGAAGAAAAAAGGCAGGTAGTTGAGCCAGCTGTGCTGGGATCGCAGGTAATGCACTACAGTATTCCGGCTGTCGACCGGCTCGGAACCGGAGCGGTCGAAGAGACATCGGAGATCCAGTCTTCGAAATTGCTGCTCAGTGGCGGTGAGGTGCTGATAAGTAAGCTGAACCCGAGAAAGAGTCGAGTGGTTGTAGTGGACCACTCTGAATATCCGATCGTAAGCTCAACCGAATTTATTGGCTTGGAACCGGGCGTCAATGTTGAACCGCGATACCTATTCTACTTCTTGCAGAGCGAGTCGGTAAGGCAACACCTTGATTCTCTGGTTCAGTCCGTAACGCGCAGCCATCAACGCGTGTCGCCGGAGGATGTGTTGCACGCTGGTGTTCCTCGCATGGAAAAGGAGGAGCAGCGCCGCATCGCCGACTTCCTCGACGCCGAAACCTCTCGGATTGATCGGCTGGTCAACCTGCAGACTACTGTCCTTTCGAGGCTCGAAGAGCGGGGCGTAGCGCAACGGGACTTGGCGTTGGATGAGCTCGAAACTTCAGGCCGGGTGATTCCGTTTAGGCGCTTTATCTGGTCTGTTGACCAGGGTGTTAGTCCTCAGTGTGAGGCAGTTCCCGCAGAGGCAGGCGAATGGGGGGTCTTGAAAGTAAGTTGCTTGCGTCCTGGCGTCTTTCTTCCAGGCGAGAACAAGCGGCTTCCGGACGATGTTGTGCCGCACACGGCGGCCGAGGTCGAATCTGGAGACCTCCTCATTACCCGGGCGAATACCCCATCGCTTGTCGGGTCAACAGCAGTGGTGCGTGATGTCAGGCCTCGGTTACTGCTATCCGACAAGATCTTTCGCGTACGCCTCTCAGGCGGAATTTTGCCGGAGTTTGCTGCTGAGGTTGCAGCCGGCAGCAAGGTGAGGTCGTTGTGTGGTGCTTCCTCGAATGGAGCCTCGCAGACGATGGCGAACATTCGATTCGAAGAGGTCAAAGCGTGGCCGATTCCATTTGTCCCACTAGTCGATCAGAAGAACTTCGTCGCCTCGATGGCTTCGTCGCGGTTGTCGGTTGAGTGCCTCAGACAAAGAATAGTCCGTCAGCTGGAACTTCTGGCCGAGCGCCGCCAAGCCCTGATCACCGCCGCGGTAACTGGCCAATTCGACGTTTCCACCGCATCAGGAAGAACCACAACCCAGGGGGTATGAATCATGAGTCCGGTCCATCACGAGAGTGTGTTCGGTGACGCGATTGTTGCGTCCATGCTGGAATCTGGTTGGCGACAGGGGAATCCGCATGAGTATCGCCCGGATCTCGGGTTGGATCCGGGGGAGTTGTTCACCTTCATCGGGGCTACGCAGCAGCAGGAGTGGGATGAGCTGCTGAGTTTCTATGGGGATGATGCGGATGCGGCGCAGCACGGGTTCCTGAAGGTGCTCGATCAGCAGTTGCAGCGCAAGGGGCTGATCGAGGTGTTGCGGTCGGGGGTGAAGGATCACGGAGTGAAGATTCGGCTGGTATATTTCCGGCCGAATCTGGTGCTGTCGGATGCGGTGCTGGACGACTACCGGGCGAATCGGCTGACGGTGGTGCGGGAACTCAACTATTCGACCACGTCGGACGATGAGCGGCATCGTCTCGATCTGGCTTTGCTGCTCAATGGAATCCCAGTTGCGACAGCGGAATTGAAGAATCCGCTGACCGGCCAGAATGTGGAGGATGCGAAGAAGCAGTACCGGGAGACCCGCGATGCCACCGAGCTGATCTTCCGGCATCGGGTGGTCGCCAACTTCGCGGTGGACCCGCATCTGGCGTTCGTCACCACTCAGCTGCGTGGGAAACACACGCAGTTCCTGCCACTCAATACGGGGTCCGAGGGTCCAGGGAAGCCGGGTGGCGCTGGCAATCCGCCGCCGACCGCGAAACATACCTACTCCACGTCGTATCTGTGGGAGCAGATCTGGCAGCCGGACAACTGGCTAGACATGCTGCAGCGGTTCATTCATACCAGCTCCACCAAGGGGCCCGCGGGAAAGACCGTGCGCTCCACCATATTCCCGCGCTTCCACCAGTGGGACGTGGTCCGGAAACTCACCGCCCATGCCGCGACACACGGCGCGGGACACAACTATCTGGTCATGGCGTCGGCGGGGTCCGGTAAGTCGAATACGATCGGTTGGCTGGCACATCGGCTCACCGATCTGCACACGCCTGCCGATCCGGCCGAAATCGATCTGGAGGCGCGGGCGGCGGGCCTGGAGCCGGGCGTCCCGGTATTCGACAAGATCATCATTATTACCGATCGCCGCAATCTCAATGCGCAATTGAGCGATACCGTGGGCGGGTTCGAGCAGGTGAAGGGCCTGGTCGTCGATATCGACGAGAAGCGGGGCTCGAAATCCGCCCAGTTGGCCGACGCGTTGTCCAAGCGGCAGGGCAAGATCATTCCGATCACTTTGCAGACCTTCCCGGCGTTGGTAGATTTCTTGAAGAAGAACTCGGCGGAACTGCTGGGCGGCCGGTTCGCGATCATCGTGGACGAGGCGCATTCCTCGCAGTCCGGCGATGCGGCGACCACGGTGCGGGCGGTACTGCGCGATTTCGGACTCGACGCCGACGATGACGACGACGGCGCGACGGAACTCACCCTCGATGATCGGTTGAAGCGTAAGGCCGAGACGCGGGGGCAGGCGAAGAACCTGTCGTATTTCGCGTTCACCGCCACGCCGAAGGCGAAAACCCTGGAGGCGTTCGGGACTCGCGAGGGCGACCGGTACGTGCCGTTCCACACGTATTCGATGCGCCAGGCGATCGAGGAGGGGTTCATTCTCGATCCGCTGCGCAACTACGTCACCTACAAAACCTATTACCGCCTCGTCAATGAGAACCCCGATGATCGGGAGGTGCCCGAGTCGAAAGCGAAGGTGCTACTGGCGCGGTTCGCGGTGACCAATCCGGCGACGGTGGCGCAGCAGGCCGAGGTCATCGCCGAACACTTTGTCGGACACACCCGCCCGCGGATGGGCGGACGGGCCAAGGCGATGGTGGTCACGGATTCGCGTCGCAGCGCGGTCGCCATGGGACGTGCCATTCGCGAACACCTGGACAAGAGCGGCTACAGCGAGCGGTACCCGGACATCGGTGTGCTGGTGGCGTTCTCGGGCAACCTTGATTACGACGGTGAAGAGACCAGCGAAGAGAAGGAGAACGGCCTCAAAGAGTCCGAACTGCGGGCAGCCTTCGCCTACACCCGCGCCGACGACATTGCCACCCACGCCGGCGGGAAAGGGCAGCGTGAGTACCGGATTCTGGTGGTCGCCGAGAAATACCAGACCGGATTCGATCAGCCGTTGCTGACCACTATGTACGTGAACAAGCGGCTGAAAGGCATCGCTGCGGTGCAGACCTTGTCGCGGCTCAACCGCACTCACGAGCGCAAGAGTCAGGACGACCTGGTGGTGCTGGACTTCGTCAACGACGGAGACGACATCCAGAAATCGTTCCGGCCGTACTACGAACTGGCCGAGGCAATGCCCACCGACCCGAACCTGCTCTACCGCGCGCAGGACGAGGTGATGGTGCCGCCGATCCTGCTGACCGCCGAGATAGCGTCCTTCGCCGACGCTTATCTTGTCGCCGAGGAGAAGGCCGCCGGGTCGGCGATCGCGTGGCAGAAGCTGCACGCAGACCTCTACATCCACCTCGAACCCGCCAAGACGCGCTTCGCCGAACTGCTGCGCAGCGCCGATCCGGACGACCGCGAAACCGCCGAGGCATTCCGTTCGGACTTGCGCGACTATGTGCGCAAATACGGATTCCTCGCCCAGATCGTGCCCTACCGGGATCCGGATCTCGAGGCGCTGCACCTGTTCGGCAAACATTTGCTGACCGTGCTGCCGAAACTCGCCGACGGCGGCGTCGACATCGGCGATGTGGATCTGAGTTATCTGCGGGTGCAGAAGATGGGGGAGAGCGACATCCGCCTGGCACCGGAGGGCGCACAAACCCTGCCCGGATTCGGAGACGGCGCAGGCGGACCGCAGGAACCGGAGAAATCGCTGCTGTCGGAACTGATCTCGGCGTTCAACGACCGGTTCGGCACCGAATTCACCGAAGCCGATGTGGCCAAGCAGTTCCAGGAGGCCGTCGACGACGAAGGTGTGCAGCTCGCCGCGGTCGGCAACGAGAACCCCGAGGACTTCCAGGGCAAGTTCGCCGAAGTGTTCGAGAAGAAGATGGTCGACAACTTCGCCACTCAGCAGGATCTGGGCAAGCGCTACTTCAGCCGATCCGATCCGGCGTTCAAGCAAACATTGAACAAGCAGCTCGGGCGTGCGGCATGGAGAATGATCAGAAGGCAGAACGGGCTCGACGGGGCCGCCTGAAACTAGGCCGCCGCCACAGCAGGGGACGATATGGCGAAGGTGATCGACGGACGGTACGAGCTGACCCAGCTCATCAGCTCCGGCGGAATGGGATCGGTGTGGCGCGGCTACGACAGCGTGCTGGACCGGCCGGTCGCGATCAAAACCATCCGTGTCGACCAGGTCGTCGGAGCGCATGCGGTCGAGGAGTTCACCGAACGGTTTCGTCGCGAGGCCCGCATCACCGCCCGCATCCGGCATCACGGGGTGCCGCAGGTCTTCGACGCGGTCCTGGACGCCTCATTGGAGAACGTCTATCTGGTGATGGAGTTGATCGACGGCATCGCCCTGCTCGACTACTTCGATCCCGGGACCGAAATGCCGCTGAGCTGGGTCGCCTCGGTCGCCGCCCAAGTCGCCACCGTCCTGTCACACGCGCACGCCCTGCCGGTGGTGCATCGCGACCTGAAACCCGCCAATATCCTGTTGACCCGCGACGGATCGGTGAAGGTGATCGACTTCGGTATCGCCGCCATTCTCGACCGTAATGTCCGCCGCCTCACCCACACCGGACAAGCCATCGGCACCTTTCGTTACATGTCCCCTGAAGCCGTACACGGACTACGCCTCACCCCGCGCGCCGACCTGTATTCCCTCGGCTGCGTGATCCACGAAATGGTCTGCGGTACACCGTTGTTCGACACACAGTCGCCGTACATGATCCAGGTCGCCCACGTCGAACAACCCCCGACTCCACTGCGTGAGATCCGGCCCGACATCCCCGCCGAATTCGAGAAACTCGTCTTGGACCTGCTCGAAAAACAACCGCAGGACCGGCCTGCCGACGCCTACACCGTCTACGAACGCCTCCTACCGTTTCTACCCGCGCCTGGTGCCGAAACCACCGTCGACGCTCAATTGCCCGGCCTGCCCGACCCGACTCGGATCTTCCGTCGGCCCTATGCCCCACTCGAATCCCCGCGTTCTGAAGCCCAGACCCTCAAGATCTCCGATGCGGAAGCGACGGCCCCGCTCACGGCCGAACACCTCGACACCGCCATCGGTCAGGCGTGGCAGCGATACAACGAACTCCTCGGCGACGAACGCTTCGACCAAGCCGCCGACGCCCTCGCCGCAATCCTCACCAATGCCGCCGAAGGTCGCGGACCCGACAGCGCCGAAGTTCTTGCCCTGCGCCGCGCCATCGCCGCCGCCTGGGCTCTCGGCGGTGAATCCCGCCGTGCCCGTGCGGAACTGGACTCGCTCGCCGAAGCCTATCGCCGCCTAGAAGGCCGCTACAGCGCCGCTGCCTGGGAAGTCCGCGCCATCTCCGCTCGCTGCCAAATGGACTTGGGCGATATCGACGGCGGCCTCACCGCGCTACGTGCCGTACTGGCCGAAGTCGTCTCCGCCGATGGCGACTCCAGCGAACTCGCTCTGGACCTGCGTCGCGATCTCGCCGAATTGCTCGGCGGCACAGGCGATTATCCGGCGGCTCTGGAAATCCTCGAGCCGCTGCATGCGGACCTGTGCGTACTGCGTGGGCCGCACGATCCGTTCACGGAAGAGGTCGGTGGTTTGCGGGATCAGCTGTTGGCGGCGGCCGAATCGTGAGCGGGCGTGGGGTCTGATCGGGGGTGGTCCCTTTCGATTCACACTGCCTCGAGAAATGCTTGTCAACAAACTTCTCTTCTATTCGGATGCGAACCGTTGCTCGAGATCATTGAGCATCGCTTGTAACGGTGCCCAGCACAATCCGACGCTGTCGTCGTCGAAATCCGGCTTGTCGGCCAGCTCCTTACCCGGGTGGATGTAGTTCCGGAAGTTGCGCACAGTGTGCATGAACGTCTTGGCATCCAGCTGGATCCACCCGCGGGCATGGGCGGTGTCGATGAGGGATGCCAGGTTCGGCTGTCGGTTGACGACCGTCCTACCGTTCTGATCGACGAAACGATGATTACGGCAATCCTCGTCGCGTTCGGTGAGAACGGCCAGCAACATACCTTCGACGAAACTGCCGATAGCGATGACCGCCATGGTGTAGGCGCCGGCCTGCTGGCAGAGTCGTGCTTCGGCGGCTCGGTTGAGCAGTAGTTCCGCGGTGCCGGCATTGCCGATCAGCTTCCGCACTCGCGCGTCGAGGTCATGAGGTTCGGCACTCGTCGCTCCAGACCCGTCCAGCGCTCGTTCGGCGACCACCGGGCGACCGCCGGTGTCGGTCACCACCAGTCCCTCGGCGGCCAGTACTTCGTTCAGCGCATAACGGAATTCTCTTGCCGCATTCCCACCCTCGTCATATTCGAGAGGATCGCAGACGCGGCACAGCAGCAGTTCCAGATCGTGCGAGAGATCGTTGCGCTCGTCCAGCTGTTCGACCAGCCACGGCACTTTCGCCGAGCCGTCGTACTCCGGAGGGTTCTGCCAGCCCGCATGCTCTAGCAGTGCTTGGAGCTCCCGCCCGGTGCGCATATACGGGCCGTCGGCGTCGACGATGATGCGCGCCAGCCGTTCGATCGTCTTCGGGTCGAGCGGGAACATCACGGCTCCTCCTGGTGCTGCAGTCGCTGCGCCTCGTCCTGCGCCTTGCGCAGGGCCTCGTCGATCTTGCGGCCACGCCGTTTGAACCCGAGGTCCTCGCGCACCTGCCGTGATCGCTCCTCTGGGTCGAGTAACATGCCGTCCGACATCCGCCACCGGAACATGGCGACCAACTGAGCCGGCGTGTATTTGTCGATGCCCAATCCGGCGAGAACCTGCGGCCGGGGCAGCTTGGGGCGTATCTCGTTGTCCGACAACACTGTCGGCAGCTCCGGCGCGGGCGCCTCGGTGGCTGGTTCCGCGTCGGCCGCGGCGACGGCGTCGCTCCACGCCCCGCAGATGCGCTCCAGTTCCTTTTTGGGGTCCGCGAACCATGCCGATGCCCACACCCGATGGAATCGCCAGCCCAGGCGTTCGAGGTGCTGCTGTCGTAGACGGTCACGGTCCCGGGCGCTGTGGGTGCGATGGTAGCTGTCACCGTCCGCCTCGACCGCGAGCACCATTCGTCCTGGTTCCTCCGGGTGAGCCAGCGCGAAATCGATCCGATAGTCGGAGACACCCCACTGCGGGTAGGCCTTGATTCCGCGGCTGTTCAGACTGTCGAAGATCGACCGCTCGAACGCGTTGAGCTCTACGCCTTCCTGCCGACCAACCGCGGCCGCCGCACCACCACGGGACGCGGTGTCCAGATATCGCCGTAGGAGCTCTGTTCCGGTCATCTTCTCGCTCGGTTCGAGGGCGCCCGGTGGAAACGACGACACGACGGTCATACGCCGCTTCGCTCGCGTCACGGCCACATTGACGCGACGCTCCGTTCCTTCACGGTTCAGCACCGCGAAACCGTTGCGCCGCACTCTGCCGGTCGCATCCTTCGCCACACCGACGCTGAGGATGATCGCGTCCCGCTCGTCGCCTTGCACGGTCTCGATGTTCTTGATGAAGAAGCGATTGGTAGGGCCGCGGTCGTCGGCGAAGAATTCATCGAGATCCGGACGGTCGGCGCGGATCTGGCGAATCGCCATATCGACCTTCTTCTGGTGCTCCGTGCCGAGTGTGATCACACCGAGGCTTTCGTGGGGTCGTGATTCGGCGTGCTCGATAACCAAGTCCACCACCCGCGCCACCTCGGCGGCGGCCGATCCCCGCTCTCCCGGCTGAACCCGGCCATCGACGATCTCGAGTCGCAGCGGTGTGTCCACCCGCGCGCCAGGGAACGAGACGAGGTCACCGTAGATCTCCTCGTTGGAAAACTGGATCAGCCGCTCGTCTTGACTGCGATAGTGCCACTGCAGCCGACGACGGTTCGGGATCATCGGCTGCAGGGCGGTCAGGATCGACTCGTAGTCGCGCAGGGTGACACTGTCGTCGTCCGCGTCGTTGTCCTCGTCGGCCTCGAGCCGGTCGAAGAAGCTGGTGGGTGGCAACTGCTTGTCGTCCCCGGCCACCACCAACCGCTTTCCACGCATGATCGAGGTGATCGCGTCGTGCGGTTGCACCTGACTGGCCTCATCGAAGATAACCAGGTCGAACAGCTGCTCGGCTGGAAGAGCCCTGCTCACCATCAACGGCGACATCGCCCAGCACGGGCGTGCCGCAAGCATCACATGCGGTGCTTCGGCGACAAGCCGCCGCACGGGGCGATGCCCGCGCTTCTTCTTCCCTTCGCTGCGTACCAGGGTGGATTCGTCCGGATAGTCAGTACACGCCTGCGCCGCGGCCCGGGCGACCGCCCGGAGCACCCGCCGAACCGCGAGGGCTTGGTGCCGCCGATCGACTTCGCGAAACTGCGCGGCCACGGCACTGTGCGATTCCGGCTGGAAGTCCCGTAGCGGCTGCGAGGTCAGCATGAATTGCTCCTCGAGCGTCGACATCAAGGCGTAGCGGAACAACGCCACCGATTGCTCAGCGTCGAGGTCCCGGGTTGCGATCTCGTTCACCAGGGGCTCCAGACCAGCGCGTCGCAGCCGGCCCAGACGCTCGTTCAGATCGGGCAGGTACGGAACCATCCGGCGGTCGGTCGCCAATGCGCTCAAGGCGTGGTCGATACGCCGCAGCGGCTGTTGCTCGAAACTCACCCCGGCCGACATGGCGATCGCGGCGAGCTCGTCTTTCAATCTTGCGTACCGATCACTCACCACTCGGAAGTCGCCGATGGCACCCGGCCCGTTCGGCCTACCACTCAGCCGAGCCCATTCCTGCATCTCCTCCAGCGCCGCAATGATTTCGTTGTGCAGCAACTGCTTCTGCGTCATGCCCGCGGGATTGGCACGAAGTTCCTTCAGCAGACTCGAACGCCTACGCCGGCCGAGCTTCGGCTGTAGTTTCCGTCGTCGCTGCCAAGACGCGGTAGCGACCCGGTACTCCTTCAGCGGTCCGCCGAAGATTCGTGGCCCGAGCTTGCCGGCGGTGCCGGCCATACCGCTCAGCAAAGTAAAGGTGCGGTCCCAGCCTCTGAAATCGGTCGGCTCCGGCAGCCCTACCTGCTCGATGAGAGCACACATCTGCGACCGGCTGTCCGGTAGCGTGCTTCCGGCGACGTTGTCGAGCAGCAGCAGCACCCTATGCGCATCCTGGACGGTAGCGACATCGGCTTGCCACCAAGGCGATTCGCGCCGCACGAGCCGCAACCCGCCGTTGGCGACGAACCCACGCAGGTCGTCCTCGGCGAGTAACCGGCCTTCAGGAGTGAACTGCTCGAGACTCCGTAGATGCCACGCGGTCTCGATCCCACCCGCCGAGGCGACCAGACTTTCCCGAACCTGATAGGCGCTCAACTGCCAGGGATCTCGGCGATCGTGCAGAGCGAAGGTGTAATCGTTGAGGCGTCGTCGGCTGTCTTCCAGTTCCCGGTCCAGGTGATCACCATCGACGGCAGGCGTGCGGGCGAGCTGATCGAGGCTGTTGGCGAGTTGCGTTGCCACAGCACGGCTGCTGAGAGCCGACTGGTGCATATCGAGAACCAGTTCGCCGAGCCCGATTTCGGTCAGCCGGTCGGTCACCGCCTCGATCGCCGCACGCTTCTCGGCCACGAACAAGATCTTCTTCCCCTGCGCGGCACCCGCAGCGATGATGTTCGCGATGGTCTGGCTCTTACCCGTTCCGGGCGGCCCGTCGATGACCGCGTGGCGATCGGCCAATGCTGTTGCGATGGCTCCGTTCTGCGACGAATCCGCGTCCAGCACGAG
This sequence comes from Nocardia wallacei, assembly GCF_029869545.1. Classification (GTDB taxonomy): domain Bacteria; phylum Actinomycetota; class Actinomycetes; order Mycobacteriales; family Mycobacteriaceae; genus Nocardia; species Nocardia wallacei_A. Next base: position 1,530 of record NZ_JARWQD010000208.1, on the reverse strand, counting down.
AAAGTCGTTCCGTGGCGGAGTCGTGTCCGGTGCGGGTGGTTGGTACGCGGCTTCCGCGCGCGGGTCGGCACCGAGTGGCGAGGCGCCGGCCAGCAGTGTGATCAGATCGTGCTGCTCCAGTAGCCGCGCGGCCGACATCAAGTCCTCGACCATCGGAAGCTTCATGTAGTTGCAGACCCCGATAGCGAGCATCCGCTCGAACCCCAGCGAAACACCCTGCTCGGCAGCCGAGTCTTCAATACGGCGAAAGACACTGTCCACCAGCACTTCCGGATCGGCCTGCTCGGTACCGCTGGTGACCATTGCGTTCAGCTCGTCCATATCGAGATGGACGTCGTACTCGCGGCCGAGACAGTGCAGCAGGACCGGATTGACCTCCGGCTCCGGCTCCACTTCGATGAGGAAGTCGGATTCGGCCGCCGTCCGGGCGCGGATGGCCACTTGGAAGAGCAGTAGCGGCGCACGCAGCGGAAGCTGCTGCCGGGCCCCACTTCGGGACACATTCGTCGTCACTCGACCGAACACGAGGCGGCCGACGTCGACTCCCTGTTCCTCGTTGAATCCGCGAATCCTGCGCACCAGATTCCGGGTCCGTGTACAGGCATCGTTGTAGCGTTGTGAGTCACCGAAGAGTTGCGCCAGCCGGGTCGGCTTACCGGAAAGCAGCTGGTCTACTTCGGATTTGGGGCTCTCGTCGAGATCGAGAGTGGAGGTCTTCGTGATCTTGAAATTGAGCAGCCCGTTGCGGCCGTCGAGCTGAATGAGTTCATTCGCCCACTCTTCGGCTTTGCGCGCGAGCGCGTCATTGGCATGCGTCGGTCGGCCCACCATGGACAGCGCCTCCCCTGAGGTTCTGCAGTCAACAGACTGCGCATCCCTCCGCAGTCCCCCGTCTCCGTTCGAGTAGGACAGTATGGCTCACGTATGCCATCTTCTCCAGTCGAGCTACATCATCGGACCGCCTCATATTCTTTCTGTCAACGGAACGCGAATCCTGGATCTGGCACAGACTTCGTGATTGACCGGCTCGGGATGCGAAGGGGCGGTTGATAGTTCATCATGTCGCGGGTGCTCTGGTCTTGAACCGATGAAGGTTCTGTTCCTGCACCTGGACGGTCTGCGGATCGAGGTGATCCGCGCGGCGGGTTCAACAGTGCGGATCGAGGCCGCTACACCGGCGCTGGCCCAGTCGGCTGCCCCGGCTGCGGGATGGCGTCTGACCGGGTCCACAGCCGTTACCGGCGGAGGTTGTCCGACACCTCGATCACCGGCCGCGAGGTCTTGATCGGGTTACAGGGCCGCAGGCTGTTCTGCGACAACTCCGATTGCGGCAAAAGAACTTTCACCGAACAGGTCCCGCAACTCGCCGCCCGGTACGCCCGCCGCACACTCATCCTGCAGCGTGCGTTGTGTGCAGTCGCGTTGGCACTGGGCGGGGCCGCCGGGGCGCGGCGGGCCCCCCCGCCCGGCCCCCCCCGGGGGCGGGAGGAAAATAATGGCCCCCCACCCCGCGGCGCCCCAGCACCCACA
>NZ_JARWQD010000207.1 GCF_029869545.1 Nocardia wallacei | reverse complement strand
CGACCTCGGATTCTCGGGTGTGGGCGGCTCGCTCGCCGCGTCGCTGCGCCGCGACCATGCGGCCGGCGCGGTGGGGGGGGGGGGCGCCGCCCCCCCGGGAGCCCCCCCCCCCCCCCCGGGGCGGGGGGGGGGCTACCCGGGGGGCGGCGCCCCCCCGCCCCACCGCGCCGGCCGCATGGTCGCGGCGCAGCGACGCGGCGAGCGAGCCGCCCACACCCGAGAATCCGAGGTCGACGAGTCGGCGGTACTCGGCCGCGGCGGCACCGGAGACCAGCGGCTCGGATCGCCGCCGCAACCGCAGCACCGCGGCGTCGACCCGCGGCACCGGGTGAAAGCTGCTGCGGTGCACGCGTGCGCCCACCGTGATCGACATCCACGGCCAGTGTTCGACGGTGAGTTTGGACCAGCGGCCGTAATCGCCGGAGTGCTTGCGCGCGAATTCGAGCTGGGTCAGCAGCGTGGCATCGATCAGATTCCGGGCCGCGAGGCACCAGCGGACGATATCGGTGGTGATCCCGAAGGGTACGTTGGCGATCACCGAGAACGGCTCGTGCGGTGCGCGGACCATTCTGAAGTCCTTGTTGTACACGCGAATTCGTTCATCGTCCGCGTATCGGCGGCGGAGCCGGGCGGCATAACGGGGATCCTTCTCATAGGCCGATACCCGGCCTCCGGCCGCGAGAATGTGTCTGGTCAGCATGCCGTCGCCGGGCCCGATCTCGAGGACCGGAGCCTCCGGTGCGAGGTCGGCGGCACGCACGATCATCGCCGCGGCACGGGAATCGGTGAGGAAATTCTGCGACAACGTCTTGCGCGCATTCCGGGCGCGCGGAAACGAACGGGACATGGGTGTCCTCCGGACGGAGCGGTCGAATCAGGAAGAGTCGATTCGCCCGGACCCACGCCGGGGCGCACGAGAATCGGCCGATCGGCCGTCAGCGAGATCTCCGGATTATCGGATGCGGAGAACGATGCGATGCGCGGGCAGGGTCCAGGCTGCTGCGCGCAGCCGCACGAAGTACGCGCCGATCGCGCATGCGCCGCTCACGCCTGAACCTCCCATGCCGCACAGGCTAGAACAGCGCCGCCACCGCCCGCCACCGAATTTCTAGGCGCTGCGGTACAGGTGGCCCGAATCGGTGCCGAGCACGTCCGCGTAGTGCCCCAGCAGTTCCGCGCAGATCGCGGGCCAGGTGCGATGCAGCACGGATTTGCGGGCCGAACCGGCGAACCGCGTGCGCAAGGCCGGATCCTGCAGCGCCGCAACGGCACTGGGCAGCAGTTCGGTGAACCGGTCCACGGGAAGCAGATATCCGTTGCGGCAGTGCGAAATCAGATCCCGGGGCCCGCCCGCGTCCGGGCCGACGACCGGCAGCCCGCAGGCCAGCGCCTCCTGCACGCCCTGGCAGAACGTCTCGTGCTCGCCCGGATGCACCATCACGTCGAGGCTGGCATATGCCTCGGCGAGTTCCGCGCCGCCGAGTTCGCCGGTGAACACCGCCGACGGCAGCAGCCGCGTCAACCGGGCGCGCTCCGGCCCGTCGCCCACCACGACCAACCGGATATCCGGATCGTCGGCCAGCACGGCCAGCCGGTCCACATGCTTCTCCGGCGCCAGCCGCCCGACGAATCCGACGATCAACCGGCCGTCCGGCGACCATGCCCGCCGCCGCGCCTCGCTCCGCGCGGAGGGGGTGAACCGCACGGTGTCGACGCCGCGTGCCCAGCGATGCACCCGCGGAATGCCGTGCCGCGCAAGATCTTCCGCGGCGGCGGTGGAGGGCGCGAGGGTGCGGGCCGCCCGCATGTGAATGCGCCGCGTCCACGCCCAGGCCGCCCGCCGCGCCGGTCCGAGCCCGTAGCTGGCGGCGAATCCGGCGACATCGGTCTGGAATATCGCCACGGCGGGCAGATCCAGCCGCAACGCCGCCGCGACGCCCCCGGCCCCCAGCAGGAACGGCGACGCCAAATGCACCACGTCCGCGTCGAATTCGTCGATGGCCGCGGTGATCGCGGGCTGCGGCAGGCCCACCGGGAGCGAGCTGATCTTCGGCACCATCACCGCGGGCACCCGCAGCACCGGGAACCGGCCGTGCTCGCGCGGCGCCGGAGGCAGGTCCCCCGGGGTGTCCGGCGCGATCACGAGCGACTCGTGGCCGTGGCGATCGAGGTGCTCGAGCACCTGCAGCACGGAGTTCACGACGCCGTTCATATTCGGCAGAAACGACTCCGCGACAATCGCTACACGCACACGTCGAGTGTGATCACCGCGGAACTCGGAGCCGCCACGCCGACGTGACACGCACTCGAAGTTCGGGCGAACAGTGCGCGACGTGCGGTGCGGTCACAGCTGATCGCGTCGCTCCATCCGGCGCAGCAGCCACAGCGTCGGCAGCGCCAGCGCCCAGGCCACCACGATCACCGACAGCGCGGGGATGATCGCGACCCGCGCGTCGCGCCCGGCCACGCGCACCAGGTCCGGATCCTTCCTGCTGTATTCGACATTGATGCGCTCGCCCGCGGTCAGCTTCGTCGGATACAGCACACCCACCTTCGGGTTGCGCGTCACGCCGTCGGGCGTCACATACGTCACCGCCGAGCGCAGCCGCCCCGCCGACAGCACCTCGGCGCTGGTGACGCCCTTGTCGGCATTGATCAGCATGTCGTCGCGCCAGGCCGCCAGCACCAGCAGCACGGCCAGCACACTCACCGCCGTCGCGGCCACCACGACGCCGATCCTGGTGCGCCGCAAGCGCACTGGGCGACGTCCGATCCGCTGATCAGACTGGGTGGTTTCCGACACCGCACCAGGCTATGACATGGCTCGGATAGCGTGTGCCCCATGTCCCGTAAATTCAGCTTCACCGTGTCCTACAGCGTTCCGGTAGAAGAGCTTCACCGGGCGATCACCAGCGATGACATGTGGCAGGCCAGGTTCGACGGCGCCGAAACCGCGACCCTCGCGCTGTCCCACCCCGACGGACCGGGCACCATCCGCGTGCACATGACCGAACGCGCACGTCAGGACAAGATCCCGGCCATCGTCGGCAAGGTACTCAAGAGCGAGCTCGAGCTCGAGCGCATCGACAACTGGGGCCCGCTCGAGGGCGACACCGCCAAGGGCAGCTTCACCGGTGCGTCCAAGGGCGTCACCACCGAAATGGAAGGCACCTACGAGCTGCGTCCCACCGCGGAGGGTTCCCAGATCGAGGTCGCGGGCACCGTATCGGTCAAGGTCCCGCTGGTCGGCGGCGCTATCGAACCGCTGGCCGAGCAACTGCAGCAGCGAGTGGTCAACAGCGAGCGCAAGTTCATCGAGAACTGGCTGGGCGCCAAGACCGGATCCTGAGCCCGCCTACGAACGGGGCCGCGAACATGCCTGCAGGCATCGCCGACAGAGGTTCGCGGCCCGCACCGGCCGTCGCACGGCCGATGCGCCCTACTCCTGCGACCAATCGACCGCCGCGGGATCGAATTCCCGCTTCTCCACCAGGACCAGCCAGTTCCCGGAGTTGTCGCGCATCACCGCCTCGACACCGTAGGGCCGCTCCGAGGGCGGCTGCACGAATTCCACACCCTTCGCGGTGAGCTCCTCGTACGCCTTCTGACAGTCGTCGGTGTTGAGGCCCAACGCCCCCATGCTCCCGTTGCCGAGCGAACGCCGGATCGCCTCGGCCATCGTGTCGTCCAGCGGCGGACCCGGCACCATCAGGGTCACCTCGAGCTCCGGATGATCCGGCTGGGCGACGGTCACCCAGCGAAAGCCGTTGTCGCCCATGGACACATCGTTGACCTCCACGAAGCCCAGCTTGTCGATGTACCACTGCTTGGCAGCGGTCTGATCGGTGACGTACACGGTCACCAGGGAAATGTTCGTAATGGTTGCCATGTCGCAAGGCTATGAGACCCGGCCTCCGGGAGGCTTCTCCGAAATTGCTCTACTCCGGGGGTTTGCGGTCGGACAGGCCGTGCATGAAGACGTAGCAGCCCGGGATGCGCGGCGCTCCCTCGGCGGCGAACTTGGCCTGGTACGCCGAGGGGGACATGCCGACCAGGTCGGTGAATTTGCGGCTGAACGAGCCCAGGCTGGCGTAGCCGACCAGCATGCAGGCCTCGGTGACGGTGATGTTGGTGGCGCGCAGCAGGTCCTGGGCCCGCTCGATGCGCCGTTCGGCCAGATACAGCGCCGGGGTCTTGCCGTAGGTGGCCGCGAAACAGCGCAGGAAGTAGTACTTGGACACCCCGGCCGCCGCGGCCAGCTCGTCCAGGTCCAGCGGCTCGGCATAGTTGCGGTCCGCCAGGTCGCGCGCCCGCCGCAGATGCGGCAGCAGATCCAGCGGCGGCGTCTCCACATGCCGACGATCCGTCACCCTTCGATCATCCCTCGAGGTGCCGACAGATTTTCGCCCCGGTGCGCGGAGTCCACCGGTCGGCACGCATCCGTCAGGTGAAGGGCGGTAGCTCGTCGGCGCGCATCGAGGCTCGGCCCGCCGCCCGCCAGGCGCGGGCGGTGAGGTCGTCGTCCTCCTCGGTGACCAGGTTGCCCATCACTCGAACCGCGGTGCGCTGCAGGTACTTCGACCGCATCACCGGTGGTCCGCCGGTCGGGACCATGCGCGGATGGGTGGCCAGCGCGGCGATCCGGCGTGCGACCGAGAACGTGCGGCCGTAGCGGGCGCGCAGCAGGTCCGGCCACAGGGTGGTCAGGTCCGGCTCGTCGAGCAGCCCGGCCAGCAGATGGCCGCCCTCGAGGCCGTAGTCGATGCCCTCGCCGTTGAGCGGATTGACGCACCCGGCGGCGTCGCCGACCAGCGCCCAGTTGCGACCGGCGACCCGCGACACCGCGCCGCCCATCGGCAGCAGCGCCGAGGCCACCGCGCGCGTCTCACCCTCGAACTCCCATTCCGCGCGTCGCAGCGAAACATAGTGCTGCAACAGCGGTTTCAACGCGACGTGCGAGGGCCGCCGCTCGGTGGCCAGCGATCCGACACCGATGTTGACCTCCCCGTTGCCGAGCGGGAACACCCACCCGTACCCGGGCACCAGCGTGTTCTCGGCATCGCGCAGTTCCAGATGGGAGGTGATCCACTCGTCGTCGCTGCGAGCGGACCTGATGTAGGCGCGGGCGGCGACACCGTAGGCGAATCGGCGATGCCAGGTGCGTCCCAGCATCTTGCCGACGGGGGAGCGGACCCCGTCGGCCACGATCAGCATCCGGCAGCCGATCTCGCGGGTGCCCGCCCCGGCCCGCACGGTGACGCCGGAGACCCGGTCCCCGGCGTGCGCGACATCGACCACGCGCACCCCGTCGACCATCCGGGCGCCCCACTTCACGGCGGTCTCGCGCAGCTTGTCGTCGAGTTCGGTTCGGGCAACGGCACTTCCGTACCCCGGAAACGACCCGTCCGGCCAGGTCAGCAGGGCCTCGCGGCCGAATCCGGTCATCCGCAGGCCACGGTTGACCGTGTGCGCGCGCACCCAGTCGCCCAGCCCCAGATGCTCCATCTCGGCCGTCGCCCGCGGCGTCAGGCCGTCTCCGCAGGTCTTGTCGCGCGGGAACACCGCGGCGTCGATCAGCAGCACATCGCGCCCGGAACGCGCCGCCCAGGCGGCCGCCGCCGACCCCGCCGGGCCCGCGCCGACCACCAGCACGTCGGCGTGCGGGGGCAAGACGTCCGCTGCTGAATCACCGCTCGCGGTACCGGCATCCGCTGTACCCATGGGCTCAATACTTGCAGCACGGGTCCGGGAGTGTCGACGGTGCCGCCGGTTCACGCTGTCTGATTCGTCCCAGAGTGACTCCGTTCATGGGCACGTCACCCCCGACACGCTAGGTTCTTGGGTGTGGGGACGGAACCGGCTTTGGGAGATGGCATGAGCGCATCGGCTGTCAGCGACGAGACCACCGTGGTCGCCGGGGTGGATCTCGGTGATTCCGAGCTCGCTTCGACCGTGCGCAGCGGTCTGGAAGAGGTCGAGAAGCTACTGATCAGCGAGCTGTCCGACGGTGAGGAGTTCCTGCAGGAGGCGGCGCTGCACCTGGCCAAGGCCGGCGGCAAACGCTTTCGCCCGCTGTTCACCATCCTCACCGGCCAGCTGGGCCCGCGCCCGACGGACCCCGACCTGGTCACCGCCGGAACCGTCATCGAGCTGGTGCACCTGGCCACGCTCTACCACGACGACGTGATGGACGAGGCGTCGATGCGGCGCGGTGCCCCGAGCGTGAATTCCCGCTGGGGAAACAGCATCGCGATCCTCGCCGGCGACTATCTGTTCGCCCACGCCTCCCGGCTGGTGTCCACGCTGGGCCCCGACGCGGTGCGCATCATCGCCGAGACGTTCGCCGAACTGGTGACCGGCCAGATGCGAGAAACCTTGGGCGCCAGGCAATCCCAGGATCCCGTCGAGCACTACCTGCGGGTGGTGTGGGAGAAGACCGGCTCGCTGATCGCGGCCTCGGGCCGCTTCGGCGGCGCCTTCTCCGGCGCCGATCCCGAGCATGTGGAGCGGCTGGCCCGCCTCGGTGACGCGGTCGGCACCGCCTTCCAGATCTCCGACGACATCATCGACATCTCCTCGGTCTCCGAGCAGTCCGGCAAGACGCCGGGCACCGACCTGCGCGAGGGCGTGCACACGCTGCCGGTGCTGTACGCGCTGCGCGACGAGGGCGCCGAGGGCGACCGGCTGCGCAAGCTGCTGGCCCGCCCGCTGGAGTCCGACGAGGAGGTCACCGAGGCCCTGGACCTGCTGTCGCGGTCGCGCGGCATGGTGCTGGCCAAGGAGAAGCTGCAGGGCTACGCGGACATCGCCCACGCCGAACTCTCCGCCCTGCCCCCCGGCCCCGCCAACGACGCCCTGGAGCACCTGGTCCGCTACACCATCGAACGCGTGGGGTAGCCGGTAAATCCCGTAAAGCTCACAATTCGACTAGGAACTTCACCCCGCGTTTTATCGTTGACCTGGTGTAACGCGATCTATTGACGGGGGCGTGAAGGAGTGCGATGCACGGGCATGGTGGGTTCGGGAACGGTTTGAAGACGTTCGGGCTGATGGTCGGGATGTCGGCGTTGATCGTGTTCGCCGGCGCTATGTTCCGTAATCCGACGATTCTGGTGATCGCGATCCTGCTCGCCGTGGGCATGAACGCCTACGCCTATTTCAACAGCGACAAGCTGGCCCTCAAGGCGATGCACGCGCAGCCGGTCTCCGAGCTGGAGGCGCCGGTCATCTACAAGATCGTGCGCGAGCTGGCGACCGCGGCGCGCCAGCCGATGCCGCGGCTGTACATCAGCCCGACCAATGCACCCAACGCGTTCGCCACCGGCCGCAATCCGAGACATGCGGCGGTCTGCTGTACCAGCGGCATCCTGCAGATCCTCGACGAACGGGAGCTACGCGCGGTGCTCGGGCACGAGCTGTCGCACGTCTACAACCGCGACATTCTGATCTCGTCGGTCGCGGGCGCGCTCGCCGCGGTCATCTCCGGCCTGGCCAACCTGGCCTTCTTCGCGAGCATGTTCGGCGGCGGCAACCGCGACGGCGAGGGCCCGAACATCATCGGGGTGCTGCTGGTCTCGCTGCTCGGCCCGATCGCCGCGACGCTCATCAAGCTGGCCGTGTCGCGTTCGCGCGAATACCAGGCCGACCAGGACGGGGCGGCCCTGACCGGCGACCCGCTGGCCCTGGCCTCGGCCCTGCGC